>JBAUFS010000001.1:0-9127 GCA_049679255.1 Candidatus Rhabdochlamydia sp.
TCTTTTTCATTTTGTGTTAAAAAGCTTGATGTAGATTGCATATGAGCAGGGATCTTAGCAGAATCTATGAGAAAAATTCAATGAATTGATTATCTGTAATGTCTTTTTTCTAATGCTGTTGAGTATAGAGGGTAAAGGTGTGTAGTTTTAGTCAGGGTTTATTCTATATAGTTCTACCGGATTGTTTCAGAGCTTCCATAAGCTCTGGATGAGATGAAGCTAGACGGTAAGCTTCTCTTAGATTATCAAGAGAAATTTCATGGAACCTAGTGGACTTTATAAAAACTTTTGCAGACAAAATCTCAAAATTTCTTAAAGACCAATAGAAGGATTCATTTAAGTATTTTGGACTGATTTCACTAAATCTAGTAGACTGCTCAAGCTCTTGAACAGCATCCTTTCTCCGGTTTCTACAAGCTGCTTCAAGAGCTTTTCCTAAACCATCTGGACTTATCTCCTGATATCTAGGAGATCTTATAAGATATCTCAAACTCTCCAGATGGGTATTTTTACCCATATAGCCATTTCCTGCAGCGTTTTTTAAAGCTTTTCCTAAAGCTTTTACACTAATTTCACAGGCTCTAGTAGAATTTATAATAGTTTCTACAACGCCTGGATGGCCATTGATTGAAGCGTGATCTAAAGCATCTCCTAAACTTTTTTGGCTAATTTCGTGAAACCTATCAGAGTTTATAAGCGTTTGTATAGTTGTTCCATCATCCCTTGGAGCCCAAAGTCCAAATGATTGATTTAAGCAATCTAGACTGATTTCGTGAAATCTGCCAGATTTTATAAAAAGCTGTACTATTTTTGCATGGGTGTACATGCAGGCAAAAGAAAACGCTTCATCTAAAGTTTTTACGCTAATTTCATGAAATTTATTGCAGATCTTAAGAGATTGAAGTAGTTCTTTAAGTTCAGGAAGGTTACCTTCCTTGCAAAAGTTAATTATATCGTTAGATAAGTCTTCTATGGATTTATTGCCAAAAGAATTAAAAAAAATTCTTGTCATTAGAGCTTTGTGGCCTATTTCATGATTTTCTTCAAAATTTTTATGTGTCATTCTGAGAGTTTTACAAGTCGATAAAAAGGCTTGCATATCTAAAGGTTTGAGATAGGAGCAAATTTTCTTGAAGAGACCGAAGCGGTCTTCATCTAGAATAGATACAAGGTTGAGTTCTATTTTTTCTTTTGAATTATAATATAGATTTGAAACAGGATTTATACTCATCTTTTACCTAAATTGTTCAATTGTTTTAAATAACCCATTGAATTATATATTAAATTAAATATAACTAAAATACATAAAAATTAATTTTTTATTATTCTAGCATTAATTATAAACGTTTTTTAAGTTATAAACATGTTCAGAAAAACAAAGAGAGTAAATATTTTTCTTGATGATAATCTTCCAGAAGCAATCTTTGTAATTGCTCTTTTAAGTCGTCTAATTTTTGAAAAGTTTTCTTGGGTTTACTGAAAGTGCAATTTTTTTTAAGCCAAGCCTAAATGACGTATAAGCAGACCATTAGCTGGAAAAAGATCTATTTAAAGTTGCTTTTTAATCCCTAAAAAACTAATCTTTGTTCTGTTTATGGATACTGGGGTGTCGCCAAGCGGTAAGGCAGCGGTTTTTGGTACCGCCATTCGGAGGTTCGAATCCTTCCACCCCAAATTAATTTAACTTAAAGCAATGTCCATGTCTTCTAGCAATTCTTTTATGTTATTTGCAGGAACTTCTCACAGAGAGCTTGCAGAGCAAATTGCAGAAAACTTGGAAGTTGAATTAGGAAAAACTCTCATTGAGACTTTTCCAGATGGCGAGATAGGCATCTCTATTTTAGAGAGTGTCCGTGGTAAGGATGTGTTCGTTGTGCAATCAATGGCACCCCATCCAAATTCCTATCTCATGGAACTGTTGATTTTTGTTGATGCATTAAAGCGTTCGTCCGCTCGTTCCATTATTGCCGTGATTCCTTATTTTGGGTATGCACGCCAAGATCGAAGAGGGATGGGAAGGGAGCCGATTACAGCAAAACTTGTTGCAGATCTTCTGCAACGATCTGGTGTAACGCGTATATTAACAATGGATTTGCATACAGAACAAATTCAAGGATTTTTTGATATTCCTGTCGATAATCTTTATGCGCGCCCGGTATTAGTAGAGGCTGTTCGGAAATTACGACCTAATCAAGTGGTGACGCCTGATGTGGGTAGTATTAAATTAGCTTGTGCTTTTGCAGAAAAATTAAATATTGATTTTGCGGTCATTGATAAACGACGTGTAAATGCAAATGAAGTGGAATCTGCTTTAGTGGGAGATGTCTATCAGAAGCGTGTTTTGCTCGTAGATGATATGTGCTCAACCGGAGGAACTCTAAAAAAAGCAGCTTTAGTTTGTAAAAGAGCTGGAGCTAGCGCAGTTTTTGCAGCTGTTACACATGGGTTATTTATAGGAAATTTTGAAAATAGTGGGATTGAAAAGATAATTATGAGTAATACAGTGCCAACTCCTAATTGCAATGTGGAAGTTGTCTCAGTAGCACCTTTATTTGCAGAAGCAATAAGATCAATTGTCGATGCTAAATCTATTTCCTCACTTTTTACGCGGTTTTAATTTTATCTTAAGGAAATACCTTAGAAATTTGGAGTAATTTATTATGAAGCTTGTAGTGAAACCTCGTTTTAGCCAGAAAAAAAGCGAAGTAAAGCAGATTCGATCTGTAGGGGATATTCCTGCTGTTATCTATTCTTTAAAGAAAGAGCCTGCGAGTCTAATCGTTAATGGTCAAGAGTTTGATGCAGTACTAAGACAAATGCAGCCAGGCCATTTGCCAATAACTGTTTTTACCTTAAGTGATGGGGTAAAGGAGTGTCAGGCTATTATTAAAGAAATTCAATATCATGTAATTACCTATAAGGTTTCACATATTGATTTTCAAGAGTTAACAGATGTAGATGTAAATGTAAAAGTGCCTGTTAACTGTATAGGAACAATGGAGTGTATTGGGGTTAAATTAGGTGGAGTTGTGCGCCAAGTAATGCGTCATGTGAGAGTGAAATGTCAGCCAAAGCATATTCCTACAAAATTCGATATCGACGTAAAGAGCGCTAATATTGGAAATTCTTTACGCGTAAAAGATTTGCAAGGAATAACAAGTGATGTAACTGTTCTAGCAAAAGATCATGATGTTGTAGCTGTTATTGCAAAACGCTAAAGGAAAGAGTTTTAAAATTGAGAGAAACAGAAAAACATTTAATTGTTGGACTGGGAAATCCTGGTGAAAAGTATAAAAACACGCGGCACAACGTAGGATTTGAAGCGGTTGATTTTTTTGCTAATCAGCATAGCCTTATTTTTCGTGAATCAATGCGATTTCATGGGTCTTTAGCTCAAGGCTGTATACAAGACAAGCAGGTCATTTTATTGAAGCCTATGACCTTTATGAATATAAGTGGTGAGTCGATAAAGAGCTGTGTAGAATACTTTTCTATTGCACAAGAGAAGATATTGGTTGTTTGTGATGATGTCACTATTGCCTTAGGAAAGATGAGAATGCGAATGAAAGGATCCTCTGGAGGGCATAACGGGTTAAAAAGCGTACTTTCAAGTTTAACCACTGAAGAATTCGCTAGATTGAGAATTGGTGTGGATTTTCCACCATTAGAAGAAGATTTATCTGATTATGTATTGGGAAACTTCACTAAAGAACAACAAAAAATACTAGAAGAGCTGCTCCCTTTTACCGCCTTGGTCTTAACAGAATGGGTTGCAAAAGGAATAGCTCCAAGTATGCAATTGGCCCATAGTTATCCAGATTGCAAAAATAGATAAATAATTTAGGTTTAAACTTAAGGAGAAAAAAATGGCTAAGCAAAAAAGCCAGCTCTACGAAGGAATGTACGTTTTAAGCGCTACATTAAGCGATGAGGCTAGACAAAAAGCGCTTGAGAAAATTACAAATGGTATTTTAGAGCGCGGTGGGGTAGAACATAAGGTTTTTGATCAAGGACGTAAAAAACTGGCCTATGAAATCAACAAGCGACGTGAAGGGTATTATTACGTAATGTATTTTACGATCGATACATGCTATTTCAAAGAAATTTGGAGAGAGTATCATTTAAATGAAGATCTTATACGCTTCATGACTCTTAGAGCAGATAACGTTCCTGAGAAAATAGAGTTTAGTTATGAAGAAAAACAAACCGTTGAGAAGCCCTTTGCAAAAAAAAGCAAGCAATGTCCTTTTAAATCAGCTGGAGTGCGCCATATTGACTATAAAGATGTTGAAACACTAGTTCGTTTTATTACAGAGCGTGGTAAAATCATTCCAAGAAGAATTACTGGTGTATCTGCTTACTACCAACGTAAATTAGCTCAAGCGATCAAACAATCAAGACATATGGCTCTTTTACCATTTGTTGCACAAGACTAAAAGGAAGATATATGCGTAACCAACGTCAACGTAGTCAATTACTACTTTTAAAAGATGTCGAACAACTTGGACGTAGCGGAGATATTGTACATGTAAAGCCTGGCTATGCGTGGAATTATCTGATCCCTACAGGTAGAGCGGTTTTCCCTGATAAGCGTACATTACGTAATCAAGCAAACCTTAAAGAACAAAGAGAACAGCAAGCAAAATTAGATCGTGAAGAATCTGAATTAATTGCTAAAAAGTTAGAAGGGATGTCTTTGGAAACTTTTGTTAAGGTAGATCCTGATGGTCATATGTATGGATCTGTAAAACCGCAAGACATTGTACTCTTATTGCAGGAAAACGAGCAGATTAACTTAGATCGTCGTAATATTTTAACTCCAACTATTAAAGAGCTGGGGACATATAAAATTTCTCTTTCTCTCAAAGAAAATGTGCCTGCACAATTTACTTTGCATGTAATTAAAGAGGTTTGAAAGTCTCTTGAATCTAGAAAATTTTAAGGGGAAAGACCAAGTTCTTACGCTGCTTTCCCCCGCTAAAGTTAATCTATTTTTTCGTATACATCATCAAAGACAAGATAAGTATCATCAAATCTCCTCTCTTTATCAAGCAATCAACTTATCAGATACAATTTCTATCAGCTTAGCTGATAAAGATCATTTTCATTGCAATTTAGATCACCTCTGTGATCTACAAGAGAATTTCATTTGGCAAGCCGTATCCTTATTTCGTCAAAAAACAGGCTGGAGTCAAAGGTTATCTGTTTGTCTGCAAAAAAATATTCCCTTGCAAGCTGGTTTAGGAGGAGGAAGTAGTAATGCAGCAACGACATTGTGGGCTCTTAACCAGATCTCTTGCTACCAAATTGAGGAAAATCAGTTAGCTCTTTGGGCTGCTGAATTAGGTTCTGATATGGCTTTTTTCTTTTCCAAAGGAACTGCTTATTGCCAAGGAAAAGGGGAGATCATACAGAATGTAGCCAATCTGCCAAGCACGCATTTTTGGTTAGCAGTGCCTCAATTTGGCTTGCCTACCCCTACCGTTTATCAAAAATGTGATGCGAGGAAGTTGCCTCATTGGGATAGTGCCCAAGCTTTATCCGATACACTTCAAGGTAAACTCATTTTAAAGAATGATTTAGAGCCGGCGGCTTTTCATCTAAAACCTGAACTACAGATCATCAAACATCAGCTTTTAGAAATGGGGTTTACACAAGTGTCTATGACAGGAAGCGGCACAGCTTTTATCTGCTTTGGATCTTTAGAAAAACCAGAATCATCAGGAATCATTTTTTATCCTGTGCATTTTTTACAAAGAAAGCTAGGCTATTGGTATGAATAATGATCAGTTTATTGTAATTACAGGAGCTGCGGGATTAATAGGTTCTTGCTGTGTCCGCTATTTAAATGATCTAGGATTTACCAATCTGATTTTAGTCGATGATATCAAAAAAACAAATAAATGGAAAAATCTCCTAAACAAGAAATATGTCGATTTTATTTCTAAGCATCAGTTATTTGATTGGTTGAAAGGCAAAGAAAAAGAGATAGAGGCTTTTATTCATTTAGGAGCTTGTTCTGATACTTTAGAACAAAATAAAGAGTACTTAATGCAAAATAATTTGCGTTACTCCATTCGTTTAGCTGAATATGCTCTTAGGGCAAAACACCGATTTATTTATGCTTCTTCTGCTGCTACGTATGGGGATGGATCTCAAGGCTTTATCGATGATCATGCTAGGCTCGAATGTTTAAGGCCCTTGAATCCATACGGTTTTTCTAAATACGCTTTTGATTTATGGTTGAAACAGCAGGGGGTTCTTGATCAAGTTGCAGGTTTAAAATACTTTAATGTTTTTGGACCTAATGAAAATCATAAAGGACATATGGCTTCCATGATTTATAAAATGGTATCAGTTGCGCAAAAGGAAAAGGTGATTCGTTTATTTGCTTCTTCAGATCCAGATCAATTTGCTGATGGAGAGCAATGTCGCGATTTTATCTATGTAAAAGACGCCTGTCAGATGACCTGTGATTTCTTAAAAAATTCCTTAAGCGGTATTTTTAATATAGGGTCTGGAGCTACTACTACATGGCGCTCTTTAGCTCTAGCTATTTTTAAAGCGTTGAAAATACCACCTAACATTACATTTATAGAAATGCCTAAAGAACTCAGTTCTCAATATCAAAATTATACCTGTGCAGATATGACAAAATATAAAAAAAATGTGAGGCAGCCTAAACTGCATTCTATACAAGATGCAGTAGAAGACTATGTGCAAAATTATTTAATCGTGGATAAGCGATGGTAAAGCTCAGCGGCATGCTTAGCCAATTTGACCCTGTACATGTTTTAGTTATTGGCGACTTTCTATTAGATACTTATACAACAGGTAAAATCAAAAGGATGTCTCCAGAGGCACCAGTTCCTATTTTACATGTAGAAAAAGAAGAAAACCGTCCAGGAGGAGCGGGGAATGTTGTGTTAAACCTTGTCTCTCTAGGAGCGCAAGTTACTGCTGTAGGGAGAATAGGATATGATTTTGCAGGAAAGTGGCTATATGATTTTTTGGAAGCAGAAGAGGTTAATGTCCAAGCACTGTTATCTCAGAAAGGATACAAGACCCCTGTTAAAAATCGATTAATTGCAGATTCGCAGCAAATTTTGCGATTTGATCATGAAGAAGTCACCCCTTTATTACAAGACCTAGAAAAAAAGCTTATCCAACAATTGCCAGCTCTTTTGGAAACGATACAAATAGTTGCCATTTCTGATTATGGTAAAGAATTTTTATCATGCGCTTTGTTAAAAGCTGTGATTCAGTTAGCTAAAAAACGCTCTATTCCTGTTATTGTTGACCCTAAAGGAGAAGACTTTAGCAAGTACAATGGAGCTACGGTACTCAAACCCAATCTGTCTGAAGCAATTGCTGCTGCAAAACTTTTAAAAACGAGTTCTTTAGTTCAAGTAGCTGAAGTTATTTTTAGCCAATGCTCTGTAGAAATGCTTCTCATTACACGTTCAGAAGAAGGAATGTCTTTATTTACCCAGCCAGGATATACATGTGATTTTTCTGTGCCTTCTAAAGAAGTGAAAGATGTAACAGGTGCGGGAGATACAGTTCTTGCTATGATGAGTATTGCATTAGCCAATCAGATGGATATAAACCACGCAATTCAACTTTCCAATATTGCTGCAGGAATTGCTATTGAAAAGCTAGGTTGCGCACGGGTGACCCTGTCTCACATAGCTCAAAGGCTATTAGAAATGGATGTCGAGAATAAGATCTTTGAAGAACATCACCTTTTTGCTTTGCAACAATCTTTAAAAGATGTCAAGTATACTGTTCTTGGAGTAAATAGTCAAAGAGGGATGTCAACAGCTTTATTTTCTACTTTTCGAAAGCTGTGTTCAAAAAAACTTCAATCAAAACTCATTGTTTATATCTGTGATACAAATCCAAACCAAGAATTTGTCTTATTGCTGTCTTCTTTATCGGAAGTGGATTTTATTGTGCTTAAAAGTGAGAGCTTGAAAAATTTGTGTAAAATTATCCATCCTGAACATGTATTTATAATGGACCAATCAGAATTAATTCCGTTAACACATCCCATGGAATTGTTTGTGTTGTAAGAGCATAAGCATTTTTTCTTTGGTAAATAAAAAACGTTAATGTCAGAAAATTTCTTCTTTTGTATATACTTATCTTTTACGACAATCTAAACCTTGGTTTGGGAATTTTTATGAATAATTGTGCGTTAACCTGTTTTGTTTTAACTATAATGACCAGCTCTTATGCTGATGATGTAAAGCCAAAAGTATCTATTTGCCAAGAATCTACTCAGCAGTTTACTAAGCAGGTCGTTCAAGAAAAAATAGAAGAGACAAGAACTTTAGTTGGTAAGGTTGTACATAATGATGAAATTGTTATGACGCAATTTGACCTATTAACAGAAGAGCTTATTATTGCTTATTGTCGAGAAAAAGGAGTTACTTTAAACGAAGTAGAAGAGATCTTGCAAGCCATGCAATTTTCCGCGGAAAAACACCGTTTTCAAACACGTAAAAATGATCGTAAAACCCCTTATGTGTCTCACTGTTTTGAGGTTGCCTATAAAGTCATGAGTGTGGGAGAAGTAAGGGATTTAACAAGTATTTTAGCAAGTCTACTGCATGATACTCTAAAAGATACGCAAACAACAGTAGAAGAAATCGAAAAAAAATTTGGGATGCAAGTTGCTGAAGTAGTAAACGAGCTGACAGGAGACAGAAAGGTATCCTTGCAAGAGAAAAAACGACAAGAAACCATTAATGCGTCAAATCGATCAAAACCTGCAGCCATAGTTCAATTGGCTGATACTCTTTGCAATACATTAGAACTTTTAAATCACCCTCCTAAAGGCTGGAGCCGAAAATACATCGATCAATACTTTCAATGGGCACAGACAGTTGTAGATCGTCTTCCATCTGTTAACTCTAAACTAAAAGAGGCTGTGCTTCTTACATTAAACCAGTATTGGGAAAGACAAGCGGCTTCATCAAATTAGATGTAATGTTCAAATTTTCTTCTTTAATATAAATTTATTTTGCGTATGATTTGCCCCTTCGGGTTGTAAAGAAGTGGGAATGATGCCTCTTTCAATATTTATTCATTATCTAATTTCGTTCTTTATGCGCTCTGAAAA
>JBAUFS010000002.1:0-8991 GCA_049679255.1 Candidatus Rhabdochlamydia sp.
TTTATCAGAGAGCTCAAATACGCTACTTTGCTGCTCCAAAAGAGCTCTAAGATAGGAAAATTTAGCTAATATTTGATAGTTATTGGAGTTGTTTTGCCAAAAACGCTCTAACTTTGTCTGGTAAGTAGATTTTATGGCAAGAAGGTCATTTGCTTGAAGAATTTTATTAGATTTTAGATTCTGAGTATCTTGATTAATTTGAACTTTTAGAGCATTACTATCGGATAAAAAAGATAATAGCCATTTTGATGAATAGTAATTCAAGATAAAATGGATTAAATCAAAGCTTAAAAAAGGTGGATGGCTATTTTCTTCTCCTTTCTTAAAAAGACGAATGCTTACTGTATTAGGGTCGATATTCTTGTTGTATAAAACCTTTAGTTTTTTACTAAAATAAGCAACTACGACTTGTTTTAAGTTGGGATACATGCTATCTACTTGATATACTTTTTCTATTAGACAGGATTTCTCTATAAGATCTTTTAAAAATTCACTTAGAGGGCTTACTTGCAGCTCTTGGGGAATAGAGATCCTTGATTTCCAAAAGATATCCATTTGCTGATAATAAGCGTCAACAAGTGTGGAACTTAAGTAATCGATGATTCTTTTTATATCTTTAACTTCTAGCTCTTGGATTTGATCTTCTATGGTAACGCTTTCTGGATGGGAATATAATCCGGCCAGCGGATCATTTAAGAGAGAGCTTTCACCTATGCTTTTTTTAAGTAGAGCCTCTAGTAATGTTTCTGAGGAGATTGTCGCACCACGAGCTATATTTATGTATATTTTATCAGGATCTAACAGAAGGGAGGGATTATGTTGGTTAATCTCTTTTTTTAGCTCTTCTTTTGCAAGCAGTCTAAAGCTCAGGGGGATTTGGTTAAGCTTGGTTTCTTCTGTAGTTGATTTGTCTGTGGTCTCCATATAAACCTCTCTTTCTTATGGTTTATGCATCTTCTTTTATGTTCTATTTTACAAGTTGCTATTTACAACTCATTCTTTATGGTTTTTTAAATAAAAACCGTTTGAAATGCTAATAAAAGCAGGTATAGCTAAACAGGTTTCCGATGTCAAAAAAATAATAATTCTTCATTAAATCTTGTTATTAAATTATCTAATTCTAATAGAAAAAGATCCTCTTGTGCAGGATAGTTTTTTTTAGAATGAAATAAAAATATATAGAATCGTTTGAACAAAGATATTCTTCCTTCTTGCCTAGATATTCTATTTGTCCCATGCTTAGTAAGAACTAAGGGGCCTATATGAAAAACCAGGTTGTAGTCTATGCAGATAAAGGAGTGGATGGAGTTTCCTTGAAGCATTTGGTTCATAGCTTAAAGCAAGAGCTCGATCCTGAAATAAAAATAAAAAGGCTAGATGCCCGCTGCGTTATAGAAGAAAATTGGGAAAAAGATACGCAGTTATTTATTATGCCTGGTGGTAGAGATGTCTTTTATCAAAGTGCTTTAGCTGGAAAGGGAACTGATAAAATTCGCTCCTATGTAAAGGAAAAAGGTAATTACCTGGGAATTTGCGCAGGAGCCTATTTTGCGTGTGCAAGAATTGAATTTGAAAAAGGGACAAACTTGGAGATTTTGGATGAGCGTTCTTTGTGTTTTTTTCCTGGGATTGCTAAAGGTCCTGCTTATGGAGTAGGAAAATATACATATAATTCTTCTAAAGGGGCTTGCAATGCTCTGATTAATTGGCAAAATCGTTCTTTACATGTGTATTTTAATGGAGGTTGTTTTTTTAGTTCTGAGTCTACAGAAATAAAGATATTATCTTGTTATCTCGATTTACCTCAAAAACCCCCTGCGATTGTAGAAATTGACTACGGACAGGGAAAAGTGCTATTAAGCGGTGTTCATTTTGAATATTTGCCAGATTTATTGGATCAAAAAGATCCCTATTTATCTATGATTCATCCTGATTTGGAAAAAACTAATTCTTTTCGAAGAGAAATGCTTTGCGATCTGTTAAAAAGGGTCGGGTGTCATTTGAAAACATCTGTTTGAAAAAAAAAGATGACAAATGAATAAAAAGTTTCTAAGATGATGTTAACGGGACATGCTGTCTTGAAACGGACATGCATGGAGTATTAAGGAGGAACAAATGAAGTTTTTAAATACTCTCGCTTTTATTTTAATTGTGATTGGGGCTTTAAACTGGGGCTTAATAGGCTTTTTTCAGTTTGATTTTGTCGCTTGGTTATTCGGAAGCCAAATGGCTGGTTTAAGTCGCTTAGTTTATGCACTAATAGGTCTAGCCGGTCTTTGGAGTTTGCGTTGGATTCCGCACTGGAGACATATGTGTTGCTGCTGTTCAAAAGATAAGGGTGGTAGTTGCAAAATGTAGCTACATGAGGCGTAAGAATGGTTTTTTTAAGAATTCTTACGCTTTTTTATCTTTATATTTATGACCAAAATTATTTGATTTCAGCGTGATCTACGAATTTCAAGACAATCCTGTCTTAAAGTATGCCTCTCAATTGCAACTGTCTATATATATTTGACCCAGAAGAGGATGAAAACTGGCCAATAGGTCGCTTAAGCGGTTTGTACGACTTTTAAAATGGCGTCAAAAAATGATGAAAGATGATCTTGAGTTAATTGATAAATACTCAAGTGCTCCGTTGAAGGTTTTAGTGAGTGGAGCTAATGGATTTATGGGCTCTCAACTTACAGCCTTTTTACGATTAGCCGGTCATAGTGTTATGAGACTTGTGCGTCACAAACAAGAAGTACGCTCTGATACCGTATATTGGGATCCTATAGAAGGGCAATTTTCTAAACAGGATTTTGAGGGTTTTGATGCGGTTTTCCATCTAGCAGGGGCTCCTATTGCTCATAGATGGACAAAGAAATACCGCAAAAAGCTATTCACTAGTAGATGTCGTGATACTTGGTTGCTATCTCAAGTGTTATCTCGTTTGTATTCTCCTCCTAAAACCGTTATTTCTGCTTCTGCCGTTGGTTTCTACGGGGATTGCAAAGAAAAAGTTACTGAATTTTCTCCTGCAGGAGAAGGGTTTCTTTCTTCACTCTGCAAGCAGTGGGAGATGGCCTTAGAAGCAATCGAGCAACGGGGCTGTCGTGTCGTATGCGCTAGATTTGGCGTTGTATTAGGAGTAAAGGGCGGTATGCTTCACCAAATTTTACCGCTCTATCGCTTAGGTTTAGGGGGAAGAATCGGATCTGGTAACCAGTATTTAAGTTGGATTGGGATTGATGATGCAATTGGTGCTTTGTATCATCTTTTAATGACAGAATCGTTAAATAAAGCTGTTAACCTAGTAGCACCCCATCCTGTAAAACAAAAAGAGTTTTCCTCTATTTTAGCGACTAAGTTACGCAGACCCCATTTCTTTCACCTCCCTTCCACTCTTATTTCTTTAGCTTTAGGAGATATGGGAAAAGAGATGTTATTAGCCAGTTCTCAGGTTTATCCACAAAAGCTTCTAGAATCGGGATACTCTTTTCGTTACCCTTATTTACAAGAAGCATTGAATGAGATCATATAAAGCATCTATTAAGAAATTAAAAAATTTTAAAAAAAATCTATCCTTTTTTTTTATTGAAAATCAGCGACCAATTTGTAAAGATGAGTTTTCAAACATCTTTTAGGAGATAATATGATACTTCACTTAGGACTAGTTTGCACTTTACTGATAAGCTCTCTTGCTTACTCTAATCAACATCATACAAATATCGCAATTGAGTATGATGATGAAGATGAGGATTATAGCGATATGGAAGGGGATATAGAAATCTTAAGAGAAGAAGATAGACTACATAATTAATAAAAAATAATCTTTTAAAAATAGGTGATTTATGAAAGCCGTTATTTACAAAAATAACGGCTTTTTTATTATGTTGTTTTGCAACGAGTTATTAATTAAATTAAATCATGCATAGTTTATTGTTGATTAGTTATATTTTTGAATTTATTATGAAGATAAATAAAGAGGAAAAATATGTATCCTTGGCGCGATATTTGGACCAAACCCAGAGCAACCATTCAAGCTCTTGTAGCTAAGGATCCAAGCTATGGATTTAAAAGGCTTTCTTGGATTTATGGAATTACCATAGCATTGAGCTTTTCCAAGATGTTCTCTTTAATCACTCTCTATCCTTTATGGGCTATATTGCTTGGCTCCTTGCTATTGGGTATAGTATTTGGTTTAATATCTATTACCATTACCGCTTATATTTTACAGTGGTGTGGACGCCTTATAGGGGGAAACGCTCCTTTTAAACAAGTTAGATGTGTTGTTGTCTGGTCGAATTTACCGGTATTAATCAACATATTGGTATGGATCCTTTTGATTGGCGTATTTAAAGAACAAGCTTTGTATTCAGATTTTCCTGCAGAAATCACATTGGCAAACAAAACAGGACTGTTTCTACTAGTCATGTTAGGGCAATGGATTGCAGCTATTTGGTCTTTTATCATTCTGATACAGGGTCTTAGGGAAGTTCAAGGATTTTCTATTTGGAAAGGATTATTAAATATCATCATTCCCATTATAGCAGTGGTAATTTTATCTATATTGATCAGTGGAGTGGTTAGCTGGTTTATTACAAAGACTTAAATAGGAGATAGATTATGAGAAAACTATATTCAATCGTAAAAATAGGAGGGCTTTGCTGTGCTTTGGGCTTAGCGCTTACATCATTTTCGCTTGATGCTAAAGAGACGAGAGTAGATCCAGTTCTTAGCGAAGAAATAAGTAAGACAAAGAATCATTGGCAGGAATTTCGTTCTATCAACGGCGAATGTTGTATGAAATTTCCTAAATACCCAGATCATTTATCAGAAAAATTACGTCTTCCTGAAATAGGGTTTGATTTAAAATACGATGCTTATATCTCTGCTATAGATCAAAAAACCACATTTTTACTCTTAATTGCTCAATATCCAGATTTCGTAGATCAAACCTATGCAAATAAAAATTTAGAAGGATTTGTAGAAGGTCTTCTTAAACATAATCCGGGCCTTACTCATGAGCTTTCTTTAGTAAATGGTCATACCGTACTAGATTTGTTTATCTGTAAAGAAGGAATGTATTTCAAAGGAAGAGCCTTAATGGTAAAAAACAGCTTTTATCTAATGGCAATGGAATGTGAAGCACAGTATTATGATGAAGCAAGCTATAAGACCTTTATCGATTCTTTTGAATTAATGCGCTAAAATTTCCTGTAGAGTTTTAAAATGCAGTTTGGCTATTTCCTCTAATAAAGAGCTGCTATACTTGGTACAAAAGACTTTTCCTATTCGAATAACTTCTTGAGATGCTCCTTTAGGGAGCTGGATTTTATAAAATAGGCGTAAATCATAAAGTCCTTGTAAAAAGGCAGCTCGCGCTAAAATAGAAGAAGCTGCTACCACTAAATCACTCTCAGCTCGATGACGTTGTGTCAACTCTAAATCGAGCTTTTTTTGTTTTAGAGCGTCTAAAACAACAATTTCATTAGCAAATTGATCAATAATTACTCGTTTGCAATGTGTTTTTTGCACAAGCTCTGCAATAGCAGTTGCATGTCCCCATGCTAACAGGCGATTAAGATTTTGAAAACGAGCGTAGAGCTGGTTATAGGTTTTAGGCTTGAGAATAACAAGTGCATGAGGACAGATCGCTTTGATTTTAGAAGCAAGCGCAATCACTGTAGGATCGGAAAGCGTTTTACTATCTCGTATTCCTAAAGTTAATAAGGCTTGGATTTTTTTCTTATCTGCATAGACTGCTGCAATACATAAAGGACCAAAAAAATCCCCTTTGCCAGCTTCATCTACCCCAATTCTCTCTGAGGTATCAGTCGGCTCTGGATTTGAATAAGTAAGGGTTTGTAAGATTTGAGGTTCTATATAAAATCTAATAAACTCATCCATTTCTTTTCCTTGTATCATCAGTTTCCCAGATGTGTACAAAGTGCAACTAATTCCTTTTTTTTTTGCTGAAAAAAACGTATAAGCAGGTGTGGTCAAGGAAAATCCTTGATCGATGAGATCTTCGCGCAGCTGATCTTTCAGCTTAAGATCCATGGTTGTTACAAAACAAGAACGCTTTTGAAATGTCATTTTAATCTAAAAATAATGAAATTATTGTAATTTTACATTGATTTTGAAAAAAAACAAGGATAGATTTGCAATTAAAATGCTATGATGCTTCCTAAGATGGGAATATTATTCATGATTAGTGCTTGAAATTCTAAAGGAGGGATATGAGTGCAGAACTTAAAAGCGTAGGAGAGCTTTTTAAAGCTAAACGCCAAGAATTGAATGTATCATTGAAAGAAGCAGAGAATGCAACCTCTATTCGTTCTAGTTATCTAGAAGCAATCGAAGAAGGAGAGATCGACCAATACATCTCCGGGGTGTACGCTCTAGGATTTATGAAGCAGTATGCGCAATTTTTAGGAGTAGACATCGAGCATATGATTCGCCAAAACCCTCAAGTTTTTCATATGCCAGTAGAAAAACATGAATTTTCTTATGGTATTGGAACTTTAGAAGTGCGCGGTAGTATGGGTGGAGGAATTAAATGGTTACCTAATTTGCTATGGGTTGCTGTTGCTGCATTTGTGTTGGTTATTGCATGGTATCTAGCAAAGTTCTTAGGGGTTCTTTAAAAAACTAAAATCAAGGAGAGATAATTTATGGTAATGACTCACTTCGGGGATTATGAGTTGTTAAGACCTTTGGGACGAGGGGCCTTAGGACAGACCTATCTTGCAGAACATCGCTTATTGCAAAAACAATACATTGTAAAAATTTTACCCGAAGAGCTCTCTTCTGATACCGATTTTATTGCCCGATTTGAAGCACATATTGCTCAACTAGCTCATTTAAACCATCCTCATATTGCAAAAATTTACAACGCATTATTTTTAGATAAGCGCTATGCAATTATTATAGAAGCTGTTTTAGATGAAGATCAACAACCCAGCTTAAATCTATCTCAGTTTTTACAGAAATTTCCTGATTTGCCAGAAGAGACGATTCTCTGTTTTGCTCAGCAAGTTAGTTCTGCTCTTGATTATGCGCACGCCCAAGAAAAGCCGCTTGCTCATGGAACATTGAAACTTAGCAACATTCTGGTTCGTTATACCTCTAAAGGACCAGAAGCTATTGTAACAGATTTTGGTTTATCACATATCATTGGGCCGTTAGCTGTTTTGAGTCGCATCTATCATGCAATGAGCTCTTTTTACGGCTTGGAAATAGGTTGTGACACAAATGGCAAAAATTATGCAACGGGGCCCTGGGATGAAGCTTGCGCTAAGGAAGTTCATCGTTCTTTTATTGAGCAATTTCCTTTTTTAGCTCCAGAGCAAAAAAGACAATTTAATTGGAGAAGCCAGCCTAAAGCAGATGCATGGGCTTTTGGCGTGTTATTATATTATCTTTTGATGCGTAAATTTCCTGAAGGTTTTTTTGAACTTCCTTCTCAAAAAATCTCTGATTTAAAATGGCAATGGGATGCTTTGATTTGTAGTTGTTTACAAACAGAACCTGAAATGCGTTTAGGACCCTTGCAAGAAAAAATGAGTGAACTGGTCAATATTTCTGCTCTTTCTTCTTGTGAAGCGCATTTAGAAAGGTTGCAAGCAGAAAAATACATTATGGGAACTAAGGTTTCCTTTACTACAGCCTGTCATGCCAAACCCATCTTGAACCCACAAGAGCTAACAAGGCCCTCCTTTGAGCCAGATCCCGGGGCTATTTTTCAAGCAGAAATGACGGTTTCTCCTTATAAGCCAAAACCACAAGAAGAAAAAGCTATTCAACCTATTTTAACTGATATGGTGATCATTCCTTCTGGTGCTTATTTAAGAGGGAGTAATCAAGGTGCACGCGATGAGCACCCGCGACATTTAATACACATGCATTCTTTTGCTTTAGATATTCACCCTGTAACCAATGAGCAATTTGTCCGTTTTTTAGAAGCGATGGGAGGAGAAAAAGACGGACAAAACAACGATATCATCCGTTTGCGTGAATCTAGAATTAAACGCAGTGGAGGAAAGCTTAGCATTGAATCAGGTTATGCTAAACACCCTGTGGTAGGCATTACATGGTATGGAGCCATAGCTTATGCTAAATGGGTGGGAAAAAGGCTTCCAACTGAAGCTGAATGGGAGATTGCCTCCTATGGAGGGAAAGAGGATTTCCTTTATCCAACAGGACAAGACATAGATCGAACACAGGCTAACTTCTTTAGTTCTGATACTACAGCTATGCTTAGTTATCCTCCTAATGAATACGGTCTCTATGATATGGCAGGTAATGTTTACGAGTGGTGCCAAGATTGGTATGATTACCAGTATTACGATCTGTCCATTCAAGAACCAAATCATCCTCAAGGACCGCAGCAAGGGGTATATCGCGTGTTGCGTGGAGGCTGCTGGAAAAGCTTAAAAGAAGATCTTAGATGTTCTCATAGACACCGAAATAATCCAGGCACCATGAACGGAACCTATGGATTTCGTTGTGCAGCTGATGTAGCGATTAATCCTTAAAGTAAACAGGCAACTGTTGTTTGAGCAGGGAGTATTAACGCTTTTTCTAAAAGATAGATTAGCCAAGAATCTTTGGAAGATATTCCTGTTTGATAAGCCTCAATTTTTTCTTTTAGGAGGCGTGCTTCGTTCATATTTAATTCTATAGCTTGTAAAGCTTGTTCGTTTTCTCCAAAATCTACCATAACAAAGGGTTCATTTTCATCAGACGCAATGATAGAATTAAGTGTTACGCCAGTTTAACATAAACGCCAGTTTAACATAAACGCCAGTTTAACGTAAGATCTATCATAACATATTGAAAAAGAGCCTTTTATCGTTTATGATATTTTGATTCATACAATCAAAAACAAAAAAGGCTCAAAATGGACGAACTAGCAATTACTGAATTATTTTGCCTTGTTGATGATTTCACGATTAGATTTCGAAAAACTTGTGCCCAAGAAAAAATGGAATATTTTCCCAAAAG
>JBAUFS010000003.1:0-12526 GCA_049679255.1 Candidatus Rhabdochlamydia sp.
TAATACCTGCAAGAGGAACAGTGTATTCATATTTGCCATCTGGAAGAAGTTTATAGATCTTTTGGAAAATATGACGATATCTACTAGAATCTCCATAGGGCGCTAATCCCATTACTTTATATTCATCGAAGAAGTAATAACCATATATACGGATTGATTGTAGATATAAACTACCAAGAGATTGACTATCAGGATAATCAGTAATAAAATTTAATTTTCCATCCTGGATAGAATAAAGAGAAATAGATTCTTTTTCACCTTGACCATCAATAATGCATACTAGAGCATCATTAAACCCAGATTGATAATAAGCCATGTGCGCATGGCAGAGATGATGCTGTACAAATGTAAGTTTTGAGCTAGTAAAATGAGGGGAAAAATATTCTCTGAATCGTTCTGTTAAGAGTTCTTCACATGATTTAATAGGGACTGAAGGATATTGAATATATTGTAAGTTAAGCTCTTCATTAACAAAGTCATTTTTGAAATAATATCCGATATTTTTAACCTGATCTAATTCAATGCCTGCTACATCTAAGCAATAACGAATAGCTTCAACAGGAAACTTAGTTGTGTTTTTAATTCTATTAAATCTTTCTTGCTCCACCGCAGCTATTAATTCTTTATCCTTGAAAATTGCTGCACCAGCATCATGATATAACCACACGGGCACCTTTGGTAGAAAACTATATTCAGGTTTATCAAATCCACCAGATATTCCAAGGGTAAACATAAGTTTTGTTCTCTAAAAAATCATAACATCAATAATATACTATAAAAGAAAAAAAGAGTGCGAATTTTTTTAATGTATTTAAAAAAAAGTAAGTGCCAAGAGCTTTATGCAAGGTGTCAGCTTAATCACTTCGTGCTAATAGAGCGTTTTTTCGCGCATATTTAAATGATCTAACAAAAAGATATCCCCCAATTGCTAAACAAACAAAACTTGCAAGGATAGCATATTTTATGCCTTCCCATGATATATCGGGAGAGATCGATCTAAATCCTTCATATACGTAGGTTGTAGGGAGATATTGAGCGATTTTTTGAGCCCAAGGCGGCAGTGTTTTTAAGGGATAGAAAGTGCATGAAAAAGGTTGTAATACCCAGAAAGCACTCCAAACTAAAAACTGTATTCTCTGGCCATATCTAATAATCAATGAGCTAACCATCATTCCTATGCTCCATCCAAAAACAGAAAGAATTAGAACTGAGATTAGCAACATAGATGTATTCATTTTAATAGGATTGAAATCATATATCCATATTGTTATGAAGGAGATAAAGCAAAAAGAAATTAAGGATCTGATGAAAGAGATAATAGAAATAGTAGTAAGTAACTCAGATATTCTAAGCGGAGAAGAGAAAACATTATATAAATTTCGGGACCAATAATCTTCTAGAATAAAAACTGGTAAATCTTGCACTCCTCTTAGTTCAAAGGGTCTAAAGCATACCCCTAGTAAGAAGGTAAAGGCAATTTCTTTTCCTATTACGTTTGATAGATAGTAGGATAAAAATCCCCAAACAAAAACATCAACAAGAGGCCAGAAAAAAATATCTGCCATTCTTTCAATACTACTACTTATATAGAAATATTTAATTAATAAAGCATGAATTCTATGTAATTTCATTTCTCACTTCTTGATATCTTTATAAAAATATCCTCTAAAGTTGTTTTTTTTATTTCAAAGTGTTCTACCGGTAAATTTGCTTTAAATAGTTCTTTAACTACAGATATTCCTGAGGCCTGTGCTCTAAATTGAATTAATCGATTTTCTTTTTTGAGAATAGGGATGTTCTTCTTTAGGAGCCATGTTTCCAACTTGTCTATATCATCGTGCAGCTGTACTGAAATAAGATTGGATGAGTATTTTTCTATTAACCGTTCAGGTGAATCTATGCAAATAATTTTCCCGTTAGCCATAAATGCTATTCTATCGCATAGGTATTCTACTTCAGGCATATAATGTGATGTAAATAAAATGCCAGTGTCGTTTCTTGACTGATGTTTTTTTATGATAGTTCTAATTTTATCAGCAATGTCTGGATCTAGGCCTACTGTACACTCATCGAGCAATAGTAAAACAGGATTGTTTAGAAAAGCTTTAGCGAGATTTACGCGAGATTTTTCACCTGAGCTAAGCTTATCGATCTTTCTATCTTGAATCTCTGCAATTTCGAAATCATATAAACATTCATAAATTCTAGATTTAGCGTTATGAATTCCAAAGAGACGAGCATAAACAAGGAGATTTTGATAAACAGTCAGATTAGAAGAAAGAGAAGAATATGCTGTAGCAACATTTGTTTTATTTTTTACATATTCTGAATATTTTATTATATCTTTTCCAAGTATTTTGACCTCTCCACTATCTGGAGTAGTTATACCAGTCAAAATATTGATGGTTGTTGATTTCCCAGCGCCATTTGCTCCTAGAAGACCAAATATTTCTCCTGGATTAATCTCAAATGAGATTCCGTCAACAGCCGGTATTACTTTCCCTTTACATTTAAAAGATTTTTTTAGATTTTTTACTTCTAATGTCTTCATATAGGCCTAAGATTAGGTTAAAAAAAGCAAACCTTATTCAATTTAACAAGGAGGTTAGCATTAGTATATATTTTTTTTATATAGTTCTAAATTTTGTCAGCAATTTGTTCTTCCCTTGAATTTTTGAAAATTCAAATAAAAAAACTAGTCCTTCAAAAAGAAGTTTAATATTTTTTACAGTTTGAGTTACAATCTTTTTTGCAAAAAAAATCTATGTATTAAAGAGGTTAAATATGGTGTTACCAACAGGTTACAATCTAAAGGCAACTGTCCCTAATGAGAGCCTTTCCTCGCAGCAAGAGCAATCTACTACTAAAGAAAAAATCGGTCCAATGAATCAAGAGTCTTCTTCTATGACTTTAGAAAGGCTTCCACGTCCGCCTCAAGATCCATTAAATATGGCTATGTTTGAGAAATACTTAAAAGAACGGAATCCGGATCCTATAACTCCTATTACTTCTTCAGAGGATTCAGAAAGCAATTTCCGGCATCTTTCTGCCCCACCAAGTAAAAATATTGAGCAACAAGATTTACAAGGGTTTGAACAGAATCCTTTTGATCAAGCGTCTTCTTCTATGACTTTAGAAAGGCTTCCACGTCCGCCTCAAGATCCATTAAATATGGCTATGTTTGAGAAATACTTAAAAGAACGGAATCCGGATCCTATAACTCCTTTAGAGGGATTAGGACAAAATTTAAACAAAAATATTGAGCAGAACCCTTATGGTCATGAGACTCCAGATTCCAATCCTCCGACTCCACTATCTACTTCTTCAGAGGATTCAGAATTTCCTTTAGGAGCTTCAATTGATGTTTTTGAAAATTAATTTAAATTAATTTTTTTGTTGCCTTCTAAGGAGCATTTGAAGGCAACTCATCTATGATTAAAGATAAAATTTTAATCCAATCTGCCAAGTAACTCTTATCCTGTGTTTTTTGGTAGTCTGTGTGCAGTTCTTGTAGAAGTTCCATAAACGGGAAAGGAACCCACTTCTCACCTACATGCTCTTGGAGATAATAACCTAAAGAATGGTCTTCTTTAGCAGGAAAGTGATTAATTATTTGAATAAAGTCTGCTATTTTTTTTAAAAAATCAGAGCCTTTTGATAGGGAAATAGAGATAGGGTTGCAATCTTCGATGATTTTATGCCATAATAGCGAAAGTTTTTGTATGAACTCTAATTGATGACTAAGATCTTCTATAGAAAGTAAAATAAAAAGTTGTTTTAATTCTAAGAGATCTTGCTTTAAAGCTTTGGTGGATAACTTGTTTTTAAAAGAGAAGTGCATGATAAACTTCTTAAAAAAGCAAACAAGTATGGAAGCTGGGTTAGGATATGTTAAATCGGCGGGAAATTGACTGAACGAATTATCTGATTTTTTGTTTTGTTCAACGCGATTCACAATGATTTTTTTATAGGGTTCTGAATTGCTGGGTGGAATACTCATGATAAACCTTTAAAGAAAAGCATATACTAGCTTTTTCTTTTAATGAGGAATATAAAAAAATAAATCAAGAAAAGAAGTCTGGAAAAAAATAGTCGTTTCATTTTCTTAAGACGCTTTTTGTTTTATAAACTTTAATAGGAGAAAGCTGTATATGAGCGTACTGAATATCTTAAGACCAGCTCCTTATGCTCCTGAAATTCAAGATCCCAATGAGGTTAAAGAGCGCTATAAATATTGGCGTTTTCGTATTTTTTACGGAATGTATATAGGTTATATATTTTACTATTTCACCCGTAAAAGTCTTACATTTGCTATGCCAGCTATGATGCAACAATTAGGATTACAGATTAGCGATTTGGGTATTTTAACTAGTGTTTTGTCTATTACTTATGGAATTAGTAAGTTCTTAAGCGGTGTTCTTGCCGATCGTTCCAATCCTAGATTTTTTATGGCTATCGGCTTGATTCTAACTGGTGTCTTTAATGTGTTATTTGGTCTCTCTTCCTCTGTATGGCTATTTGCTCTGCTTTGGGGATGCAATGGTTGGTTTCAAGGGTGGGGTTGGCCTCCTTGCGCCCGCTTGCTTACGCATTGGTATTCTCAAAAAGAGAGGGGAACTTGGTGGGGGCTGTGGAATACTTCGCATAGTGTAGGTGGAGCTCTTATTCCTCTTATAGCGGCTTTTTGTGCGCAAAAATGGGGCTGGCGTTATGCAATGTATGTACCTGGATTTACTTGTATTGGAATCGGTTTATTTTTAATTAATCGTTTAAGAGACACCCCTCAATCTTTAGGATTACCCGCTATTGAAAAATATAAAAATGATTATCCTTCTGCAAAGCATCAAGAAGAAAGAGAGTTCTCTTCTAAGGAAATTTTACTTAAGTATGTGCTGAACAATAAATATATTTGGGTTCTTGCCATTTCTTACTTTTTTGTTTATGTGATTCGTCAAGCTGTCAATGATTTTGGGGCGCTTTTTCTGATGAAAGCAAAAGGCTATTCTATGCTTAGCGCAAGTGGTAGCGTATTTTGGTTTGAGGCTGGAGGGATTTTTGGTAGCTTAGTTGCTGGTTGGGCTTCTGATAAAGTCTTTCAGGGGCGTCGCGGTCCCATTAATGTACTGTTTAGCCTAGCTGTGGTTTTAGCAATTGTAGGCTTGTATTGGGTTCCTCATGGCATGCTCTTTTTGGATTATGGATTGATGTTTACCATTGGATTTTTAATTTTTGGTCCGCAAATGTTGATTGGGATGTCCGCTGCTGAATTATCTCATAAAAAAGCTGCGGGGACTGCAACAGGGTTTGCTGGCTGGTGGGCATATTTGGGAGCAGCAGCAGCAGGTTATCCGATTACCAAAGTAGTCGAAATTTGGGGTTGGCAGGGTTTTTTTGTTGTGTTAGGTTCTTGTGGTGTGATCGCTGCTGTTTTACTAGCTCCTTTATGGGGCATGAAAAGTACCCCTCATCCAGCTGTACAAGCTACTGAAAAATAGTCCGCAAAAGGAGTTTTAAGTTAAGATGAGCTGGAACTCTCTTCATACGCATTCTCAGTACTCTATTTTGAATGCAACTGCTTCTATAGAAAGCTTAGTAGCAAAAGCAGCTGAACATAAAATGACGGCTTTAGCTTTGACCGATCAGAGCAATATGTATGGCGCTGTTGAGTTCTTCAAAACATGCGTAAAAGAGAATATCAAACCAATTATTGGCTGTGAGCTTTATGTAGCTCCTGAATCCCGTTTTACTAAAAAACGTTATCCAGGATTGCCTCACGGATTCCCTATTATCTTATTAGTCAAGGATAGCCAAGGGTATAAAAACCTTTGCAAATTAAGCTCACTAGCTCATCTAGAAGGATTTTACTACACTCCTAGAATAGATCGAGATTTGTTAGCAGAATGTGCTAAGGGCTTGATCTGTCTCTCAGGTCCCTCAAATGGGATTTTAGGTCACTATATTATACAAAAAGATGAGGAGAGAATCCGTCAGGAAATTGCTTGGTTTCATCAAATATTTGGCTCTGACTATTATTTTGAATTACAGCGTCATCAAATGCAGGAGGAAGACATTCGCTCTGATGGCTTTGAAAAAGAAGGCTGGCTTCATCAACTATATCTGGATAGCATAAATAAACAAAATACAGTTAACCAGAAATTGATCATGCTCTCTTCTGAGCTGCAGATTCCTTTGGTTGCTACCAATGATATTCATTATATTCATCGCGATGATTGGAATGCCCATGAGATTTTAATGAACGTGCAGTCAGGGGAGCCATGCGAAATCTGGGAAAAAGACTCATTTGGTGCCTTTAAGCAACGAGTTAAAAATCCAAAAAGACAAGTAAACTATACACATGAGCTGTATTTTAAAAGTGCAGATCTTATGTGTTCTCTTTTCTCCGATATCCCTTCTGCCATAGAAGAAACACATAAAATCGCTGAAAAATGCAATTTCTCCTTTGATTTCAAGCTCAAGTATTATCCTGTTTTTACCCCTCCTGAATTGAAAGGCTCTTCTTATACAGAAGAGATAAGACAAGAGAGCGTAGCGGTGTTTTTGCGTCAGTTGTGTGAGGAAGGCATTGTAAAAAGATATACGGATTCAAGACTAGCAAAGGTTTCTGAAAAATATCCAGGACGCGATCCCATAGAAGTGGTTAAAGAGCGTTTAGAATATGAACTAAATATTATCCTATCTAAAGGGATGGCTGATTATCTTTTAATTGTTTGGGATTTTATTTCTTGGGCAAAGAAAAAATATATTCCGGTAGGACCAGGGAGAGGTTCTGGAGCAGGATCGATTATTTTGTATTTAATTGAAGTTACCGATATCGAACCCTTAAGATTTGATTTGTTTTTTGAAAGATTCATTAATCCAGAGCGAGTTTCTTATCCTGATATTGATGTGGATATTTGTATGGATAGACGATCTGAGGTAATTGACTACACAGTTGGTAAATATGGCAAGGACAAGGTAGCACAAATTATCACTTTTGGCACGATGAAAGCTAAAATGGCTATTAAAGATGTGGGAAGGGTTTTAAGCGTTCCTCTTGCTAGAGTCAATGAGATTGCTAAGTTAATTCCAGAAGATCTAAATATGACTTTAAGTAAGGCTTTAGAAATAGATCCTGAGCTACGCAGAATTTATCAGGAGGATAAGGAAATCAAGCAACTCATCGATATTGCCAAAACGCTCGAAGGATCTGTGCGCAATACAGGGGTACATGCTGCTGGAATTATTATTAGCGCAGATCCTCTTATGCAAAGAATTCCCTTATGTAGTGCTAAAGATTCTGATATGGCAATTACGCAATTTTCTATGAAGCCGGTTGAGCAAGTAGGTATGCTTAAAATCGATTTTCTTGGATTAAAGACATTAACCTCTATTCAACATGCTGTTGATGCAATTAAGCAAAAAGAACAAAAAGAAATTGATTGGGTGAACTTAAACTTAGAAAATGAAAAGACCTTTGCATTGCTCAATCAAGGCAAAACAACGGGAATATTCCAATTAGAATCAGCTGGCATGCAGGATCTAGCACGTCAATTACATATCGATAAATTTGAAGAGATTATAGCAGTTGGTGCGTTATATCGCCCAGGGCCTATGGAGATGATTCCTTCTTTCATCAATCGGAAGCATGGCAGAGAAAGCATCGAAATAGACCATCTTTGGATGGAAGATATTCTTTCTGAAACCTATGGTATCATGGTTTATCAAGAGCAGGTTATGCAAATTGCAAGCCGCCTTGCCGGATACTCTTTAGGAGAAGGAGATGTTTTAAGGCGTGCAATGGGAAAAAAAGATAAAGAAGAAATGTTTAATCAAAGGGAGAAATTTCGTTTAGGAGCCATCAAAAATTCTTTAAGTGAAGAGATTGCTATGCGGATTTTTGATAAAATTGAAAAATTTGCCTCCTATGGTTTTAACAAATCTCATGCAGCTGCCTATGGCTATTTAAGTTATGTAACAGCATATCTCAAGGCAAATTATCCTGGTGAATGGATGGCAGCACTCATGACATCTGATTGCGATGATCTTTCTAAAGTAACTAAGCACATACGAGAATCGCAAAAGATGGGGATTGCTATTTTGCCGCCTGATATTAATGAATCGGGTAAGCAATTTTTATCTACGGAAAAAGGAATTCGTTTTGCTATGGGAGCCATTAAAGGCGTAGGAGAAGGAGTTGTCGATGTTATTTTGGAAGAGAGATTGAAGGGCAATTACAAGTCTTTATTCGATTTTATTCAGCGTATTGACACAGGTAAAGTGGGCAAAAAGGTGATGGAGAATTTAGTTGAAGCTGGTTGCTTTGATTTTACGAAATTCAGTAGAGCTGCTTTGTTAACAAGTGTTGATCCTATGTTTAATGCTGCTTCCAAAGGACAGAAAGAAGCGGCAAAAGGAATCATGAGTCTTTTTGATCTTCTAGATGATTCTTCTCTTGATTTTACACAAGTATCTCAAGAAGTGGAAGAGTTACCGCGGCAAGTTATTCTGCGAAGAGAGTATGAACTCTTAGGTGTTTATTTACATGAACATCCTCTGGATGAATACCGCACCCTATTACAAAAACTTTCCTGTATTTCTTTAGCAGAATTAGCAGAGCTTTCTAAAGATGGACCTTGTCGAATTGCCTGTATTATAGAAGGGGTTACTATTAAGGTTTCTGCAAAAAATCAGCGTAAATTTGCCATTCTTAAAATTAGTGATAATGAAGAGCGTTTTGAATTGCCTATTTGGTCAGATCTTTATGAGCAAAAAGCTTCTCTTATGGTAGAAAATCAGTTATTGTATGCCATTGTTCATAAAGAAATCACGGAAGGACAAACTCGTTTACAGTGTCGCTGGCTAGATGATTTAACACGTGTAGATGAAGCAATGATTCAAGCCTGTGATTTAGCTTATGTCCAAGCAAAGCAATTTAAACCTTTAAAATTTCGCGAAAAAAATAAGAATTTCAGTATAGAAAAGAAACAAAAAACTATGAAAAAATTAAAAATTTTTATCGATTCTAATCGGGCTCATTTGAGTCATATCTTGTTGCTTAAAACCGCTTTTCGCTCTCACTCAGGTAATAGCCCCGTCGAAATTTTATTTACTAAAGAGAGCAAACATCTAGGGCTGTTATTGATAGAGCAAAACTGGGGTGTAGAGCAATGTTTAGACTTAGAAAATAAAATTCGTTCTATTAGTAGTATTGATCAAATACAGTGGGAATAAGGCAATTGCTTTGAAACCGTATCATCGATTAAGCTTTAGATCTAAAATTTCAAAATTTACGGAATATCCATGAAAAAAATGTATTACCTGCTTTTTCCTATTTGTTTGTTGACCTCATTGCATGCTCGAGAAAATCCTCGTTTTGAGCAGCATCAAAGAGAGATCCCATCTGTTCAAGAGTGTTATAGTTTAGTATTAGAAAGCTATCAAAATAAAAATTGGAATAAAGTCATAGAACAAGCTTTCTTACTTCTTGAAGAGTATCCTACAACGGCCTTTGCACAAGATGTGCTTTTTTATCTAGCTGTTAGCTATTTCGAATTAGAGGAATATGAAAAAGCTAATGAGTATTTTTCTAGCTATTTAAAAAAACAAATGACTCCTAAGTTCTTTGAAGAAGCTTTTATGTATAAATTTAAAATAGCGGAAAAATATCGCACAGGTACAAAAAAAGCGATACTTGGATTAAAGTGGGTGCCAGCAAGGCAAGAAGCTTTAGACATTTATGAAGAATTAACCTCTACCCTTCCTAATCATGAGCTTACAGCTCAATCTCTATTTGCGAAGGCAGAGTTGCTTGCTAGAGGAAAAGACTATAAGGAGAGTATTGAAACCTATCAAAATTTGATACAGCAGTTTCCTAAGCATTTTTTAGCTATTAGAAGCTATGTAGAAATTGGACGGGCCTATCTTATCCAGTCGCAAAAAGAGTATGCAAATCAAGATTTTTTAGAATTAGCTACCATTAACCTACATAGAATTTCTGCTAGCTTTCCAAGCGATGAAGCCATTCATGAGGTAGAAGATATGCTTTTGAGTATGCAAGAGGTATACGCTAAAGATCTTTATGAAATTGCGCTTTTCTATCATCGTAAAAACAAGCCCAATGCTGCCTATTTGTATTATAAGCGCATTTTAACAACTTATCCAGCCACCCTTATAGCAAAAAAAGCAGAGAAAAAGATGGCGGAGTTACACCTAAGTGCAGAAGAAGAGAGCCATGCATAAACTCTATTTCCTTTTGGTTTTATGCTTAGGATGTAGATATCAATTTGAAACAGGTTCTGATGATCAAATTTTAGTCTGTGTTCCTTATGTTAAAGGAGATATACAAGGTCAGCTAAATCGAGCTCTTATACGCGAAATCAGTACCTGTGATGGGTTTAATTATTGTTATGATTCTTCCTATTTATTACATATTACTATTCTTGCAGATAAAGATGAGCCCATTGGGTATCGATATGATCGAAACCCCGGTAGCCAAACTCTGCGAAAAAACATTGTTAGCGTAGAGAACCGTAGATTGATTACAGCAGAGGTGGAACTTATTGACAAGGATTCGAATTGTGTAGTAATAGGTCCTTTTCGAGTAAAAGCAAACGCTGATTTTGATTGCATTAATTCTGATTCTCTTAGAGACGTAGCGGTTGTTCTTCCCTTTCAAAAACCACAGAGAATGATTGATTTTTCTCTGGGACAGCTTGATTCTGTAGAAGGGGCTCATGATGATAGCGCTCCAGTGGTGTATCAAGCATTAGCCAGAAAAATTGTGGAAGGATTGCTTGCTCAAAAATGGCGAATTAAGGAGCCGTGATATTTTGTAAGGAATCCAAGGTTTCTTGCATGGCTTTAGGTAGAGCAAAGCATGCTTTATGCATACTTGGATGGTAATAAAAAGTCTGTATAGGGGTTTGAGCAAAACGTTGATTAAGTATATCTAGAGTAAGATTGCGATACTCTATATCAGAGGCAAATCCTAATGTCATATAACTTCCAATGTACGTTGGAACATTGGCCAAGTAAAAAGATACATCGCGAAAGAGAAGTTGTAGATGGGAAAATGTTGTTTGGTATTCTTTAGGTTGCATAAAGAAATCTCCATTTTGCACTACAAGAATCCCTTTTTTTCTTAAGAGTTTTTTACAATAGCCATAGAAAGTTTCTGTAAATAAGACTTGAGATGGTCCAATGGGATCGTTGGAGTCTGTAATAATTACGTCATAAGCTTCTTGGCTATTTTTAACAAAATTTACTCCATCATCGATAACCAGATGTAGTTTAGGATGTTCAAATACTCCTTGTGGGATTTCAGGAACGTATTTTTTTGTAAGATCAATAACAAAGGAGTCGATTTCGACAAGGGTTATGGAGCGAATATTAGGATGTTTAAGCACTTCTCGTGCAACTCCTCCATCCCCACCCCCAATAATGAGAACATCTTGTACATTTCCATGAGCAAATAAGGGAACATGTGTAATCATTTCATGATAAATATATTCATCTTTAGTAGTAAATTGCACTGCTCCATCAAGAGCCATCACTTTTCCAAACTCTTTATTTTCAAAGATCAAGACATCTTGGTAGGAGGATTTTCCTTCCCATAAAACAGTTTCAATCTTAAAACTTTGGCAATAAGTTGGATACAAAGTTTCATGAAACCATTGTTTAGTCATTGAGAATACCTCTCATTTGCTCGTTAAGCGAAATGTATTTAGGTTGAAAAATCTTCTTTAGAACAGGAAGGCTTAAGAAAGGTTGACTATTACCACACATAAATAGATCAATAGCTGCATATTTTTTCTCAGGCCAAGAATGAATACTCATATGCGATTCTGCTAAAATAGCAATGCCGCTAATGCCACCACTTGGCTCAAATCGATGTAGATGTAAATGTAAAAGAGTAGCCTCACAAGCAGTAACACACTCATGTAGGGCATTTTTCATGATTTCAAGGTTGTCTAGGTGATCTGCTTCCCAAAGATCGATAATCAAATGGACTCCTGCATAACGCATACCATTTTTTTCAATAAAGTGATCTTTATTTAATGAAGATGATTCCTGAAAAGACATTCATAAATCCTTGTAGTTAAAAGAAGCTAAAAAAGTGGATTTTCTTTTAAAAAAAATATTATATCAACTATATTTTTTTTAGCTTTTGATATTAATTGAGATTGGATAAAATTTTTTAAGCCGTAGTAGGCGAGTGTTCTTCTATACTCAACCTCATTAGAAAAAAGACATTACAGATAATCAATTCATTGAATTTTTCTCATAGATTCTGCTAAGATTCCTGCTCATATGCAGCCTAAAAGACACTTTTTAACACAGAATGAAAAAGAGATCCTAAAAGCTCGCCATCGTCAGGAGCGAGATAAGAGATTGTGCGACAGGATCAAATCTATTTTATTGCTAGATGACGGATGGTCCTATGCACAAGTAGCCTATGCATTGCTTCTAGATGATGATACGATAAGACGCTACTATAAGACCTATCTAGAAGAAGGAAAAGAAGCAC
>JBAUFS010000004.1:0-3116 GCA_049679255.1 Candidatus Rhabdochlamydia sp.
AATCTATAGAAGAAGACGATTTTTCATGGCTGCAACAGTGGTATCAAGATTACTGTAACGGAGATTGGGAACATGATCGTAGAATCCATTTCAGGAATGTTGACAGTCCTGGTTGGTCATTAATAATAAATGTGGAAGATACAGATCTAGAATACGCAAATTTCCAACAGATAAAAATAGATCGATCGGAACAAGATTGGATATTTTGTGAAGTTAAGGACATGCAATTTGAAGCAAAATGCGGCGTTGAAAGCTTACCGGAAGTTTTGAGAATATTTCGTCATTGGGCGGTTGAAAACGAACCATCTGAAAATAATGAATATACATGGGATGATCCTGTTATTGTTAAGAAAGATGCTCCAGAGCAGTTTTGTCCAGGAAGGACTGGGGTTGTATGCCGCATGTGGGAAATTAGATTTGAAGACATTGCAAAAAAATATCACTCGGAATTAGGAGATTGGATTTATCTTATAAAATTTAAGACTGGTAGAGAGATTAGAGTTGCTGGTCGTTTTCTAGAAAAGCATAAAAATAATGAATCATTTGAAGACACTGATGTTTAATCCAAAGCATCGAGTTTTACTTACAAGCAAATGTTTTCCAACAGATAAAGCAATTTGCCTTGGAACTCAATTAATTTCGATTGTTAATGCTTTGAAAGACTTTTTGCCTAAACATATATGGTATGGAGCAGATGTCGATGCAGTAGGAAAGGGCACGGTGAATACTAACGTTAATGATATTCAAATAAATCTTATCGGTACCGATTTACATTTTATGCAATATTGTTCTGGAATTGACCAATTTATCTGGGGAGTTTTTTTGTGTATTGATAGCGGTTTTTTATCACAAAATATTCAAGGTGTCGAGCTAGAAACAGAAGATGAGCCATTCCGCCCTATAGCCTGTAATGGAGTTCTCTTAGAAATACGCACTTTTGATACGTCATACTTTGGAATATATTCCGAAGATAAAAAAATAGCAGAAATAATATCCAAGCAGTTCAATTCCACTGAATTGACCTGTAAAGATTAATATCTCGTATTAAGAGAGATCCTTTCCTAAGTGAGTTATAAATGAAAACTAAAGGAATACAAATATCAGACGTAAAAGATGGTAAATGCGTACCTCTAGGCGAATTGTTAGAAAATATTCCAAATGAAAAGCAATTTTTCTGGGCATTATTATGGTTAGACGTGACGCCGTTAAAAGATGAAGGCAAATATCTTATTGCATTAGAAAAAAAGACTAATCAATCGGAAAATGGGTTACTTCTTACATTTGAATCACTTTTAGAAATATCTAAAAAAATTTTCCAAGAGATCAATGTAACTATTATTGCCTGTAAAGCAAAAGAAAGCCTTCATCATTATAAAGAAGATCGAGAAATGCATGAAACATGTGACATTGTTATCGAAATGATTGACGGAGGCTTTTGGGAAGTTTTTTCAAAAAATGTAGAATGGCTCAACCAATTAGCAAAAAAATTTCAAGATGTAGAATTTTTGACATTAGATTTTCAAACACGAGAAATCTCTATTAATCTAACCAGGTCAACAATTAGATTTAGAAGGCTCTAAAAATGAAAAACAGACAGACATCAGGAAAGACAGCAAGGTCATCCATCCAGTTCAGCCCATCCAAGATCTCGCTCTCAAGGCCCACACATGCCCACGTTCCTAGAACAACAAACCCTAACAGGACTCCTTGGTTGCCTACAGTGGCTTGGCAAATAAAAAAACTAAGTAAGAGAATCTAAAATGATCAAAAGTAAAAAGACTGTTTCTAAGCGGCAAAGCATTGCTTCTACAGATTATGCCAAGTTCGTAACGCAACTTAAAAAAAAGATACAATCCGCTCAATTCAAAGCTGCATTAGCAGTAAATCGAGAACTAATTCACCTGTACTGGGATATAGGACGAGAAATCGTTGAAAGGCAAGAGAAGGATGGTTGGGGTTCTGGCGTCATAGATAGGGTTGCAAGGGATATCCAGAATGGATTTCCAGGGATCGAAGGGTTTTCCAAGACAAACATGGGCAGGATGAGGGCATTTTACCTAGCATATTCAATTTCCCCACAAGCTGTGGGTAAATTAGAAGAGCTTCCTATTTTCAATATCCCATGGGGACATAACATAGCTATTTTTGAGGGAGTTAAGTCTCTGGATGAGCGCCTTTGGTATGTCAATATGGGGTTATTCAAGAGGGCTGGTCTCGCAATGCTCTAGTAGACTCTATTAAAATAAAAACCTATAAGAGGCATGGCAAAGCCATTACCAATTTTCAGGATAGACTACCCAATCCACATTCACGATTAGCTCATGATACCCTGAAAGATCCTTATAACTTTGATTTTCTTGATCTGACTAGAGAGCACATTGAAAAAGATCTAGAAGAAGGATTGCTCAAGCACGTTGAGAAATTTCTATCTGAATTAGGTCAGGGCTTTTCATTTGTTGGCAGGCAAGTCAATTTGGTAGTAGGCAAGAAAGACTTCTATATCAACCTGCTATTTTATCATTTGAAGCTCAGATGTTTTGTTGTGATTGAACTCAAGGCGGTTGATTTTAAGCCTGAATTTGCAGGTAAGATGAACTTTTATTTATCCGCTGTTGATGATCTCATGAAGCATCCTACCGATAATCCAACCATTGGCATTTTGATCTGCAAAAGCAAAGACAATTTTATTGCAGAATATGCGCTTCGAGATATTCACAAGCCGATGGGAATAGCTGAATATGAGACAAAAATCGTTTCAACCCTACCTAAAAAGCTAGAAGGGCAACTTCCAACAATTGATGAGATCGAAGCCGAGCTAAGTGCAATCCCAAGTCCAAAGGCAAAAAGAAGAAGGAAATTTAAGTATGGCACATAGATTAGCCAGTAAAATAGCTCTCATCACTGGAACTGCTCAAGGAATAGGAAGGTCGTGTGCCAAACTGTTTGCTAAAGAAGGTGCTTTTGTTTTTGTCTATGATGAAAGGTTTAGACCGACATTCATCACCATAACTCGGAATAATACATTTTTTGATAAAGAGGTCCAAGACAATGAAGAATAATCCGGTGTCGCTCTTTTAAATTTGTGACTTGTTGCTTTTTTCCATTTATATAAACGA
>JBAUFS010000005.1:0-2010 GCA_049679255.1 Candidatus Rhabdochlamydia sp.
TAGGTGATGATAGCCTTTAGGCAAGGTCTCTCCTTGTGTTTATTGTTAAAAATCACAATAGAGATTTTTTCATCACCTGCCTATTCTTTTTTTTAATCATTCTGTGCACTTCAAACTTGAAAAGACACCTCAAAATACTGATCTTTTATTGCATTACATGCAAAGTCCTCCATGTAGGCTTTAATAAAGGATTCCGATCTGCTTCCTTCATCGTCAATCTGTATTTCTTTGATTGTTGGCCACACTTTGTTATGTAAAAGATTAGCTATATGATCTCCCTGTACCATGCGATCATAGAGTGACTTTGTTCGAAAATATCCTGCAGCCCAATTATTAGGATCTCCGTACTCCATTGGGGTATTCTTTGGGAATGAGTCAACAAGGGCGCGATTGACACTTGTAGTATCTGTTTTGAAAGGCAATTCCAAAGTTAAAATGGTTTTTCTTTTTTCCAATAAACTTCCAAAGTTTTGAACAGGGCTTATTAAAACTTTTTCATCTTCTTTAGATAAAAGCATTTTCCCAACATACATACTTTTTATTTGATCTTCTGTTGAGAAGCTAAAGTTGGAATTTAAGAATTGGCTTAACTCGTCTAGTTCTTTATTCCTTTGCTCACGTATTTTAAGCAGGATTTGTCGATGTTTCATTTCAGACCCGACCAATAAATTTTTCTGCAGCTCTTTCCAAAGTTTCTGCAAGGTGGCTTTGTGCTAGATGAGAATATCTATGTGTCATTCGCATATCTCTATGACCCAGGATTTCAGCAATATCTCTTTGTATAGCTCCGCTCATTGCTAAAAAACTAGCACAGAAATGTCTTAAGTCATGGAAATTAAAATTGGTAATTCCAGCTCGTTTTAAAGCAAAAAGCCAGGCAGTGCGTATATCTAAATATCTTCCCAAGTTTAGACCAGGAAAGACGTGATAAGAGGGATCTATGACAGTCTCGCAATCAAATAGGTTCTTAACAATCCGCGATACTATCGAACAATTTAGCATAAATATAATAGATAAACAAGAAAACCTAAAAATTGATGAATATCAGAGTTTTTGTCATGAAAACAACTGAATTCAAGAGGATTTTATATATTTACAAAGATTTATAGGACAGTAGATGACATGTGAAAAAAACCTTTACTTTACTAAATCTTTTTCTTATCATTAACATCTCTTTTTTAAAAAAGAGGTTCTATAAGATAAAATAGCAAACAGGAGTATGTATAAAAGTACATTGCAAGAGCAATATAAACACCTTAATCATCAATTTACAAGCTCTCAATATGGAAGCTACGTTTTAAAAAACCCTTAAGAGGAACACATGCCTATTTCACCTACATCACCAAATTTACCTGGACCATCATTAGATCTTTTTTCCTACTTTCCTGATGCAGTTGAACCTCAAGAAATTTCTTCAACCCAAGAGCTTGCTTTAAAAGATCGGATCAAATCAGTGATAGATTGTTGGGGTTACAAAGTCTATTCATCTTTTAATCGACCCCTTATTAGGCCTGAAGGATTTGCAGAAGTAGTATATCAGGTCAAAAAAAGAAAGTTTTTTGCAAAAAAACCACAGTCTTATGAAGAAGCAAGAACAAAGGTTTTGAATGACCCACTAGGGCTTTGTGAGTGGTCTTGGGGGCATCGACTTGAAAAAGAAAATCTAAAACTATATAGCGATCCTGAATTTCGTAAAGAAAGAGTAAAAGCATATGCAGACAGCCTTTTTGATGGTACTGCAGAGTTGTTTGAGGACCGAAAAGAAGAACACTGGCTTATAATGACTTTTTGCGAGGAAGAATTACATGATCTCTATAGAAGAGAACCAAAATATCTAAGAGAGGATATTGCCCATGATCTTCATATGATTAAGGCTTATAATAAACCCATTCTAGCTGAGCACAAGAAAGAGTGGGACCAACTATCTCCTTCTGAAAAAGCAGAAAAGATTTTTGGGAAACGCAGAAAATATGAAGTTACAGCTGGAGTTTCTTTTGTGGCTGCTTGTTT
>JBAUFS010000006.1:0-14960 GCA_049679255.1 Candidatus Rhabdochlamydia sp.
TAATTAATTATACAATATATATGTTTATTAAACATAAAGATTATTTATATTTCATTAAGGTTTTTACTGTTAAAAAATTTATTTATTTTTAACCCTCTTGCTAAAGAATCATCTTATCAGGCACAATATCAGTTCGTTGGATAATATCAGGAGATTTCATGCGTCGATCGATCTGTTATTGCGAGCCTAATCTGGCTTTTGCTGGTCAAGTTTCAAATTGGAAATTTTTTTACACTACTGCTGTTACACTGCCTAAAGGCACTATTTTAAAATTTAACCTTCTTTCTCAAGGAAGAATTAGCGACTGGCAAATACCCGAGGTTAGTTCCCAAGAAAAGAAAAATCGAATCTGGCTACAAACCCCTGAGGGTAAGTCTATTAGCGCTAAAAAGACGGATTTCTCTTCTTTTGAGTTTTGCCTAAGCTCCGATCTAAAAACCGGAGAAACAGCAATCATTATCATGGGAGCTAGCGAAGAGCGCTCTAAGGAAGGAAATCGAGCTCAAACCTTTTTGCAGAGAAAGCGGGCATTTCACCTTTATATCGATCCTAGAGGAAAAGGCGACTGGAAAGAGCCTGAGATTTTTACTTTAGATGTTAAGGGAAGCTCTCTGGAAAATATTCGCATCATAGCCCCTTCATTGGTTTCTAAAAATAAGCGTTTTGATGTGATTATTCGCTTTGAGGACTGTTATGGGAACTTAACTCATCAGGCACCTGAGGGCACTTTAATTGAGCTTTCTTATAAAAATTTGCGCGAGAATTTAAATTGGAAGCTATTTGTTCCAGAAACCGGATTTATCAATATTCCTAATCTGTATTTTGGAGAAGCTGGAATCTATAGGATTGAATTACGCAATCTAACGACCAAAGAGATATTTTACTCACCTCCTATTAAATGCTCTACAGACTCAGATGCGGATAAAAGCATTTTCTGGGGACAGCTACATGGTGAATCAGAACGATTTGATGCAGGTGAAAATATTGAAACCTGTCTTCGCTATCTACGTGATGAGAAAAATTTTCACTTCTTTGCTACCTCCTCTTTTGAAAGTATAGAAGAAACCTCTAATGATACATGGAAAATCATTTCCTCACAAATTGCTGAATTTAACGAAGACTTAAGGTTTTCTACCTTTTTAGGATTTCAATGGGTTGGAAAACCGTTGGAAGAAGGAATTCATCAATTAATTTACTCTAAAGATAACAAACCTATTTTGCGCAAAAAAGATGCAAAAAATAGCTCCTTGAAAAAGATCTATAGAGCCCATTCCCCAAAAGAAATCTTATCTATTACTTCTTTTAGCATGGCAAAAGGCATGGAGACAAGTTTTAAAGAATTTGACCCCGATTTTGAAAGAGTTGTGGAAATTTACAATTGTTGGGGTTCTTCTGAATGTTTAGAAAAAGAAGGAAATCTCAGACCGATCACGGCAAAAGGCAAGGAAATCGTAGAATCAGAAAAAGGGTCTATCAGACAGGCTTTAAACCGTAACTGTCGTTTTGGTTTTGTTGCAGGTGGGTTAGATGATCGTGGCGTATACAATGGTCTTTATGAAGGCCCTCAAGCGCAATACTCTGCTGGGTTAACTGCAATCATAGCGCCTGAGCAAACAAGAGAATCTCTTTTTCAGGCACTTTATCAAAGATCTTGCTATGCAACTACTGGGGATAGAATTGTATTAGGGTTTTTCATTGCAGGAGCATGTATGGGAAGCGAGTTAAATACAAAACTAAAACCCGGCTTGATTTTCAATCGTCACATCACAGGTTTTATAGCAACAACAGAGAACATTAAAGAAGTTGTCATTGTTCGCAATGGTATTCCATTTAAGACAATTAACCCTAATCAGATGGAATATGAATTTGCTATTGATGATACGGAATCTATTACAAAGATCTCTTTGCAATCCCCTGATGAACGCCCTCCTTTTATCTATTACTATCTTAGAGTAACACAAGAAAATGGCCATATTGCATGGAGCTCCCCTATCTGGGTTGATCATACAGAGCTTCTCATCCACAAGACGCCTTCTAAAAAACCTAAGAAAAAAGAAGATACAGGCTAATAAGAGAAATCTTTTGCGCTGCTCTTCTCTTTATATGCCTTTCCATAAAGCTTCTTTAGTTAGAGTCAAACCCCTTTGCCTGCATATTTCCTTTCAACGCAAAGCAAAATCGATAGATTGCTAAAGCCAGCTTATTGTACAATGAATAACTGGTAACATAAATAGCCTTAAGGAAGATAAAAATGGCAATTTTCAAATATTTAGATCCAAAAAACGATATCGCTTTTAAAAAAATATTCGGTACAGAAAAAAACAAAGACATTCTACTGCATTTCTTAAATGATATCCTCGGATTTTCTGGAGATCAAAGCATTGTAGATATAGAGTTTTTATCCCCGATTCTAGCCCCTAAGATCGCTCTCAAAAAACAGAGCATTGTCGATGTTTTATGCAAAGACAAGTTGGGAGTAAAATACATCATTGAAATGCAAGTAACAAAATCCAGAGGCTTTGAAAAACGCGCTCAATACTACGCCTCTCAAGTGTATGGCAATCAAGCTAACATTGGAGATGAGTATCATGAGCTTAAGGAAATTATCTTCATAGCTATTGCTGATTGTATCATTTTCCCTAACAAATCCCAGTACAAATCAGATCACGTCATACTCGATAAAGAAACACATGAACATGATCTGAAAGACTTCTCCTTTACCTTTATTGAGCTCCCTAAATTTACTAAAAGCAAAGAAGAACTATCCTCTATAGAAGAAAAATGGTGTTACTTTTTCAAACACGCTCATGAAACCACAGAAAAAGAATTGAAGAAGCTTATAGGTAATGATACTATTATTCATAGAGCATATACCGCACTCGATCAGTTTAATTGGACTGATAATGAGCTTGCTACTTACGAAGAATTGAAACGCATTCATATGGATAATAAGGCTGCTATGGCTCAAGAAATCTATGATGCTGAAGCTAGAGGTATTGAAAAAGAAAAAATACAAACAGCAAAACGTCTATTGCAGGATGGGTTGGCCATTGATCTAATTTCTCGGTATACAGACTTGTCTAAAGAACAAATAGAGAATCTAAGGAAATATGTCTTGGTTGAAGCTACCGCAGTCAACTTCTAATACAAGCGGAACTGGAATTCCAATATCATCATATGACAACAAACCTTCTTTCTAAAATGCAGGTAAATCTATGGCATTATCTAAAAAAATCTTGAAGTTGCTCATTTGCATGTCTTTTATCTGTTATTTACAAGCAGAAACCCTGCAAACAGAAATAAAGAAGGTTAATCCACTACATATTTTTTATCTTGTACAATCCAAAGAGCTTTCGCAGGCGATCACCCTCTATCGACGGTATAAAGAAGAATTAGGGCGGCATGACTTTGAAACACTGCAACGCATGGCTGAAATGATTTTAGAACAAGGTGCTAAAAGTTTAGAGAGCGAAGAACAGCTCATTTCTTTATTAGGATTAAAAATTGCTGGAATTGAAACCACAAAAGAAATCTTAGAAGCAGGTATTACAAGTAGGCATCCAGAAGTACAACTTGCTACTTTACAATTAATCGGACAATTGCAAGACGACCGATTTGAATCTCTTTTAAGTAAAGCGATGTCTTCTGGGTTTTTGTACACACGGCTAGAAGCAGCTTATCAATTAGCGATTAGAAAAACGCGAAATTCAGTAGGCCAAGTAGAATCTCTCATGCATAAGCTACCTCCTGAAATGCGCTTTTTCTTTCCTCAATTTTTTGCTTTAGTTGGCTCCTCCGATGCCATTTTATTGCTTAAACAACTGCTTGACGACCCTATTCAAAAGACACGTATTGAAGCTATTTTACATTCTGCAAAAGCTGGATATGAAGAACTACTACCTAATATTCGTAGAAAAGCCACTCATATTAACCCTGCAGAGCAAGAAGCTTGCTGTTTTGCTCTGGGTGCCTTAAAAGATACACATGCTTTGTCTATCTTGCAAAATTTGAGCCTTTCTACTAATGACAATGTAAGCTTAGCTGCCAATTATTCGCTGTATTTACTAGGAGAAGAAAGCGCCAAAGAAAAGATCTTTTCTTTAGCAAAAGAGAAAAATCTATTTGCGATTGCAATACTAAGTAAAATTATGGGATCGGAAAAAATATTAACCTCTCTTCTGCAAGAAAACCATCTACAGATCCGTTTTAATGCTATGCTTTCTTTACTTGATTTAAAAGATGAGCATTGCCTGCCTTATCTAAAGGAGTTTCTTGTTAGAGATAGTCGTGATTTTGGATTTCAGCCTCAAATGACAATCGGCAATGCTTTTACGGCATGGAAAGTAGTCCCCTCTATGCAACAGCATATGAAACACTCTTTTTATGACTTAATCGGTCTATCTTTATATATAAAAGAAGAAATATTAAAAAAATCTATTGAGCTATCTCCCAATGCCTTTGTGGACTTAGCTAGTTTTCTTTTTGATACAAGGCAATTAGAACTAATTCCTACAATAAGTTCTTTATTGCAAAATCTACAAACCCCTAAAGCAATTGCTTTATTAGAAAAACATGCTCAAAGAGCAAAAACCCCCTTAATTCGCAACTATTGCAACCTTGCGTTATTTCAACTCAATAAAAATATGCCTTCTAAGCAACTCATTCTAGAATGGATTCGTTCTCAACAAAATACGCAAATCATTCAATTTCGCCCCCTCTTACCAAGAAAGAGTTATTTTAAAGATAAAACCGCCTTTGAATTAACTCCCGAAGAACATTCACAGCTGCTAATCAGCTGCTATCAAGTAATTAGCAATCAACATACAGAAGAGGGTCTTGATGTTTTACTAAATAGCTTGCAACAAGGACATCAAAAAAATCGACCTTTGATCGCAGGTCTATTGATCCAAACTCTGCAATAGCTTTAAACTGCTAAATTCCACGATGTAACTTAAAATGATCATTCATGTATTTTCTGTTGATTTTTTTCCTTTGCTTCTTAAGCGTTCTAGCTTCTGAACCGGATTTATCTTGTTTTGAGAGCAGCCGTTCTGAATTAGATGATCTGACTATCGATTTAAAAAATCCTAGTTTTTCCAATGGAGTCCTTTCTACAGAAGAGGGAGGAGTGGCTAAAGCAAGTGGTTTACGGATTCAAGCCAGAAAAATGACGTACATAAATAAAACAGAAAATGGGGTTTTTATACAAAAAATTCTAGCAGAAGATGATTTGATGCTAGAGCTTGGTAACCGCGTATTTGTGGGGTCTCAGTTAGAATACGATTTTATCCACCGTAGAGGGACTGTTATCTGCGGTAAAACATTTGTGGATATGTGGTTTCTAGGTGGAGATGAAATTGATCTTTTAGAAGACGGAACTTTCTCTATTACAAATGCTTTTGTGACTACGTGTGAAAACCAAGATACGGATTGGGATCTACAAGCTAACACAGCTACCATCACAAAAAATCATCTATTATCTGCAAAAAATATTCACTTTCGGATTTTTAAACTACCCCTCTTTTGGCTTCCTATATTTAAAAGCAATTTGAAAGCGCTTCAGGATTCTCCTGTTCGCTACAAGGTGGTATGGGATAAAATTCTGGGGCCAAGACTTACTGCGCGCTATCGATTTTTTTCATGGAAGGATATAGACTGCTTCTTTCGTTTGGATTATCGAATAAAAAGAGGCTTTGGAGCGGCTTTAGAAACAGAATATCTTTCTCAAGATAAGCGCACCATTTTCGTTACACGTAGCTACGGAGCTCATGATAAAAGTTTTCCCTATGAAAAAGGCCCTCATAGATATCGTCTACAGGGTTTGTATCACTATTTAAGCGAAGATCAAAAAACACAAGTCCATCTTACTTATGACAAATTAAGCGATTCGCAGATGGTTGGTGATTTTAAAAGTGAAGATTTTGAAATCAATACACAACAACGCACGCTCTTAACTATTTCCAGAGAATTCAACCAAGCTTTTTTAAACTTCAATTTACAACCTCGTATTAATCCTTTTCAAAGCATTGATCAAGAGCTTCCTTTTTTCTTTTTAGGTATACGTCCCTTTACTTTAGGCTCCTCTGGAATCATCTCTATTAATAACTTTAATGGGGGGTTCCTTGATTACGTATACACCAATCCATTAAGGTCTCAGTTAGATGCTCTACATCTTCCTGCTCAAACACGTGCAGGTAGAGTGCAAGCTTATCATGAACTCTATCGCCCGTTTTCTATTGGCCCCTTAATAGTAACGCCCAATATTGGAGCAACTGGAATTTTTTACAGCAATAACTCTTCTGATCAAGCGGTAATACAAGCTACTGCTTTTTATGGATTAGAAGCTTATACCCGTCTTGTTGCCACCTACTCTTGTATGAGACATGTAATTGAACCTTATGCACACGCACAAGGGTATACCCGTCCAACTTTAGGTTTAAACAAACACTTCTATTTCGACATAGATGACGGCTATACCAGGCTCAATCAATTACGCATTGGTATACGCAATGACATCATTCAACCCATTACTTCTCATTTCGCTCCCACTTTTACAAGTGATATTTACACCTATGGTTTTTTTGGAAAACATGCCTTTGATAGAAATTTTCCTAAAGGGTATTTATCTCTTGGCTGCAATTTTTCCTCTATTGCTTTAAAAACCACCATTGCAAGAAATTTTGAAAATCAGGTTTGGGATTTTGTCAATATATCTGCAGAATGGACATTGAATGAAGATTTAGCACTTGCTGCTGAATTTCGGCACCGAAGTGCTTTTGACTGGCGCAAGGCAAATCATAAAAGCTTTTTACTAGATGTTGCAAGACCTATTTCTGAACTCCTAGATACTTCTCTTTCCGATCGACGTAATACAATTCTAGCCCGTGGCTACCTTCGCCTAGGCCCTAAATGGAGTTGTCTTGTGCAAACAAAACATGGATGGGGTCGGAAGGGTGAACCAAGCTATCACGCGGGGAAAATTGATCTTTTTACTATGCTTACCTGCAGTTGGCAGTTAAGATTATCTTATGAACGCCTACCTAATGATAATCGCTTTACAGCGGCTGTATCCTTGTTTAAATGATATTTTTTCTTAATTTCTTTGAGAAGAGGTTTGATTTCCCTAAGCGTTTTTGCATCGAGGTGATCGATAAAAAGCACACCATTGAGATGATCATTTTCATGCATGCGCACACGCGCGTTATAACCACTCATCTTTTCTGTAAAAGGATCTCCATTGAGATCTAAAGCTTCTACAACGACAAAGTCAGCTCTTGCGACTTTATAGAAAAGCTTAGGAATAGAAAGGCATCCTTCTTCTTCTGCTACTCGGTTTTTTCTAGGAAAGGACAACTTTGGGTTGATATACACTCTAGGCTCAGATAGCTTCCACTTATCATTTTCCAAATCGATATAATTGCGCAGAACAAATAAACGAATATCATGCCCTACTTGAGGAGCTGCTAAACCAACCCCATCATGTTTATCCATGATCGCAATCATGCTTTGCGTTAGCTGCCTAATTTCATTTGTGATTACAATAATTGGTCTACAGATCTTTCTTAAAATAGGATCGCCATAATAGCGAAGAGCTGCCTGCATAAATCAATGCTGCACTTCTTCAATTACAGTAGGATTTAAAGAGGTTTTGCGACTTAAAGCTCCAGTCCATAGAGACAATACCACGCACGAGATAATAAAGATAATCCCTAAGTAAGCTGTAAACTTCTTTAAAACATCTGCTGTAGATGTACCAAACAAAGAATCTCCAGGATCTCCTCCAAAAGAGGCTCCTAAACCTAAACTTTTGCTCTCTTGTACTAATATCACAAGACATAAAACAGCGCAGAGCAGGATAAACAAAAAAATCACAAGATAAAAAACAAAAGTCATAACTTTCCTCTAAAAATTAACAATCTGGGCAAATGAGATCACATCTAAAGAAGCTCCTCCAACAAGCGCTCCATCAATGTCGGGCTCTGCCATCAAACTCGATATGTTTTCCGGCTTTACCGATCCACCATACAATATAGGCAAATCATCGGCTACTCCTCTTCCCATTGAGTCTTTAATATAATTACGTATGAATGCATGCACATCTTGTGCTTCATCTTTAGTTGCCGTTTTACCGCTGCCAATAGCCCAAACAGGTTCATAGGCAATCACAACTCGCTTTACTTCCTCTTCATTTAAGGTCATTAGACACTCTTCAAGCTGGGTTCCCAAAGTAGCCTCTACTAATCCCCCTTCTCTTTCTCGAAGCGTCTCTCCTACACATAAAATAGGCGTTAGCTTCTCTTTAAGAGCAGCTTTAAGCTTGCGGTTAATTAATAGATTGCTTTCCTGAAAATACTCTCTTCGTTCCGAATGACCAATAATGCAAAATCGAGCTCCACACTCCTTGATCATTTTTGCAGAGACCTCTCCTGTAAAAGCACCCTCTATTTGATCATGGGTATTTTGAGAACCGATCACAATAGAGCTATTACCAGCAGCTTCTACAGATGCTAGAATCGCAGGATATGAAGGAGCTATAAAAATGCGCCTTTTTGAAGATACAATCAAAGGGATCAAACTATGGATAAAGCTTTTTGCCTCTTTAACAGACTTATACATCTTCCAATTTGCAACAATAAGGGGTACGCGCGACATAAGGGCTTAAACCAACTTAAGATTTCAATAGCTGTGATTTTAATCAATTTTAGAACTGAAGGCAAGTCTAAAGAGCAGAACTGTTTAACCTCAATCTTAATTTAAGATATATCACTTTATTTATGATAAGTAAAATATAAATTTAAGTTAATCCAATAAAAATCTTTTTTATAAAAAAATTACTTTAATTAATGATAATGTTTAAGTTGAATTGAATATTATTTCAAACTAATGGTATAATTTTTATATTATCTGAATCTAAACAAAGGGATTTATATGATTTTTAAAGCAAATTTTTTTTCCAGTATGGTAGGACCATCGCTATTAACAAGTACAAAGATTCATCAATGCACTACTACAGATAAAGTAAGTGATTTTTCGAAAGGATTTTTTTCTAATGTATTTTCCAAGCTTTCTAAGCTAATGGGATTTAAGTCTTTCAGCTTCCGAATATCTAAAAACCTCATGGACCAATTTCAACGAAGTGCGGATTTTTATAAGCGATTCCCTCAATTACGACCTACATTTAATGATTCCGGGTCTATCTACAATCTGGTAAAGCTAATAAAGCCTATCTACTAAACACCCAAGAAGGCTTCTATCAAAAGCCTTCTTCTGCTTCTAACTTTTCTGTTTCATTTAGTTTAAAAAAAATTTTATTATTTATAAACAAAAGACAATTTTTAATTTTAAATTAAAGATGGAAAAAATTAGATTGCTTTATAGAATATTGATTCCTAAAATAATTAGAATTAAAAAAAGGGAAAATATGACTTCTATATTACGAACTGTAACTTCTGCAGTACAAAAAGAATTTGCCTTTAATTCACTTTGCCGCGAAATGGCAAAAGATAATGGATCATTAGCGTGGGCATATGCAAAAAGCGCTTTTGCCCGTTCTGTTACTAACCCTACGACTCCTCTTGCTTTCAAAGACAGGTTTGTGAATTTCATTAAAGCACCTCTTTTACTGCTAAGGGCTTCTCTATTATGTTTACCAGCAACAAATAGAGTGACTCAATTAGCTCTACGCTTCTTATCTCCACGACAACCTGCTGACTTTGTAGAGTCCTCTGCTTTTCGTCCTGCAAATGCTGAATTAAAAATTAGATATAATAGAGATACACTCATTATATTTGCAAATATACGCCTTACATCTAGGGCAGAAGAACTCTTAGAAAAAAATATTGAAGAAGAGAAAGAATTCGATCCATCAATATTTACCAATAAGAATTTGCTTGATGCATATGTCAAACTATCCCCTTCTTTATCTATTGATCTCATAAACTCTCCTGCGTTTAAAGAAAATGAAGTAAAAGCCAGATATAGCGAAGATACCCGTTATAAATTTATAGAAAGCCTTATTGAAGGAAAAATCTCAGAAAAAGTCGCCCATAAGCTAAAAGTCACAAAAAAAGATTTTATATTATCAAATGACGAACAAGTTGCTATTACTAAACTTGGGCTTACAGATAAAGACTATTCTAATATTTCCTTACATTTTTTAGCAAAAACTGCAAAAAGCTCGAATATAATATGCGATTTTGATCTGCAAAAAAAAATAGATTACTATCAAAAAAAACATCCTCTTAACTAATCATTTAAAAGGCATCTTCAAAGATGCCTTTTTTCTCTCTTTTTCTAAGACTCTTTTAGAGAATTGACCCGTTGTTGTATTCTTCAAGCTATGGAAGAGATCTTTACCGTTTCTACACTCACCGCTGCTATTAAACACACTTTGGAATTAAAGTTTTTTTCTGTGTGCATTAAGGGAGAGATTAGCAACTTCAAGGCTCAATCCTCTGGGCATTTGTATTTTACTCTGAAGGATTCAGAAGCACAGATCTCTTGTGTTTTGTTTCGCTCTAACGCTAAAGCTTTAACTCGACTTCCGCAAAATGGGGATCAGGTGATCCTTCAAGGGGAGCTGAGCGTATACCCTCCTAGAGGTAATTATCAGATTATCGCTCGTAGTTTAAGCTATATGGGAGTAGGTGAGCTTTTAGTAAAATGGCATCAACTGAAAACCAAGTTAGAGCAGATGGGCTTTTTTGAAAGGGAAAAGAAAAAACCTCTGCCCAAATACCCCAAGAGAATCGGGGTTGTCACTTCTGCAACAGGTGCTGTTATCCAAGATATTTTACAAATACTCAAAAGAAGAGCTCCTGGTTTATCTATCCTGTTAAATCCTGTCACTGTGCAAGGAGAGATGGCTGCAAAAGAGATCGCTCAAGCTATTGAAGACTTTAATAAGTATGAGTTAGCAGATGTGCTTATTGTAGGAAGAGGCGGTGGTAGTTTAGAAGATCTATGGGCATTTAATGAAGAGATCGTAGCTTGCGCTATTTACCATTCTAAGATTCCGGTTATTTCTGCGGTTGGTCATGAAACAGATACCTGCATCGCTGATTTTGTAGCGGATCAAAGAGCTCCCACTCCATCTGCGGCAGCTGAACTTGTAACGGTTGAGAGCGCTCAACAGATTACCTATCTTCATTCATCCTATATGCAATTAAAGAATGCAATAAAAAGCCATCTTGCGCGTTACACAGAGAAGGTAGGCTTTGTTTCAAATCATCCTTTTATTAAAAACCCTCATGCTTTGTTGGAACCTCATTTTCAACGTGTAGATAATTATGCAATAGATATGAATCGCTCTGTTACTCAAACCATCCAAAAAAAAAGATGGCAGCTTTCTTTATTGACAACAAAGCTACATCACTTAAAACCTAGTTATCAATTACAAGAAATAAAACAAAAAATAGAAACTATTGAAAGTCTGATTCAACAAGCTATTTTACATAAACTTTATGAGTATAGAAGTAAATTATCTTCTTTATCTTGGCATAAAAAAATAGATTTAAGGCAAAATCAGTTAATTTATGAAAAAAAATCCTCCCTTGCTAAAGTAATTGCTCTATTACAAGCTGCTGATCCTAAATATTTATTGACAAAAGGATATGGCATTCTCTTTCATGAAAAAAACGATTCGGTTATTCTCTCTACAAAGGAAGTAATCCTTAATCAACAAGTCCGCCTAATGCTACAAGATGGGCAATTGGGCTTAACTATAAATACCATTAAACCTCTATGAAAGATACTTCATTTGAAAGTTCCTATTTGCGTTTAGAAGAAATTTTAGAACAGATGAATTCTAAAAAAGTTTCTCTAGAAGAGTCATTAGCTCTTTATAAGGAAGCGGATTGCTTAATTAGTTCTTGTAATGAAAAATTAAAAAAAGCAGAGCAAGAAGTAGAAGTGTTGATTAAAAACCGAGAAGGAAGTCTAGTGATAGATCCAGAGGGAAAACCAGAAACAGCTAATTTTTTACATGCTAGCGAGCATCTCTCATGAGCTATCCCCTGTTAAGTCAAATCTCTTCTCCTGAGCAGATTAAACATTTTTCTCTAGACTCTCTTAAGTTATTGGCCACAGAAATCAGACAGAAGATCATTGATGTAATGGCCATTAATGGTGGGCATCTAGCGTCTAACCTAGGAATTGTTGAGCTCATGATTGCTCTACATCGTGTGTTTGATTCCCCTAGAGATAAATTTGTTTTTGATGTAAGTCATCAATCCTACCCTCACAAGCTTTTAACAGGACGCTATCACAGGTTTGATCAGGTGCGTAAGTTTAAAGGATTATGCGGCTTTTGCAATCCTAAAGAATCTAAACACGATCACTTTTATGCAGGTCATGCAGGCACCGCTCTATCTCTTGGCTTGGGCGTTGCAAAAAATCGCGATATAAATAAGCGTAAAGAGCACATTCTTCCTATAATAGGTGATGCTACTCTTACCTGCGGTCTTACATTAGAAGCTCTTAATAATATACCTAGAGATTTAAAAGATTTCATCGTGGTCTTAAATGATAATGAAATGTCGATCTCAGAGAACGTCGGAGCAATGAAGTATATTCTAAGCAGGTTTTTTAACCATCCCCGTTCTAACAAGATCTATCATGAAGTAGAGTCTTTGTTATCTAAATTTCCTGGCTTGGGCACGCAACTTGCCAAGCAAGGACATAAACTTAAAGAATCCTTAAAAAACCTCTTTAGTACAGCTCCTTTTTTTGAACAGTTTCATCTTGATTACGTTGGCCCTGTCGATGGACACGACATTAGCAAACTCATCTCCGTCTTTGAAGCTCTTAAGAACAATCCACATCCTGTTTTACTACATATATTAACAGTAAAAGGCCAAGGTATGCAAACCGCTACTTTGAATCCTGTTTCTTGGCATGGCTGTAAACCCTTTGATAAAGAGACTCAGAAATTTTTAGCTACACCTTCTCAAGTAAGTTTTCCTCAAGTATTTGGAAAACACATCTTTGAAATGGCTAAAAACGATCCAAGTTTAATTGCAGTAACCCCTGCTATGCCAGCTGGCTCTTGTTTACAAGAGTTCATGAAAGCCTTTCCTGAAAGATGTCTAGATGTAGGTATTGCAGAAGGACATGCTGTTACTTTTTGCGGAGGGATAGCTTATGGCAGAAAAATGAAAGTTGTTTGTTCCATCTACGCTACTTTTTTGCAAAGAGCCTTTGATAACCTGTTTCACGATGTTTGCCTTCAAGAGCTTCCTGTTGTATTTGCTATTGATAGAGCTGGTATTTCAGGACCAGATGGGTCAACGCATCACGGAATCTACGATATTTCTTTTCTCAACGCTATGCCTAACATGGTGATTTGCCAGCCCCGTAATGCTCAGCTATTAAAAGAGCTGCTCGAAAGTGCTTTTTCTTGGGGTCTACCAACAGCTATACGCTACCCAAATATGGCAACAGAAGAAACAAATGCTGCTTTAAAGATCCGTCCACTTGGAATTGGTGAAATAGTAATCACCGGCAGTAAATTAGTGATTATTGCAGTAGGACATATGTGTTATACCGCTATAAAAGTGCGCGAGATCCTTTTGCCTTATGGAATTGATGCAACTATAGTCGATCCTATTTTTTTAAAGCCACTCGATCAAGATCTCTTATACTCCATTTTAACTAAACACACCTACATTGTTACCTTAGAAGAACACAGTATGAGCGGAGGATTTGCTTCTATCTTCAATCAATTTATTGTACGCAATAAATTCTATCAATCACAAGTGCTCAATCTAGGAATTCCTGAAGCATTTATTGAGCAAGGAAGCTATCAAGACTTGATGCAAAGCTTAAACCTATCCCCTAAAGCGATTGCAGAACAAATTAAAAAAGAGTTTTTTTCTTTTTCCGAACAATTAAACCCTTCCTTCGTATGATTATCGCTCTTTTCCCAAATATCCATAAGCCGCTCTCCAAAGATCTAGCAATCGATATTAGAGAGTTCTTGAACAGCCAGGATATCACTGTGGTTGCAGAAGATGAAAAAGCGCCAATTATCGGTGCCATTCCTTTTTCAGAAATAGATCTAACCACTATTTCATTCATGATTTCCATGGGTGGCGATGGCAGCATTTTAAAGTTGGTTCATAAATATGCACATCTTGATATTCCCGTCTTGGGGATTAACTTAGGACACTTAGGGTTTATGGCAGACGTGCCTATTTCAGATCTTTATCCTAGCCTGCAAGATTTGATTAAGGGTTCCTTCCAAGTACATAAACGAGTGATCATTGAAGGAAAATCGGCAAGTCAGAATGAATGCTTTGCCGTAAATGACATTGTTGTACATAGAGGAAGTAATCGCTGCTTAGTAAAAATCGCTATTCATATAGATGGAGTGTACTTAAATACTTTTGAAGCTGATGGAATCATCATAGCCACCCCAAATGGATCTACAGCTTATTCTTTATCAGCAGGTGGCCCTATCATTAGCCCTGATTTAGAAGCCCTGGTTTTAACCCCTATCTGTCCTCATACCATTTCCAATTGCCCTATTGTTCTTCCAGCCAATCAAAAGATTCAAATCGAATACTTAAGCAATTATGCTCCTATTGAAATACATGCAGATGGGCTCAATTATTATGAATTAAAAAAATCAGAAATCTTTGAAATCACAAGAAGCAAAAAAAACTTCAAGTTGGTAAGTCTTCCAAGACGAGATTACTTCTCTACATTGCGTACTAAACTTGGATGGTCGGGAAAGCTGCGCTAGTTACCTCTAAAGAAAAATGAATAGATGCATAAAAGCAGCTTATTGTACAATGTATGTATTGGCAAAGATTAAGGTTGAGGTACTTAAAATATGGCAATTGCAAAATATTTAGATCCAAAAAACGATATTGCTTTTAAAAAGATCTTTGGTTCAGAAAAAAATAAAGATATTCTCATCCATTTTTTAAATGACATCCTAGGTTCCTTTAAAAAAAACC
>JBAUFS010000007.1:0-6125 GCA_049679255.1 Candidatus Rhabdochlamydia sp.
GTTCTCCAATTTGCAAGGGAATGTAATATCCTAAATTCACAAAGTAGAGGTGTGTGTTTTTATTCGGAGGTTTTGTCTTTGTAATTCGGATTTCATACCCATTTATGCTTTCTACAACCAACCACGAATCAACATGAAGAGACTTTTGTGTTCCAAACCATGCTTTTCTCATTTTTTCGATAGCTTCTTTATCAGTTTTTGCCACGATGAAAACTACATCGTGTACTTCAAGTTTGCCATATTCTGTATGGCCCCCCAAACAAAACACTAGCATTTTCGGAGATTCAAAAGAAAATTGTTCTAAATATGCCATTACAACAAACCTAGTTCATTATTTAAGAGCAGGTTACTCACCTTTTTATAATATTAAGAAACCCAAACAATACAGTAGCAAATATGTTAACACACACTAATATAATGAGTCCATTTATAGCGCTATCCATTATTTTTAACTCGTTATTTTTGTAAATGAAATGCTCTAACACAAAGGCATTTTATGTTAAGTTTTAGTTTGATTTTTATTTAATTTATTTTAGCATGTTAACATCAAAAAATGCGAATACAGGAGATTACAAGAATGGGTGGAGCTTTCTCAGCAGCCAGAAAAGCATCAAATAAAGCTGGCAAAGCGATGGATAATGTTGGAAATACAATGCCAGAAATTAAGGAAACATTGAATACTGTCGACGTATTCATTAGTAATCTTGATGGAATTCCTGGGCGTTTGACTACAACAATCGAAGAAGTTGGAGAAAATATTGTTAGTACGAGTGCTTCTGTAGCGAATGTTGCCAAAATTGGAGCTGGAGTTGCTGCATTCAAATGTTTTTCTGATTTTTGTAATTCATGGTATCAAACCATTAAACTGACCGGAATTGCTAATGATGCAAGAAATGATTTAAAAAAATTAGCCGATAACACATCCAAAACAGAAGATGAAATTGTTAACGTTCTAAAAAATACCCGTGGTGACTTAAAATCTTCTGTCAGTCAATTCACTGAAGATGCTCATAAAATGGGTCAAAACTTTGGTCATATGACAGAATCTCTATCACAATCTTCTGCAAAAATATCCGGTGCTGTCAACCAAGCAAGTCAAAATTTTGGTTACATGACCCATATCACATCAGATTTTCTTGCTTACCTCTCTCAAGATATTCATCAGACTAGTCGTTGTTTCAGGGTTACTTGCTTTTCTTTGACAACGTCCGCATTAGTGGCAACTATGACATATCTTCAAAATTCCAGTTGTGACCGTGATCCGGAGTCTATGCTTTGCACTGCTCCATTAAAAAGTATAGCAGCTACGACGATTGTAGCTGGTTTCGTGGCTTTAAAAATACTTATGCCAAATAGAATTCAGCATCAGATAAATGATAACTTTTTAATTACGGAAGAGGGCATTGGTCAAAATGTTGAATGGACGCAAGAGGAGCTAGATTCAATAAAAGCGACAAATTTTGATGTTTTTAGTTTTATTGAAACAAAAAGACAGGTTGGTGACAAATGGGATAAAAATGAGCTAGAATGGCTGTTAAGTCAAGATAAAAACATATTTCTTAAAGTGTTACTAGGTGAGGCTTATACAACTTCAGATTGTTTGAGCAATGATAAATTAAATTTTTAAAATAAGATTTTTAGGAGATAATATGTTTGTACAAAGTTCATCGGCTCCAAAAACCGTTACGCTGCCTTCCATGACTCTTGAGAAGCTGAGAAGGGGTAACTGTGAACTGAAAGAAAAATACAAAGAATCAGAAAAAAAGGTAGAGCTTCTAACACATCGTAATAACTTTTTAGAGATTGAAAACACAAAACTTAAAAATGATAATGCTCAACTTCAGGGAATAAAAAACAAATACAAGGAACTAATTCAACTTACTAATAAAGATTTACAATCATCCAAAACAACTCTTCAATATACTTACGCTATTGCTGGTGCCATATTAGGTAGTGGTGCAGTACTAGTGTCTCCTGTTGGAGCTGCTATTGCCTTAAGTGGAGCAGGATCGGCAGTTGTCACTGCTGGAGCTGCACTTGCTGGTGGAGCTGCTGGTGGATGTCTTGTTGCGCCTTTTGTTCATGAAAAACAACATAATGAATTAATTCAGGAAGTAAAAAATTTTAGAGAGCAGGAAGAGACCGTGGTTAATCAAACATCCGAACTAACAATATCAGGAAATAATTAATATGGACCCAATAAATAACTGTACTGCCACAAATGAGATATCTCCATCATATGCATCATCTTTAGCAGAAAAATATGGTCTTACAGAACAGTATTCAAAAGATCATCCAGAAGATTTTAGAGAGGTTTTTTTATTAGTACAATCTTTCGAAGACAACTTTGAAGCCGTAGAAAGAGTGGAACAAGCCCTAGAAAAACTTTCTAATAGTGTGACAAGATTAGAGGAAGACAACAAAATTCTCCTTGCACAACAGGCGGATTTAATCGAATCTTCAGAAAAAAATTTGCAGGATTTACAAAATCTAAAAAATTCATCGTCAGAGATGAAAGAAATTACATCGAATATTGCAAATTTTGCAAAACGATTTTTTAATCCTGTAAGGAATGGGATGAGGAACGGATTTTATTTCTTAACCGGACATAGAGTACCAGCAGCAATATTACCCAGAGAAAATCCATTAGCTATTGAATGTAATCCAGAAAGCACGATTTCTAACACAGATCCAATAAATCAGTCATCGGTCGATGAAAAAAAAAACCCTACAAATTTATTAAAATTTTGTATGAGTATGGGCGGATTATATGTTTTATATTCGAACGCGCAAAGAATCTTTTGGTGTTCGTCTGCAAAGGAATAAGCAAGTTGATATCTAAAATCAATCTCTGGCTTCGTTCAAAATGACAACTTGGGAGTAATCGAACCTTTATTTCACTGTTTCGCGCTTTTTGGTTGTACTCTTCTTGTGTGGTCAAATTTGAGCATGCAACTTCAAAATAGAAATGTTTGCCTTTGTCATCTTCTTCAGACAAACAAAACGGACTCTTTTGCGATTCTGTAATCCAAGCGTATTTGCTTTTTTAGATAACTGAGTCAACTGATCACCAGATCAAGAGAATTGGAACTGTCTTTGAAAAAGAGATAAAAGTAACATAGGTAAAAAGATCAACTTACACAAAACCTTTATGCGTAACTTTGCACTTGCTAAACAGATTGTACAAACTCTTGTAAAAGCTGGATTTACCACCTATTTTGCAGGAGGATGGGTACGTGATTACTTGATGAATCACCCCTCTGATGATATAGACATCGCAACTAAGGCACCAGTAGATGTCATCCAAAAGCTTTTTCCTAAAACAATCCCAGTTGGATTAGCTTTTGGAATTGTGATTGTAGTTATAGAAGGACATCAATTTGAAGTAGCTACTTTTCGTAAAGAAAAAGATTATGTAGATGGAAGACGTCCTACTCATATCGAATCTGCTACTCCAGAAGAAGATGCACTCCGTCGGGATTTTACTATTAATGGTTTATTTTGGGATCCTCTTACAGAAACGTTATACGATTATGTAGAAGGACAAAAAGATCTCACAGCAGGAATCATTCGTGCTATTGGAGATCCACATACTCGTTTTTTAGAAGATCGACTGCGTATGATACGAGCTGTACGCTACTCTACTCGTTTTAACTTCTCTATTGAGATAGAAACCGATCAAGCCATTATCGCTCATGCAAAAAGCTTATTTCCTTCTGTTGCTATGGAACGGGTATGGCAAGAGTTTCATAAAATGGCTCAATTTGGAAAATTAGATACAAGCTTTCTAGAGCTATATAGGCTAGGTTTATTAACGACCATTTTCCCAGAGCTTCAGAATCTCAAAATACAAGAGCTAGAAAAAAAAATAGAGCCCTTTAAAAGATTCCCTAAAAAAACCCCTGTTATTGCTTATGTATTAGAGCTATTTCCCGACCGATCTTTGGAGGAACAATTATCTATTTGCGAATACCTCAAATTATCTCGAGCAGAAAAAAATTTCACCCTGTTTTTTTATCGCGCAAAAAAAATATTATCTATGCCTAAAGATTGGAAAATAGAACTTGTTGAATGGGCGCATTTTTACGCAGATCCTCAATCCTACGTTTGTCTGCAGATTTTTGGAAATGGTTTACCCAGTAAAGAAAGAAACGAATTTTTTGATTTTCATCAGCAAAAACAGCAGCTATTGAAAAAAGCAATTGAAAGAATTCAAAAAAAACAACCCCTTGTTACCTCTAGCTCTCTTAAAGCAGCAGGAATAGCCCCAGGCAAGCGGATGGGTCTTTTACTACAAGAAGCCGAAAGGATCTCTATTAACCAGCAAATTCAGGATCCTCAAGAAATCATTTCCCAGCTTAAAAAAATGCCCCTTTGGAGTCATTCATGAATCTCATTTACCTTCTCATCGCTTTTTTGCCCTTTGTTAATCAAGAAATACTATTTGCTGCATCCTTTGAACTCAAAAATTTTACCCTCCCTTTAGAAGTTAGCTCTGCTTTTTATACCGTCCATTCTAATGAGCTTATCGCTCTTAAGGGAATTTCTCATCGAACGGACTTTATAGAAAAGCTAAGCCAAGGAAAATGGGAACTACAACCGGTTATTATTTCACAAAGTGCATTTGTTCCAAAAGCGATGACAGAGCATTTAATGACAAACAAAAAAGATTCTGCTTTAGGCGTTAAATATAAAAAGGGTGACAAAATCACCAACATGGAAGGGGCTTTGCATACTTTTATAACTCCTATTTGCCCTGTAACTATGTTAGGTGATTACATCTATAAAAATAGACACGGTATTTTACTACTAAATAAAAATCGAGGAAGAAGGGTTGTCTTAAGCGCTGCTATCCAGCCTGATTTTGAACTAGCAGGAAATGATGAAGTCATTATGAAAATTGTGGAAATTAAACAACAGCCTGTAATAGGGCAGATACTTCCTTCTGATTTTCAACCTCTTTGGAACCAAAGCAATGGGAACCAAGAGATATTTGAAAAAAAACTCAAACAATATGATGAACTCTTACAAAAGCACCTCATTTATTTTTTAACAAAAAAGCACCGATTACCTGCATTACATGAAGTGCAAAATATCACAACCTATCAAGAAACAATAGAACTACTTGAGGAATTAATCTTAAAAGAAGAGGTGGATATCTTAGAGATTTTAAGCGATAAATTTGTTGTATTAAATGATCACGTGATTTCTCTTGAAGCATTGTTCACCATTTATACACATCAACTATGCAATGAGTTTAGTGTTTTAGAACAAATGCTGCCCCAAGGATATGTCTATACGATTAATCCCCCCTCTATTTTTACTACACAGATTGGAGGTGTAAAAAATGTCAACTTGCTCAACAGGCTACAAATCCTTAGTTTTAAACACTTAATAAAAAGCTCTTCTTTTGAAAATTTAAAAGTGATCGGTTTTAACAATTATTTCGATAAGGATGCCCTGAGCCTGTTTAGGCATGTTTTTTTTGACAAGATCGTAATAAAGACCCAAGCTCTTTTTGAGCAAGGTCATTATTCTATGAGAGACCCCTATGCTTTGGTTCTGCATAACAATAGCGATGCTTTTGGCCAAAACATAGAAACAGAAGGACCTTCGAGTTTAGACGGAGTAATAGGAAGTTATTCAGATGCTGCATGCCATCTGCAAAGAAATAGAGAAAATTTGGTGCGTTTTGTGATGTAAAAATTACAAAGAGCTAGATAAAAATTCAAATGTTTAAAAAAAACGTCCCTAAAGATAAGCTAAGCCATTCTATAAAAATACAGAGAAACAGTTGCGGGAATTAGCTTTATTAACTCATATGCAATAAGAATGGAACAATTAACTTGGAATCCTTTGATACATAAAGTCTTATTTCTTTCCTTCCAATCCTTTTAAATCTTCATAAAATTTTTAACTCTCAAAGAATTGATATATCCAGCCTGCATAATTCCCACTTAATACTGCCAATTTTTTTTGTTGACTAAAAATTTTAATACAACGCCAGTTTAACGTAAGATCTATCATAACATATTGAAAAAGAGCCTTTTATCGTTTATGATATTTTAATTCACTAAAACTCAAAAACAAAAAAGGCTCAAAATGGATGAACTAGCAATTACTGA
>JBAUFS010000008.1:0-27564 GCA_049679255.1 Candidatus Rhabdochlamydia sp.
AGCAATTATTGAAAGCGTAAATAATTTATTAAAAAACAGTTGTCAAATCGAGCATCATAGACATAGGAGTAGATGGAATTTTTTAAGCAATCTGCTGTCAGGAATAGCAAATTATTGTCTTAATCCAGATAAGCCACGTTTATTTTTTCATCGAAAAGAAATTGATCAAACAACTATTTCTGAATATGTGTGATGGTTCCTTATGTTAAACTGGCGTTAATCAATGCTTCTGTTTCAAATATCAATAGAAATAATCCAAATACCCTCTTCCATTTAAAAAATGGCCATAAGTTTTTAAAATCAAATAGATGAACGCCGCTACATAGAAGAAGCGAAGTTACCATTGCTCTAAACACACCGCCAAGAAAATGTCCTAGAGGATAAGTAAAATAATTTGTACAGATTCCATGTCCATTATTGTATAAAAACCAATTCTTGAGATTATTTGAGAATAAATTAGATCACTATGAACCTCAAAGCAGCTCATTTTTTTGAGATTGATCTAAAAAACCCAAAATTGAGGTTCGAAAATGATTTCTAGAGTCATGGAGGATACTTTAAGCGAGATATAACAAGATATTTTTCTAAATCACTTAGAAAAACACCCCATTCCTCTAATATCCAAAAAAAATTTGTTGAAAAAACAGATGGAGAGATAATTTTAATTAAAACGGAAAGAGCGCTATGCATTCTATACTGATCTTTAGAAACTAGCTGTTTAAATTGTAAAAGCAGTTTTTTTTCTTCTTCTTGAAAAGAAAGTAAAATAGTCCCTTCAATCCCATTACAATGACAGCTTCGCATTACTTCATCTGCCCATTGATGATAAAACTGTTGTATATGCATAATTAAAGAAACTAATTCATTATCATGCAATTCGTTTCTTCTCTTAAAAGAATGAAAAAGTCTTGCTTTTGACCGAATAAACGCATATTCAGGGTCAAGTTTTCCGATATAGCAGTAATCACAAAAATCCATTTCTCTAATCACTGCTTGTTTAGAAATACATTGTGATCTCCCCCATTTTTCTGCACCAAACCAATGCAGGGCTTCTTTTTTAGCTTGATTTAATTGATCCGGTATATGGAGCAAATTAAAAACACGCGATTTTGATTGGAAATGAGCGCGCCAAGTATTTGGGTTTCTATTTTTAGGTACAGCCGCTCCTTTAATTTCATTCAAAAAAGTAAGTGCATTAATTGGTCGTTGGCAATAAATTAAAAGCCCGAGAGCAGGGCCAAATTCAAAAATTTTTTTATTATGATGCCAATCATCTAAATCCCATCGAAAATTATGCGAATACATCAGCTTATATTGCGAGTCACTCATTTTTCCGCTTAAAAATTCGACAATTTGAAATTGAGCTTGCTCTAAACAATCTAGTAATTCTGAAAGAACTCTTCGACAAAATACATCCGGTTTAAAAATAATAAATGCAAAGCGATCAGTCATCTTTAATTATTTTTTGTGAATCACAATTTGGACAGACACACTGAGAAATGTTTGCAGGGTTTAAAATTCCACAATAAGGACAGATCCAGTGCTCAAACTGAATCATTACAACAAAAAAAATTCCTTTTTCATCCAAGAGCAATGGGAAATCAATAAGAGGCTTGCAAGAACTATTAGAATCAATATAAAATTTTATAGAAATAGGTTTCCCTTCCTCATCATATAAGTAAGAGTTTGCGTGCAAATAACTACACAATAAACAAAATATTAAATAAATTTTAATTTTCATATTTTTTTTCTTTTAAAAACTGCAGAACTTCTTGAAATTCCAACTGATCCATATATCTCTGACCTTTTGCAAAACGAGATGATGAAAAATAAATAAAAAAATCCTTTTCTGTAACTGTTTCTTTAACTAATACTTGAAGCAAACCCCAAGTTCCCAGCCAGTATTCAATAATTGGCTTAAAAAAAAGCATTTTTTTATAAAGTAAAGAAGTTTCTTCCAAATTATAGTATTGAATAAGCCACTGATCCATTTCATTAGAGTAATTCACAACACAAGAAAGAAGGGCTAAATCCCAGGCAGGGTCATTTAATCCTGAATGTTCCCAATCAAGAAGCATTAGCTCTCCTGAAACAAGTATAAAATTACTAGGAACAGGATCCCCATGAGAAGGAAGTTGTTCAAAAAAAGGAGAAGAAAGGTATTGCTTCATCTCTTCCATTTTTTGTTGTAGGAGGTAGAAACCAGAAGGAAATACAGTATTCTGCTTCTTTAAAAGATCAATGAGTTTTTCAAGTTTTTGAAAAATATCAACTCGATTTTGAAAATTAATCTTGCTAGAATGAAGTCTTTTTAATAAATGAGCAACTCGACAAACCATTTCTTTTTTATATAAATCTTGAAAAGGTAATTGAGTAGATTCTTCTACATAAGTTGTAATTTGTGTCCCATTTCTTATATCAAAACAAACGATTCTAGCAGGGTTAAACCCGCAATTAAAAGCTCGTATACTATTTTTCCTTTCGGATTCCCTATCAATAAAAAGATCTGTCGCATATCCAGGAATACGAATCACATACCGGATGGTATTATGACCAGAAAATAAATAGTTTTTATTTGTTAATCCCGGTAATTCAGAAAAGGAAAGATTTAAACCCTGTTCTTTTAAAAAAGACTGAGCTATTGACAAAGGATCGCAAGCTTCAATAGCATTGCAAGAGACCCATATTATAAAAAACCATAAAAATCGCATAATTTTTTTTGCTTTAATAATCTGATTTCCATAAACGACATACAGGAATGATATCCGGATCTGATGCACAAGATGCTTGTCCCATGACTAATTTTTCAGCTGGACAACCCCCCAAGCATGTTTTAGACGATTTACAAGAGCCACAAGCACTATGTGTTAGGGCCTTTGTAAAAAGCTCATACTCATTTTGATCTCGATTTAATTTTATTTCACCATTTTCCATAAAAAACATATTTTGCGTTGTATCAAAAAGATAAGAGCAAACATAGGCTCTTCCATCAGGAAAAATCGAAATACGATCTAAGGTTCTTCCTATACAACCTCGATATCCCTGTTCTGTAAAACGAGAGATATTACTCCGGTTTGCATAAGTGGGCTGATACCAAATTTGGATTTTATGACCTTTTTTCATTCTCTCAAGATGTTCATAGAATTCAATCCATTCAGTTGGAGAAATAGCCCATTCAGCATTTTTCTGCCCATTACCAATGCTAGAAAAAACATGAAATTTCACGAGGGAAACTCCAATTGCCTCGCATTTGGAAATTAAATCTAAGCAATCTTCACGATTTTTTCGGTTCACCGTGCAAATGATTCTCGTATCAAATTTTCGTGCGGCTAACTCCTGGGTTGCTTTCCATGCAATATTAAAGGTACCTGGCCCTCGAATCAAATCATGTGTTTCAGAAGAACCACCATCCAAGCTAACTTGGATATAGCTAAATTCTTCGGGGTCCATTTGAGAAAGAGGTTGAAGAGACTTTCTTAATCCATTAGTGTTTAGAATTATTTTTTCATATCCTACTCTCTTAGCATAACGACAAATTTCAATAAAATCGGGATGAAGGGTAGGTTCTCCTCCTAGAATACTGAGTTTACTTCCTCCCATTTTTCTCCAAAGTTGAATATTGTGCTTTACTTCGGAAAGAGGCATGAATTTTGCGCTTTCTAAACGCTCTCCCATATAACAATGGGCACATCTAAGTTGACATTTTTCAGTGATATAAAGATAAACATTTCTAAATCTTCCATATTCAATTCGATCAAGATGCTCAGGCACACGAGCATAACCATAAAGATCATCTTCTCTTATTTCCTTTTCTCCTAATATCGGTAACATCAAATTACTCCTATTCTGATTAACTTTTCTACAGCTTCATCAAATTGCTTATGAGTCATTTGCTTTTTATGTTTTTCTTCTTCACTTTCCAAGGCTACTCCATATTGCCACCAAGATTCGTTGGTTACTCGATCAATTACCCGAAACCTCTCTTTTTCAGAGGGGCCTCTCATAATTAATGTTATAGTGTCTGGCTGAGCAATAACCGAATGGTATTGGGAGTAATGTAAGGTGTACAGATCTCCTGCTTTTTCTTGTCGAATTAATACAGGGTATAGGTTTTCAATAGAAGGTTCTTTGCTTTCATTTTGTATATTAAAAATAGTATGGAGATATTCACCGGATAAAATATAGCTGGTATAAGACCATCGATGGTTATGAGGACGATCAAAATAACCATCTCCAAAAATATGAAGTCGCAATCGAACTTTTAGGTCATCGCTAGTGCATAAAATAATTTTATCTAAAATATCATAGTGTTCACATAAGGAAAAAAGTTGTTTATTTGTGGGTACTTGCATAATAAGTCTTCGTAATTTCTCACGATTATTAAAAAGATCTTGCAGGTATTCTTTTGATGCCTTTTCAAATTCTTCAAATGTATTAGTAGATTGCATTAGATTCATAAATGCTCCATATAAAATATGTGAATTGTAAAAAAATATCTTTATTTATTTCAAATAAAAAATTGCAGTATTTCCATTTTGGAAGAAAATTTTTAAGCAATTTAAAGCTATAAATTCAACCGCTTAACTTCTAATAAAGCTGCTTTTTAACAAAAAATTTACAGAAATATACATATCTGTATATACTCTTATTTTTTAAAGATTTAGGGGGCTTAAAAATATGCAAGAGCTTTTACAGCATTCTAAGGGTCTAAAAAAAAGATCTGGAGCTTGTCTAAATGTCTACCTAATAGTTAAAAAAAAGAGTTCTGTTTTACTCTCTTTAAGACAAAATACAGGCTATTACGATAACTATTATGGACTTATTTCAGGACATGTCGAAGATGGAGAGTCAGCCATTTCTGCAATGATTCGAGAAGCAAAAGAAGAAGCGGGTATTCAAATTGCTCAAGTCAAACCAGTTCACATCATCCACCGAAAAACAGATAGATTTAACATAGACATCTTTTTTACATGCTCTTCTTTTTTAGGACCAATTACCAACCCAGAACCGCATAAATGTGCAGCGCTTGAGTTCTTTGATTTGAACAACCTTCCTCCAAACATCATTCCTTACATTGAAAAAGCTCTGCAGGCTGTTTTGCATAAAAAAATATACTCTGAGGAAGGATGGGCTTGTTGCTAAGAGAATTTTTTTTTATTCGACATGGACAAACAGACCACAACGCAGGGAAGGTTTCTGGAGAACATATTGACATCTCTCTTAACGCATTTGGGCAAAGCCAAGCAAGGCTTATTGAACCGACCATTGCTAAATTACCCATTCAGACAATTTGTTACAGTCCTTTAAAGAGAGCTGTAGAAACAAAAGAAATCATCTCTCGTAATTTTGCTGTTCCTCATAGAGAAATTGCTGATCTATCTGAATGTTCGGTACATATTTGGACACAAATGACGGCCCGTAAATCCCATATACTTTGTCATCCTGAAAAAGAAATTCAACCTTTTATAGAGAGGGTAAAAAGAGGGTTAAATTTCGCGTTAAAAGAACAAAGCCCTGTATTAATAGTTGCCCATGGTGGTGTTTATTGGGCTATTTGTCATTTACTGGGTATCAACGGTGAATGGGTAATTGACCATTGTGTTCCTGTTCATTTTTCAGTTCACGAGAATAAGAAATGGTCTGCTAAAAAAATGATTCAAGACACTAATAACGCCTAAATCCTTTAAAAGCCTTAGGCCAACTGTAAATCACTCTTTCTTTTGCTTCTTTATCATAACGAACTTGGATACAGATATAGGGATATTCGTGTTGATTGTCATAATCACGCCCTTCTTTTTTCTGATAGAGTTGAATCAAGATCTCTTTGTTGTACCATGCTGGGACAGATACATCTAAGTGATGATAGGACCTTTCGAACTCTAGATACTCTTGAGTATAAGAATTTTCCTGATAATACTGCTGCAAAATAGCAGTGATTTCCTCTGGATGCTCTTGCATCCCTTCTACATAAAAATCCACCTCTGCGCCGATCATGTGCTTAGAAGTAGAATTAAAACTATCGGCATAGGTATTGTGAGCAGGACAGCGATGTCCGCAGGTAATGATCACTTTAGAGCGGGTTTTTTCTTGTACAAAGTTCAAAAGATCGATCAAAATAGGATAGATAAACTCTTTGCCTTGATGTATGGGAAGAGAATGTGTATGACACCCACTGCAATCAAAGTAGGTTTGATTCTCTTCAGTTCGTGGAGAGTTGAATCCGGAACCCTTACAGCGAAAATACTCTTTAGTGATCTTCGTCTGCTGCCCTATATATCCATTTTCCCAAGGATAAGGCTCTCTTATTCTATGTTTAGGAGTATCAATCTGATAATGATACTCATCATGATTGCGGTGAATAAATTCACCTTTAGCATTCAGTCTGCGTAGTTTTTTCTGCTCTGATTGCTCCATACCAGAGCATCCTATCAAAAGTAACAAGAGGATAACTTGCTTCATCCTTACCCTATAAGATTTTGCTCAATCACATACTCTAAGATCTCTTTCCAACTATTATATTTTCCCAGAAAGTGTTTAAGCATTTCTTTATCATTTTTCTTTCGTTTTTCACAAGGATCTAGTAAACGATCAAGTGTTGAATCTAAAAAAGGAAATAAAGCATTTAAGGCAAGTTCTTCTTGAAAATCAAATTCTAAGAGAATCATTTTAGCAGTGGGTATGCTTACCTCTTGTGCTTCATGAGTGATTTTTAGCATGCGTAGAGTCATTTCTTGTAAACGCAAAACGCTTGAGTGAAGTTTTTTCTTTTCAGATGCAATAGCTTCGCTAAAACGGGGATCTAATCGATAGAGTTGCATTTTTTGATGAATAGCAGCATGCAGGTCAATGGGTTTCCAATCCGTAGAAACCTCTTCTAACGAAGAGTTTTCTATATCTTTAAATCCAAGCCCATTTGTTGCATTGATAAAACGGCAATTTTTATGTTTTTTAGCAAAAGAAGCAATGCATTCTGATTCCATTATCCATTTTACTGTGGTATAAACAAATTCTCCTTTAACATTCTTTCGGCGTAAAAGTTTTTCTGAGGCTTGCGTATTCTCTTGTAGTGTTTTAGGATCGATTGCAGAATGAGATACTACTTTTTCCGCATATCTTTGCATACCGGTATAAGATAGATCTACCCCAACGAAAACAATGGGATTACAGCCCATTTCTACAGCAAAGGCTAGGCTAAGAGTGGTCACCGATAAAGCCTCCATTCCTAGATCAGGTCCCACTGCTTGGTGATCTATTCCAAGCAGATTTTCAAAATGTTTTTCACAAGTGCCTCCTGTATCAGAAACAAGATATCCCATCTGCCCATTACACGTATTCCAAATATCCGGATGGACTCTGGTTGCATAAATAAGCGATGTTTCATAAGCAGACGCTGTTTTTAATCTTTCAAATTCTTCAAAATTAGGATCAGCTGCTATATTTAAATGCGGGGTCACACCTTGATTACTCAAAGCAGTAATAGCTGAGCCCCCTGCTAGAATCAGCGCACGATCATGCAAGTTCTTCAATGGGCCTATTGCATCTAATAAAGAAGGCCCTGCTCCACAAATAATTGCAGGAACATTTACAAATTGTCCTTGAAATCGATTAGCTAAAAAAGAATGCGGCCATCTAGAGATATTCCTCATAAGATTTGCTAGCATGTGATGAGATTTTAGAATCTCTGTTGTACCTGCATGTACAACAGTTGTAATCCTTAAGAGTTGTAAGCACAACTGTTCAAATTGAGGTCTTTTACGATAAGAACTGGTTGCTTGGATAAAAACATGTTCTACTGGATAGTTAGATACAATCTCTTCTATTTTTTTTTCATAAGGCTCTTCTAGGTAGGATAAAAACATTTGAGAGTCTTGAAGGATTTGCTCACTGTAAGTAGAAGATAAAAATCTCTCTATTGCACTGAGCGAATCCTCTAAGAAAACCACTCTTCTTGTTTTTTCTTCCAAGACCCATTTTTTTAAACTAGAGTAAGCACTGGATCCACCAATTCCATAAATATAAAAAACTTCAACAGCTTTAAACTCTGGGATAAACTCCTCTTCGGGTAGATCTTCATAAGGGCTGGAGAAATTCAATAAAAAAATAAGCTCTGGGTATCTTTCACTTAAAAGATCTAAAGAATTATTTCCAACAAAGCTTTTTTCCATCCCACATCCCCTCTTTTGAAGTAGTCATTTGTGCATTGCAGTAGGTTTTTTCTATATAATTACAGTCGGATGTATAAATCCCTTCTAATATTAGCTGTCCTTTTTGATCCCAACGCTTACAATCATAACGCTTTGGTGTATGGAAGACTTTTTCCTCACGCAAAACTTGATTACAGAAAAAATGACGATGCACTCCTATGGATTCTCCTTTTTCATAACAACTCTCATCTAGAAGAACTCTCTCCTCATTCCAAAGCCGATCCCAACCATGTTTTTGTCCATTTTGATAGTCAATGGATCTTTTCAGCAGTCCTGATTCCCAAAAAAGACGCACCTGTCCATCTAATTGATGCAAGCGATAGGGAATGTGGCTTTTGATGCCACCTGTTTCATAGAAATACTCCTGGAGTCCTTCAGGTTTCCCATCTATAAACCTCTGTATACTCGCTGGTTTTTGAGAAGAGTAAAAATAGCGCGTTTTCCCTACTTTTTTACCTAAATAGTACCAGCTCTTTGTTAAAGTTTGCCCTTGGAGGTTAAAAAAAGTAGAGGGCCCGTGTAAAAGACCTTGATCGTAAAACAAAATTGCTTGGCAGGTTTTATCTTCAAAAAACCAACGACACTCTCCTTGTTGCTTACCTTTATGAATCAAGTAAGCCTGAGCATTTGTTAGAACCAGATTTGATGATTCAAGAGATTGAGGAAGATAAGGACAGAAATGTTCATATTGAATATCCAATCCCAATTCTTCATCATAGATAATTAGCTTCTCTTGAGAGAACACATAGTTTTCTTTTAACATATTTTTAAACTCTTGAAAGTAGACAAATGGATTTCAACTGCTTTTTTAAAAAATAAATGCTGATGCAAGGTTCTTGTTGGAATATGTTCTTCTTGCCTTAAAATAGGCCATTTCCAGATTTCCCAAAGTGGCAACAAAAGCTTCTGTACACAAATATTTTGTGCTAAATCAGATTCTAATAGAGCAAGTTCTCCTGTTTCCAAAATGGAATGAGGATAATGCTTTTCCCATAGTTTTAGCAATTGATTGCATAGATCAAGCGCTTCTATAAAGCTATTGCCCAATCTATGCAAAACAGCTCGCAGACTTTCTTGGGTAATTTCAGATCTAGCTGCTCGAGCTGTTAGCGCATAACTAAAAGAGACGGTATCAAAAGCACTTGGCAAGGAAACTTGTTCTAAAGGAAGGTATTTGACATGTGCTAAAGGCATTGCTTCTTGATCGGTATATATCCATTTGATCTCTCTATTTTTTTCAGCAAATTGATCTAACCAAGAAGTACTTGCTAACCAATCTGGCTTTGAGATTCTCTTTTCTTTTTTTGCATTGATACACTCCACCCAATTTCCCTGATCGGCTTGCATACCTGCTGCGTATACTTGATTGCGCGGAGAACAAAAGTCCATACCTACACAAATAATGGGATTACATCCTAAATGCACTGCAATTAATGCACAAAAATTAGCTGCTGTAAACCCGCTATCCATTAATGGATAATTAAGGCCTAGCTCTTGATAGATCCATCTCTCTAAAGGATAATTATCTGAATCAGGCATCCATAATTTTTGACCGTGTAAAGAAGCAAGCTGTCTAGATGCGATCCTAGACTGATAAAAATAGGGTGTTTCATAGCCTATTTGGGTTAAATATCGACCAGGAGGAGGATCTGGATCAAAAGCTACTCCAAAGTGCGGACAAACCCCTTGCGTCTCCAAAGCACACATAGCAGAGCCTGCACCAAATAACAAAGCCTTCTCTTGCGCTTGAATAAGCATGGGTATTTGTCCATCTAATGACGGGCCTGCTCCACAAATGATTGCAGGTATATTTTGACAGCAATTTTCTAAGGATTCTCCAAGAAGAGACGTCGGCATTTGTCCTACATTTTGTAATAGGTTACCTATGATAACTTCTCCTAAGTCGCGAAAATCAGAAATCAGTAGATGCACTTGGACATGGATCTCTTCGAGCATTTTGGAAAAAATAAGCTCTTCTTCACATGTAGCTACTTGGGTCAAACATAAAAGACAAAACTCCCAGGCAATCCTATGGCACAAACTAGCATTGGAATCCCAATGATACAATCTAACCTGTGGATTTTGCCATTGAGCTTTAGCTTGTAAAAAAGCCTGCAAATTTTTTTCAATACAAACCAAAAATCTTTTAGGGTTTTCTAAAAGCCATTTATCTAAGCAAGGAAGTAGATGTAAACCAAACACAGATAAAACATCCGTATTACAAGATTCTAAATGATCCAGACTACTCACTACTTGCAGCATGCAATTAAATCCTGATAGGAAGGCAATCCTTCTTTTACGACCATTTCATTTGAAATTATATCTAAATATTTAAGCAAAATACATTCTTGATTCGCTATAGCGACAAAAGGCGCTCCTACCCAATAATTATATCCACTCACCTGGTTTAAAGCCTGTTGTCCTCCCCCACTTTTCTTACATTCAATCAGCAATAAGGGAAGAAGCTGATCATGATTGGGAAAATAGCATAAAATATCAAGGCGTCTTTTTGGCACACGTTTCCCCTTAAGGTGAGGCAATTCACTAAGCGCTTTTTCCACAACAACATATTCTTTAGGGAAAAAGAGTTCTTCGATCAGAACATGTAATAGTTTTTGTCTGATTTTTTCTTCAGGCGTTGCTCGAATAGCAACGCCACGCATTTTATCAATAAGCCAAAGCTTATTCATTATTCGGGTCGGATAAGGCCATAATGGCCATCCTTGCGACGATAGAGAACTTTTAGTTTACGATCTTCCTCTGAGCGGAAAACCAAAAACTGATCTTGAGAGAGATCTATTCTCATAAGAGCCTCTTCTGTATTAAGTGTCTTAAGCGGTTTCACTTTTGTGTCAATAATCATGGGAGGTAAAAGAGCTTGTATCTCTCTTTCTCGATTCTCCTCTTCTATTTCTGCATTAATTTGATCCACTTCAGATCTTTTAAAAATATCTACCGCCATATCTACTGTTGTAGATACCTTTTGATAATGATCTTGAATCCTATCTTTGTACCGGCAGATTAAAGTATGCAGTCGATCAATTGCTCGATCAATGGAAACATACATATCTGTACTTGTAGCGTGTGCTTTAATCTTAAGATGATCGAGTTTGACCATTAACACACAGGTATGTTCAACTTTATGAACTTCTAATGTGACATGTAGATACAAGATGTGATTATGCAAACGTTCAATCTTGGAGAGTTTATTCCAAATGTGGTTCTTCATTGAATCGGTTACTTGAACCTGACGCCCGATAATATCAATACGGTAACCAAGATCTTGTTCAAATTTATTTTTGTCGTTCATAATACCTCTTATGCTGTTAAACCGATTGCATTTCGATTATACCTCTATCAAGCCAAAATGATCAATATTCATGAGGTTAGTTGTTCAAAGATCTTTTTCGTTTAAAACATACATGTTATCATTTTGATAACATTCATGTATGAACAGAAGATTTCTTCTTCAGCTCTTCTAGCAAGAATAAATCTTGAGGATGGTTGGTTTTTATGACATACTTTAAATAAAAAAACATCATAAAAACTATGCAATTTCTCCCGAAGTTCACTATCACTCTTTCTATAGCAAATGCTTTAACCTCCATTGAGCGCACGCGCGGTTTTCTAGAAGCTGCCACACTCTCAGAAGATTGGATAGCTAAAATGCAGGCTAGAGCTCTTATTCTCGAAGCTCACCATACTACTCATATCGAAGGTACTCATTTAAGCTTAGACCAATCTGAAAAGCTACTTTCTGGGGAAAAGTTATCCAAAGTAGATGCTGAAGATGTAAGAGAATTGTTAAATTATAAAAAAGCTTTTGATTTTGTAGCTGACTACCTCCTTTCTCAAAAACCTATTACTGAAGGATTAATTAGAGAGATCCATAAAAAACTAGTCGATAAAGTTCGAGGAAACAATGCCCAACCAGGTCGATACAGAAATGTCCAAAACTATGTAGCAAATTCAAAAACCAAAGAGATAATTTATACCCCACCAGCAGCCTATGAAGTTCCTTTTCTTATGGCTCAACTAGTAGATTGGATACAAAATGAGCAAACAATTCCCTCTGTTCTTGTATCTGGTATTGCACAATTTCAATTAGTTCATATCCATCCTTTTCTAGACGGCAATGGTAGAACAGCCCGACTTTTGTCCACTTTATGTCTTTATAAGTTCGGCTATGATTTCAAAAAACTTTTTACAATAAGTGAATATTACGATCGGAATCGAGCTAGTTATTACAAAGCTATTCAGTCTGTTAGAGACAAGAATATGGACATGACTGTTTGGCTAGAATATTTTTCCAAAGCTCTAGAAACTCAAATGCACGAAATTCAACTTAAGGGCACCCATGCTATGAAGTTGGATATTTTAGCAGCAAAATACAAACTTTCCAAAAGACAAAAACAGCTACTACAACAACTTTTAGAAACAAACGAAGATTTTACTATTCAGCAATACGAATCATATTACCCGAATATAAATAGACGTACTCTACAAAGGGACCTTTCCGATCTAGTAGAGAAAAAGTTGATTTGCCAAATGGGCGGGAAAAAAGTAACCCATTATCGAATAAACCTAGCTTGATTTTTTCTGCGACATTTCTGCGACATTTCTGCGACATTTCTGCGACATTTTTTACTTCTTTTTGTCGCATAAACCTTCTAAGTCTCTAACATTCAAGCTTTAAAAAAATTGCACCGAACAGGACTTGAACCTGTAACCACCCGGTTCGAAGCCGGGTACTCTATCCGATTGAGCTATCGGTGCTAAGCTTTGAAGATCAAGATAGGTTACTCTCTTAAAGGTAAAAAAACAATCTCCATCTTCTTTTCAAAGAGACAATAAACTATGCTTAAATTCTATGGAATATGAAAAAACAGAAGGAATTGTTTTACGTTCTCTGCCCTATCAAGACAAGAATCGGATCGTCACGGTTTTTACAAATTGTTATGGGGTGCTGCAATTTATCATTAAAGGAATCTCGGCTAAAAGAACGGATAAATTAGCATTAAGCTCCCCTCTTTGTCAGGGTGAATATCTTTTTTATCGTGGTAAAAGCAGTCTCATGCATTTTGTAGATGGATCGGTTTTAAGTGAGCACCTGCAATTGCGCACAAAAATGCAGCACATCCAAGCAGCAGCAAACCTAGTACAAATCGTATTAACTTCTCAATTGCCTCACAAACCAGCTCCTAAAGTCTATCAGTTTTTTTATAAATGCTTAAGAGCTATTCCCCATTTTGAAGATACGACTGTTTTAACTAATAGCTTTTGTATAAAATTGCTTAAGCAGGAAGGGTTGCTTGCCCTACAACCTTTTTGTAGCCAATGCGAAAAAGAAGCAATGGCGCTTTATCATGGAGAGAGTTTTTGCAGTTTTCATGCGCCAAAATTTTCTTATAAATTTTTACAAGAGCAATGGGATATCTTATTGACATTAGCTTATGCAACTACCTTTTCTCAGCTTCAAAAGCTTATTTCATCAGAAGATTTGCATGAAAAAATCAATCAGATCTTTCAAGAAAATACTTGAAACATTTATTTTAAAGTTATGAAAGCCTCCTTTCCCATTTTTTTACTCTATTTTATCGATAATTTTAGCTTAGCGCTTGTGATTCCCGTTTTATCTTCTGTTATTTTTGGTTCTCAGTCCCATCTAATTACCTCTAGTTTGTTTTGGAAAAATATTAGTCTTGCTACCTTAGGAACAGTCTTTCCTTTGGCTTTGCTCTTTGGCGCTCCTTTAATAGGAACCCTTTCAGATGCAATTGGAAGAAAAAAATCGTTTTATATCACCATTACCGGGATGGTTTTGGGCAACTTGCTCGTTGCTTTTGCCTTTTATATTTCCCATTTTATTTTATTGGTTCTGGGGCGTTTAATATCAGGTTTTTTCTCAGGAAATACCGGTTTATGTTTAACTGTAATCTCCGATTTGAATCCTGATCAAACTAAACGTTCTAAATATTTTGGTTATCTAACCGGTATAGGAGGATTTGGTTGGTTATGTGCTATGTTTGCCGGAGGAGTTCTAGCCAATCGCAAATTTGATCCTCATTTCTCCCCTTCATTGCCTTTTATAATAGCAGCTCTTATGGGGATCATGAATTTAATTGCCTTAATTTATTTATTTAAAGAAACGCATCCGAAAAAGAAGAAGATTAAATGGGAGTTTACTAAGGGACCTAGAAAACTGATCAAGGTTTTTCGTGTTTCTAAATTGCGTTTTTTACTTTTCATCCAATCCTTATTTTTATTAAGTTGGATGATGATTTTTCAATCTTTTTCCTCTTATTCTCTTTTAGAATTTAACTCTCCTCCGACCTGGATCGCTTTATGTTTTTTAGGACTTAGCTGGATTCTAGGAAGCTCTTTAATTAACCGTTTTTTAATCAAATGGTTTTCTTTAATGAATATCCCTTGCTACGGTTTATTAGCTTTAAGTCTGCTACTTTGCATAGCTTCTTTTGCTCATAAATTTGTATCTTTGTCTGTTTTTGATTGCGCAGCAGCCTTTATCGCTTCTTTTACAGCAGCAAATATATTCAACCTAATCTCCTTTTCTGCTTCATCGCGTATTCAAGGAGAAATTATGGGGTTGAGCCAAGCAGTGATTGCAATGGTTCAAATCTTAGCTCCGATAGCCATCGGGCTTTTCTTTCTACATTATACTCTGATTTATTTGACAGCCTCAGCTATTGCTTTAGGAGCTTTTTTGCTTTTGCTATTCCATAAGCCTTCTTTGCAGTCTAAAATCGATGAGATTCAAGCTGAAAAAAACTTAAATTAGCAAATGTAAAGTTACTTAATTTACATAGAAATCAATTCTATTTTTTCAATTTGTTTTTGGAAAAATTCTGCATTCCAGTTCTCAATAAATTTTCTATCTTCTAGCCGAAGAAAATTTTCTACATCGCGTTGTGCTGCTTTCCAATTCACTACTGCTATTTTTTTTTCAAACTCTTTGTGAAGCCACTTTTTATTGCAGGGTATGTTCTTTTTTTTATATGGACCCGCTTGATAAAGAGCATTTTTGAGTAAAAGACTATTGATTGGGATTTTTTTTAAAAGATACCATAGAAAGTCAAACCAATCTCGTCCTTTTTCATATTTTCTACAAAGTAAAGCATGACATTTACTTGCAAATAAGCTTGGCAAATCTTGTATCAGAATAGAAAAAGGATAGGGATAAGTTAAAACAGCATTCTCAAAACCAGAACCTTCAGGAGGAAGTATATCGACTTCTAATTTAATGGTAATTTTCTGCTCATCAGATGGTAATCTATCGTAAGTTAACTCAAGAATGCGAGCAAAGGAATCTTCTTTTAAAAATGCTGTCCTTATCGCCCCTTTAGCATCAGCTCGATCTTTAATTTCCAGGATTATGCCTAACGACTTAAATTCTAATTCAATAACTTTTAAATAAGGCTCCCATTGAAATGATTCATGTTGAGTTAAAAGAACGAAATCAAGGTCTTCTGAAAATCTCTGTAATTGATGAACAATCCTTAGGGCTGTTCCTCCTTGAAAAGCTGCTAACTTAAAAAAATCACTTCTTGCTAAAGCAGACAGTGCAATTTCTTGATAGATTTCTTTCAGCGCATTAAGCTCTTCTCTTTTAGAATGTAGTGTGTAGCTTTTCAGCTTTTCTTGAATAATTGTAATTGTCATAATCCCAAATCCCTCTGTAAAACATAGAGCGCTTTTTTTACTCTAGGAGTTGGATAATTTTCAATAAGACCTAATAGTAATTCTTTATCAGAATCTTTAAAGCTTTCAGGTTCTATGCGAAGATCCTCAGAAAGATCCTCAATCGATGGCCACGTTCTTCTTCTTGCATACATCATATCAGCCAAAGCCTTTACAGGAGCTGCAATAAATAAAGTAACTCCGTTTTGCGGATATTGCCCAACTCCAAAAGGAAATGCTTTAATAGGAATATGCTCGTAGGAAAAAACTCCGATCGGCGTTTCGAATTCTTTAGCCCTTTTAACCGATGCACAGGTTGTTGTTCTAACAGCCTCTGGAATCCAGCCGTGATAACTTAAAGCAGATTCAAAACTAACATAAGAAGGGCCATAGATAATGGTTGCGATCTCAAAAGTATCTACAAGAGGTTGCCCTAAATTCTTGATCACATAAAAATCTCTTCGAATGGGAATAAGATAATTTTTTTTGATAGCTCTTTTAATAATTGCATGGCGAGAGTTTGCAGATTTATTCAAAATATGATGCAAATCAGTCCCAGAAATATACGGTCTTGGCCAATCCAATAAAATTTCAAAAAATTTTTTCATTTTAATTCTTGCGATTAACTGTCAAAAAATGACAGTTCCTAACATCAATATAAAAAATAACCAAATTTTCTGCAAGATATAGTCAAAAAATGACAGTTTCTTACAATCATATTTATATGAAAACCTCGCCTTCTTGGTTTCCTGGGTTGTTTTTTGATTAACCTATAATTCCCCAAAATATACTTAAACTAGGAAAACAACCCAGAAAATATTGATTTCTTAATGTTTCTGGGTTATTTTCCGGGTAATCAATAAGAAAGGATAAAATTAAAAAAAACAAGTAAGCAAATCGGAGAAAAAGCCTCTGTTTTAGGATGCTTTTGGAAATGTTTGCGAGAGGGGGGACTCGAACCCCCACGAGAAAACCCACTACCACCTCAAGGTAGCGCGTCTACCAATTCCGCCACCCCCGCAAGAATATCAAGAAAAGATCTTAATGGTTTTGTTAAAATCAATTCAAGTAAAATTGCTCTTGCTCTATTCTTAGATTTAAAACTAGCCGACATGAAAAAACTTATGCGTTGCACCTGTTATTGCACAGCTTCTTCTTATGATATCCCTCGTTTGTTCCAATACCTGCAAAGGATGGGCATTTGTCAGCTATTCCGCGATGTAATCCACCTTCAGCTTCAAGAAGATGGACAGGAAAAAAAAGATGTTTTCTGCTTTTCTTATGGGGTTATTGTTTGTTGGGGATTTAGTGAAGAAGAAGAAAAAGAGATTCTGGATTCTCTAAAAACCTTTGAAAAAGATCCTGGTAAATTGGAACTAGATGAATTTACCTATGTCTATGGGGATACTTTCAAGATCGAAGAAGATGAAATTATGCTACAAAATCAAAATGATTTAACCAAATTAGCTATCTCACATGGCTTAGCTCAGTCGGTTAAATTGATTATCTTTGAAGATCTTGTACAAAAAAATATAGAACGCACAAAACATCTTCCTAGCGACTTAGCTCAAAAAGGCAAAATCCCCCTTTCTCGTAAAGAGATTTACCAGAAAATGGGTTATATATTTATTGAACGTAATTTTATTAATTTACATAGTGAAAGCCTTGATACTCCAGAATTCTTTTGGGACTACCCTGAACTAGAACCTTTTTATAGACGTACCTCTCATTATCTCGATATCAATAAACGTGTTGAGGTCCTCAATAAAAAACTCAACGTCATGCACGAGCTCTTTCAAATCTTATCCAATGAGATTAATCATCAACATAGCTCTCGTTTGGAATGGACGATCATCTTACTTATTTTTATCGAAGTAACTTTGGCCGTTCTCCACGATCTCTTCCATATTATTTAATTTTTGTATACTTAAGTATTTGCTAATGATCTCTCTTTGCATATCTATATCAAGAGGAAATATTCCTAAAGAATTTTTTGGCATCTTGTAAGCCTGTAAAATAGCAGCCAGAAGTAACGCTCTTGTGAGTTGGATTTTTTCAGGCGCCACACTATTTTTATCTCCATCAAAATTAATGGGGAATCCACAATTCAAAAGAGTGAATCTTTCCTCTTCAATATCAGCATAACAACTCTTGATATTTTCATATTTTCTTCTAATATGCACTGCATCAAATTCTCGATCTGAAGAAGAAGCGCTAACTAACACACATCCTTTTTTTATATATTTGTATTTACTAAAAGGTATACTTGTTTCCCCAGTACATCCAATAATCATATCTGCTGTTTGCAGATGATTTTCTAAATCAACACCTTCTTTTTTATCGTAAACTTGTACTTCGTAATCATTTTTTAAAACCGTGTAGATAGAAGATCCAATTGCACCTGCTCCCATAACAAGAATTTGCTTAAGGTCACCTTTTAATACAGTCATGCGTTTAAGGATTTTTTCTATTACAATATCTGCAATCATGGGAGACTCGTAAATCAACTTTGCTTGGCTTCTAGCAACATTAATTACAGGAAATGGCAGGGGGCTAAATTTGATTTTTTCATACCCAGAAGTTGTTTGTTCAATTCCAATGATGTTTTTATGATTTTTAAAAAGCTTCATGGATATTGTTAAAAACTGCCCTCCATCATCTATCAGAATGATTGTATGAAATTTTGAAAGATCCACCTTATGTAAAATATCTTTTAAGAATTGGTCTAAAATACTATAAAACTGATCATCAAAAGTTAAATGACTTTCAAAAGAAAAACTTAAAAAAGAGACCTGAATACCATCCCGATGCATTTCTTGCCACACAGAGCGGTTACTAGAATAACATTTTCCAACAAGGAAAATGTTTTTAGGATTCAGCCCAAAATCGTAAAGAGATCTGAGCATCGTATGCGTTGTTTCTAAAATATGCTGACATCCAATTAGAAGGACATTACTTAAGGAAACTGAAGAATGAAATGACTTAACATACTCCAAAAGAGGCATTTTTTTTATAGAAAACATTTTATTTTAAGAAATATATTGTATTAACTTAAAGCAGATAGGATAAACTAAAAATATTTAAAAGGAAAAGCACCAAATGCATCGGATAACTTCTGAGTACAGGCTTGGAGTATATGCTCAATTAGAGGAACACATAGAAGGAATACAACATTTTGACGTCTTGCAATGCGTTTTAAGAAAAATGAGTATAACCCTTCTAATGGGCACTTTTGCCGCTATTGGTTTTTTATTATCCATTAATCCTCCTATATTACCATTCAGTTCCATTGCCATTTCCATATTCATTTGTTTATTTTCATTTTTGATGAATACAATCATTTCAGCTATTGACTTGATCTTTATAGAAAGACTGCTCATGAGTACTTTTATTGATGCTCTGCGCCTTGAAAAAGAAAACCCTTGGCTTTTCCCTATACATTTTCACATGATAAATTCTTCTAGAGAACATCACGGATCTTTATCAAAAAAATTACAATTTTACATTGGATATAGCAAGGATTTACTCTTTTTATTATTCGTCTGCATTTCTTTTCTACTTGGAATAGACAATTGGAGATGGATAGTATTCTTTCTTATCCCTATTACCATATTATGTATTTGGGGTTATGGAAAGTTATTAAAAACATTGGCGGCGAAATCAGAAAAGCGCTTGTATAAAAATTTTGAAAAAGAATTAAGAGAATCAAATCATGGATGAAAATATAACTCCTTCTGAGTCCTCTGATAGTTCAAAATTTATAGTAGATCCATTAAATGGATCAGAAAAATCTATCAATTACGGCTTATATTCTAAAGCTTTTTCTTATACCAAACATTACAATATCCTAAAAATAAGATATAAAATTGCGCTACTAGGATGGGTGCTAGCAACATTTGTGGCTTTTAGTTATGTTTTATCAGGAAAAGAAGTGGGAGCTCCTATCGATAGGATGATTTCTATTGCACTTGTTGCTATTTTTTCCTCAAGAGGTGTTCTATTAATTATGTTACTCGATGCTGAAATTTACCATCGTTTATTAAATGCTTGTTTTTTAGCCAATTTAGAAATGGAAACAAAAGGCATAAGTAAATCAAGAATACATAAGAATATGATGAAATTACTGTTGCCGGAAGCTAGTCCAAAATCGCGTAAAGAGTATGAAAAATCATTAACTCCATTAGCTCTAAAATTTGAGAAACTCATTTGCTGGATTTTCACAGGTGAAAAAGAAAAAGGGTTAGACCCTGTATTTTATGATGGTCTTTTTTATTGCGGCAGCTGCTTTTGCCTCTGGGTAGTTGCGGGAATTTCTATTTCTACCTATTTTTATTATCACTACTATACAATTGCCGCTATTGCTTGTGGAGTACTAACTCCCCTTATTTCTTTTTTTATTTGTATCCATCTCATTAAAAGAGTCCTAAAGTCTGGGATAAACAAGTTCAAAAAAGGAAAGAATGAATAGAAACCCAATAGAAAAACTTGTTAGTGCCTATAAAGAAAAAAAAATAGAGAAATATAATTATATAGACAAGATGCAGTCTTTTAATAAGATCCTTTTCTATCTCTCTAAAAGATTAAAAAATACGGACATTCATAAGATTGAAATACAGGATGATTTACTGCTGTTTACAACTAGAAAAGATCATATAAAATTAGCATTCAATGGTTTAGATAGAAGAGGGGTTCCTTTCGACATGCTAAACTTTGATTACTATGAAAAAGAAGATGAAGAAATTCTTTTCAGTCTACTCAAGAAAAATGCTGTCATTTTGGATATAGGAGCAAACATTGGTTGGTACTCTTTACTATTTTCTAAAAGGCTTGCTCAATCAAAAATATATGCTTTTGAACCCATACAAGATACCTATAAAAACCTAGTTACAAATATCAACTTGAATAAGAGTAGTAATATTTTTTCCTTTAATCTGGGATTATCAGAAAAAAAAGGCTCTTTAACTTATTATTATTTTCCTGAAGGATCTGTTCTTGCGTCAGAGAAAAATCTGATCAATTGCCCTAAAGCAAAACAAGTAACTTGCCAAGTGGATGCTTTAGATGCATTCATACCCACTCAGAAACTAGATCAATTAGATTTTATAAAATGCGACGTAGAAGGGGCAGAATTATCTGTAATAAAGGGAGGGCTTGCTTCCATTAAAAAATTTTTACCTATATTGTTTATTGAATTATTTGAAAGATGGACTCTTCAATTTAATTATCACCCCAATGATGTAATTGATCTTTTAAAGACAATAGGATACAAATGTTTTTTAGCTAATAAAGGTAGCTTAGATAGCTGTCCCATTTATAAAGAGACAGAAGAAGAAAGGTTGAATTTTTTCTTTTTACACTCCCTGAAACATAGAGATTTAATCAATAAACTGTCTTAAAAATTATCCATTGCTAATTTCTTATGCTAAAAAAAATTCCCATTCTATGCATCCGCTTATATCAGTTCACCATTAGCCCTCTTCTAGGTAATTGTTGCCGTTTTTTCCCTAGCTGTTCTGATTATGCAATAGAAGCCATCCATGCTCATGGGTATAGAGCATTGTGGTTGATTGTAAAACGCTTGGTAAAATGTCATCCTTGGCATCCTGGAGGGAACGATCCTGTTCCTTAGCGGATAGGAATTTGTAAACAGCGTCCTGGGCGAATCTTATCTGTTTCCAATTGATTGATCTGCATGATCTCTTTAATGCTCACTTTGTGTGCGCGTGCAATTTTCCATAAGTTATCCCCTGCTTGTACTTTATATGTTTTATAAAGAGGTTTTTTTATTTCGGGTTTTTCTACTTTCTTTGCCGGAATTTGTGAATAGCCCAATGCTTGTGCTGCTAGTTGCCACACAGCATCTGTACGCGGAGCTGAAAGCAATCCCTTAGATAAATTTTTTAATAGATAAGGAGAATCATTAAATAAATCAAAAAAAAGTAAAATATGCCGATCTTCTAACTGTTGTAGACAAAATTCCGGACTGCTTTCCAATAGTAGAAAAGCTGCTGTTTTAGATCTTTTCTCTAAATAAGCCAACAAAAATGAGCGACATCTTTCTATGGATAGATCTAAAGCTACTCTTTGAGATAAACTAAAGTTTGTAAGATCCATCCATTCTCCTTCGCAGAGCAGATCAATTAATTGTTTTGTTGAGCAAGAAATCCCTGTTTTAGAAAAAAGCATATAGACACTGTGGTATTCTGAGGTAAGAGAAAAAGCGTTAATCAAGGAAGAGTGATAGGGAGGAGTAGAACGCTTTAATTCATAAAATAGACCTTGAGAGGTAAAAGGCCACTTCTCTGTTTTTGCAAAATGAACAATTGCTTGAAATTGATAGTCCGCTAGTCCTGGAAAAACAGGCACTTCTATAATCTCTGATCCTTTTTCTTGACTTAGGAGAATTGACCTCTTTTGTAGAGGAATTCCTCCTAGAGCCTTATCCAAATTAAAGTGGTGAAAAGCAACAAGGCAAGAAAGAGCAAGATCTCTTTTCTTAATGCCCTGCTCTATAAAATCTGGATTTTCTAAACAGAGAAGGAGTTGTTGATAGGATAAAACAGAATAGGAGCGCAGGATCTCTAAATTGCTAGCAGATGGCAATTTTGTTTCAGAAGTCAACGGTTTTAATTCAATGGATAAAGAATCATTTTTATCTTTAATCACAAAATAAAAAAAAGTACCTAAAAGACTAACATTCAATGTTCCACTAACAATTAAAGCTTGGGTAAGCTTCTTTGTGCGAGTAATCCAGGGGCTATTTTCAGAGGTAGCGCGCATTATTTCCTGTTCCGAGATATGCAAATTTGGTATAAGATCTACAGTTTAATACTAATTTGTCTTTTTGTTTTATGAAAGTCTCATTGTCTTCTTTAAAAGAATATATAGATATTAACTTATCTACTCATGATTTATGCCAAGTATTAACTCTAGGTGGAATCGAGGTAGATGAAGTAATCGAAGCCCCTCTTAAGTTTAGCAATGTTGTAGCAGCGACTATTTTAGAAGTTGTTTCCCATCCTAATTCTGATCATTTAAAAGTGCTTAAGGTAAGCAAAGGCGAGCAAGTTCTGCAAGTGGTATGCGGAGCTGAAAATTGTCGTGCGGGAATGCGTGTAGCTTTAGCTCAAATAGGTGCAATTCTTGATTTAGATGGCAAACCTATAAAAATCACAAAAAGCAAGCTGCGTGGTATTGAGTCTCACGGAATGCTCTGCGGAGCAGATGAGTTGGGTCTTTTAGATAGTGCAGATGGTATTTTGGAACTGTCTGACCAAATAGAAGAAGGCACTGATCTAAAAGAGATATTTAAAGACACTATTCTTCAACTGTCTTTGACTCCAAATTTAGGTCACTCTATGAGTGTCTATGGGATCGCACGAGATTTATCTGCTCTTTTACAAATTCCTTTGAAGTTTCCCTCTTTTTCTCTACAAGAAGAAGAAATATCGATTGAAAATCTTATTAAGGTAGAGCTTCTCGACCAAGTTCAATGCGAAAGATATGCCTGCAGAATGCTGCAAGGGGTTTCAGTAGGGCCTTCACCTCTTTGGCTGCAGAAAAAATTAGAGCAAGCAGGTTTTCGTAGTGTGAACAATGTTGTTGATATTGGAAACCTTATCTTACAAGAGCTAGGGCAACCTTTACATATTTTTGACTACCAAACCATTGCAGACCATACTCTTCAAATCACTTCTACAACCCCCTTTTTAGAATTAGAAACGCTAGACTCAGTCACTCGCCTCATTCCTCCAGGTGTTTTGATGATTTGCGATGAGGAAAAACCTTTAGCATTTGCAGGTGTCCTCGGAGGTAAGAGTTCTGCTGTTTCCGATAAGACATCTGATGTGTTAATCGAAGCTGCTTATTTCACTCCCCAGTCGATTCGCAAAAGCAGTAAATGGCTTAAAACAAAGACCGATTCCTCGCAAAGGCTTGAGAAAGGAACAGATCCTAATTTTATTCCTAAGGCATTAGATTACGCTGTCTATCTCCTGCAAAAAGTTGCAGGTGGAAAAATTGTTAAAGGAATGATCGACAAGAAGACAAGTTCTTTTTCTCCCAAAAAAATTATCTGCAGACTAAAACGCATAAACCACATTTTAGGCACACAATTAAACCCTTCTGATATTTTCAAGATTCTTTTTTCTGCAGGTATGCACGTAACTGAACAATCTGCAGAGCAATTTCAAGTTCTTGTTCCTTTTTTTCGACACGATTTAAATCTTGAAATTGATTTGATTGAAGAAATAGCTCGTTTATATGGTTATAACAATATCGTCCAAACAACACCTACCCATATTTCCTCCCCGCTTTTGCATTGCACTGCTTATCAACTAGAAAAACAACTTCGTACTTATCTGTTAGAAGAAGGCCTTCAAGAATTCATAACCTGTAATTTGATTAGTCCAGACCAGTCTAAGAAAACCTCTGAAAACACACTTCCTTCTAGCTTTTCCATTTCTGTTCTACATCCTCACTCCCTTGATCAATCTGTTTTAAGATCTTCTCTTTTGCCAGGTCTTTTACAAGTGGTTAAACATAACTACGATCGAGAAAACCAAGACCTGTCAGGATTTGAAATAGGTAAAATCCATTTCCATCTAAAGGATGAATATATTGAACAATCAGCTATTGGAATTATTCTAACTGGGAAAAGTTCTCCTTATCATATCGATCCCAAACCCCGAGCTTATGATTTTTTTGATGTAAAAGGAGTCATTGAAAATCTGTGCGCTCTTCTTCATGTTGAGCCCATTAGTTTTAGCCCTTCACACCTACATAATTTCCATCCCAATAGGCAAGCAATTATTACATGCCAAGATAGTATCATTGGCTCTTTAGGCGAACTACATCCTAGGCATAGCTCAGAGCTTGGTATTGAACAACGAATCTATTTTGCAGAAATAAATATAGAAGAGCTTGCCCCTTTTATTAAACAAACCTCTCTTGTTAAACCTCTTATTTCTTTCCCTGGCTCAGAGAGGGATTGGACAATTACTATAGCGGATAAAATACCTATCGGCTCTATTTTAGAAATCATTAAAGCAAACTCTTCTTCACTTCTTGAGAGAATTACTCTTTTAGATCTTTACAAAAGCTCTCAAATCGGCAAAGATAGAAAAAACATAACTTTTCGTCTGTTCTATCGCGATAAACTTAAGACCATTGCCTTTGAAGCCGTTGAAAAAGAACATAGCCGAATTATAGAAACAGTGATGAAGGAGTTAGAACAATTACATATTTTATCTTAAAATGAGGTTCATCATGAAAAGACACCTGTTTATCCTTATGAGCGGTACTGCTTTTATCTTATCTGGCTGCGTTCATGATAACAGCGATAAAACAAGCGTTATATCTAAACGTTATGTTCATAAATACGGCTACCCTGTTCCTAAAGAAGAATGGCAAGAGCATAACTATCCAGGACAAGTAATCACAGCTCTTAGCGATGGCGTGACTGTTACAGCAACCTATGAAAATGGTAAATTACACGGTCCTACCACTCATACCTTTGCTCATAGTCAAGCGATTGAAAAATGCATTGTATATAACCAAGGACAAAAAGTTAAAGAAACGAGTTACAACTCTAATTCTATGCCTTTACAAGAATGGATTCAGCTCTCTCCTCAGCGCTACTCTCTTACTAGTTGGTATGTAGAAGGTTGTCCTATGATGGTTGAAGAATATGCAGGAAATGAACTCATAGAAGGGCAATATTTTACTGCCTTAAACGAAATAGAAGCACGAGTGGAAAAGGGAGATGGTATTCGTATTTCTCGAGACCAAACAGGATCCCTACTTTCTAAAGAAATGATTGAAGATGGTTATACAGTAAAAAAAGAGACCTACTACCCTAGTGGAGCTCCTGAATCAATTGCATATTACGCCTTAGGCAAACTTAATGGGAACAAACAAACATTTACAGCTAATGGAGAACCTCTTGCTTTAGAAGAATGGGTAAGTGGCCAACTACACGGGAAAGCTACTTATTTTAGAAATGGCAACCGCTATCTAGAAATTTCTTATTTAAACAATCAAAAAAATGGAACTGAAAGACATTACACCGATGGTGATCTACTAACTCAAGAAATCAACTGGGAAAATGATCTTAAACACGGATCTACTATTTATTATACCGATTCCGATATCCAACAACATTGGTTTTATGCAGGACAACTTGTTAGTAAAAAGAAATTTGACGATTATAACCAAATGGATCAAATGGTTGCAGATATCTCGGATGATATAAAAATACACATTCGATAGCACAACTATCTTTGCTAAAAAAATTTATGCAGCATTCATTTAATCAAGGCCCCTCTATTTGTTTGCAGATAGAATGCAAAAACAGCATTCTATCTAAAGTGACCTTAACTAAGTCATCGCATTTTGAATGCTTTATCTCAGAAGAATGCGATCTTGATACAACACAAACCATTATAAAATGGTTAACCCAGTACAGCTATCGAAAAGATCCTAGTCCTTTAAACCTTAACCTGCCTAAGCTCCCCTTATTTTATCAAAAAGTATTGATTCATTTGCAAAATCTACCTTTTGCACAGTTAGTCACTTATGGCAATCTCGCTTCTACAATTGGTCATCCAAAAGCAGCGCGTGCTGTAGGATCCGCTTGTAAAATCAATCCATTTCCTCTTTTTATTCCCTGTCATCGAGTAGTGGCAGCTGACAACATAGGAGGCTTTGCTTACGACCTTTCGATTAAACAAGCCCTATTACAATTCGAAATGGATTTGGTTCTCTAAGAAGTAGCTCCTCTTTTACCTTTAGCCAAGTCAATCGACGAGCCAGCTAAAACCGCAAAAACCGTAGAAGAAAAAAAGATCCCTATTGTTGCTAATAAGCCAACTGGTTGTTTTCCCAATACATATAACACTCCATTCCCTGCCACATAGCTTAAATAAACATTTATAAATTTCAGGGGCTCTTTTAACAAAGATAATTTACCTGGAACTAAACCTATCCAAGAGGTAGCTAAATGCCTAACGCTGTTTCTTAGACGATCAAGATATCTATTGGTTTGAGGCGGACTTGAAATCTGCTCACCAAAACCCGTAATCTTGTTACTTAAATAATTGTCTTTTCAAGTTTGAAGTGCACAGAATGATTAAAAAAAAGAATAGGCAGTGATGAAAAAATCTCTATTGTGATTTTTAACAATAAACACAAGGAGAGACCTTGCCTAAAGGCTATCATCACCTAACCTATGACCAAAGATGTCAGATTTATATTTTAAAAGCTAGAGGAGATACATCTAGCTCAATAGCAACCATGCTAAAAGTTCATCATAGCACTATTTGTAGGGAGCTTAAGAGAAATAAAGGGCAACGAGGATACCGTCATCAGCAAGCCCAAGAAAAAGCAATTCTTAGAAAAAATTCTCAGCCCAATAAAAAAATGACTCCTCAAATAGTTACCAGTATTGAAGAAAAAATCAAGTTGCAATGGAGCCCTATACAGATATCCGGATGGCTTAAAAGACATGGTAAAGAACATGTTAGTCATGAGAACCATCGGTAGTGTAACATTGTTTCTGTAAATTGAAAATAAGGTAGAAAAGAAAAAGGCCTGAAATCAAGCTCTTCTTTTTCAAGCTCGTTCAAAAAAATGGAAAAGGAGAACGTTTATGATTTCAGGCCAA
>JBAUFS010000009.1:0-16256 GCA_049679255.1 Candidatus Rhabdochlamydia sp.
GAAATATAGTCACTGATAAACTTCAAAGGTTTTTGATCTACTTTCATAAGGATACCTCGACAGGTTTAAAAAAAGAAGTATAGCAATGTTTTGTTTTGTCAAGAATAAAAAACTTGCTCATCGAGTAAAAATGATTCATTAATTTTAATAACATGAATTATAAATCATATAAATAAAATAACCCCACTTGCCTACTAATTCATTAGTTGTTAAAAGACGATTAAATAGATTTGTTAAAATCTGATCCTATAAATAATTTAATACAATTTTAGATTCTGTATGGATATGTTCGCTTTTGCACAAAAGACCGATTGTATTATTCTAGCAGGGGGACAAGGGACTCGTTTATTCCCTCTTACCCAAACCCGCTGTAAACCAGCGGTTTGCTTTGGTGGCACCTATCGCCTAATTGATATTCCTCTTTCTCACTGTTTACATGCTAAATTAGACTCGATCTTTGTGATTACTCAATACTTAGCCTCTTCTTTACAACAGCATATCTATGAAACCTATCATTTCGATCAATTTCACAAGAGCAATATTCAACTGCTGTCCCCTGAAGAAACCCCTATACGCAAAGTTTGGTTTAAAGGAACCGCTGATTCTATTAGACAAAATCTTGAGTATTTCGAAGCATCTTCTGCAGAGTACTTTTTAATTCTGTCAGGAGACCAGCTCTACAATATGGACTTTAATAAACTATTTGCCTTTGCAGAGGAGAGTAATGCTGATTTTATCATTGCTGCTTTAAGCGTTGAAGAGCAAGAAGCAAAGCGTATGGGGGTACTTAATATTTCTGCTAAAAGAGAAGTCTTGGATTTTTTTGAAAAACCTTCTGATGCAATAACTCTTAAGCGATTTAGCCAACCTACAACGCTTTTAAGTCCCAAATACTTAGGATCTATGGGTATTTATCTATGTAAAAGAGATGCCCTATTTAACTTATTAAAAGAAGAAGGGGATGATTTTGGTAGACATCTTATTCCCTTACAGGTGAGTAAGGGAGGCACCTATTGTTACCAACATGATGGATATTGGGAAGATATTGGTACTGTTCTTTCCTATTACCAAGCAAATTTAGCTTTAACCAAAGAAAATCATCTTGATGCCAAACCTATTTTTACTACTGCGCAACAATTGCCCAGTACTTTAATTAGAGATGCAAGAGTGAGTGACTCCATTATTGCTCAAGGATCTATTAGCGAAGCTTCTCAAATCACAAATAGCGTAATTGGTATGCGCACTAAAATAGGCACTGGTAGTGTCATTGAAAGCTGCGTTTTGGTGGGAAATCTTAGTGCATTCCCTTCTTCTAGTACTCTTCCGCAATTTTGTTCTATCGGTAAAAATTGCATATTGAAGAAAGTGATTGTTGATGAACATACCATTATCGGTGATAACGTAACATTGACCAATCCAAATGCTATAAATCATCTAGATACCTTTAAAGATCGTGGTATTTATATTCGAGATGGGATTATCATTATAACATCTGGAACAAAAGTTCCTGATGGGTTTACTCTCTGATGAAAATTTGGGCTCTTTCAGATCCACATCTGTGTTTTGGCGCACCTAAAAAATCTATGGAGGTTTTTGGTCCCGCTTGGAAAAATTACACCGATAAAATCTATGCTAATTGGCTAGAGTGCATTGAAAAAGAAGATTTGGTGTTGATTCCAGGAGATATCTCTTGGGCTATGCGTCTAAAAGAAGCTCTTATTGATTTAGCCTGGCTAGATGCCCTACCTGGGCATAAAATCCTCTTACGAGGAAATCACGATTACTGGTGGAGCTCCAAAGCAAAGCTTGCACAAGCTATGCCCTCTTCCATTCAATGTATTCATAATGATGCTATTTTGTGGCAAGATGTAGCCATCGGTGGTAGTAGATTATGGGATACTTACGAATATCAATTTGCTAACTACATTGAATTCAAAGAAAATCCTCTACAAAAAAAATCGTTAGAAGAAAGTGCTGAAAAGCAAGAGGCCATTTTTCTAAGAGAGCTTGAGCGCTTGAAATTAAGCTTAAAACAGTTATCTCCTCTTGCACGTGTTCGTATTGCGCTAACTCATTATCCGCCGATTGGCCCTCATTTAGACCCCTCTCGTGCTTCAGAAATTTTAGAACAATTTCAGATTCAATACTGCGTATTTGGACACCTACATAACGTAAAAAAAAAAGCGCTTCCCTTTGGCATAGCTCGCGGGATTCACTATATCTTAACCTCTTGTGACTACTTAGATTTCAAACCTTTACGCATTCTCTAACACCTCTTTGACTACTTCCAAATAAACAGGATCTTTGCGGTTTAATGATGCTTCTACAGGGAAGCTTCTTCGGGCGCTACTCATTTGAGAAATACGTCTTTCTTCTTCTTCTAGATCCATGTAATGATAATACTCAGCCATCATTTCAAGCACATCCTGAAATTGTTCTTCTATCTGCATAGAAAGAAGTGCTTGCTTGACTACTTTAAAGAAAAACTCTCGATTACCGCGATAGACTAAATAATCCATCAAAATCAAAAGAGATTCAAAGTCCGGCTCCTCTTGTAAATACTCTAAAAATCGATCGAACATTAAAGAGGCAGATGGAGTGCCTGTTGATAGAAATAAGCAGATTCTCAATGCTTCAAAGCGCTTTTTATGAATTACATAAGGAGAAAATCCATCTAATAACTCCGAAGCACCAACGTAATTCTCCTCTATCATTTGATCAGCAATGTAATCAAGGATAAAGCTTTCTAAATCATGGGCAGAGTAACTACATACATATAAGAAAACCTCTTCTGCAGACCCTCCCTCATCCACTGCATTGTCGAGAATATCCTCTAATGATTCTAAAGCTTCCTGCAGCTGATCAACCTCTACCAAAGCCCCTCTGTCATATTCCTCTATTAAACAATCTAATTGATCGCAAAACAAAGAAATAGGTGGATTTTCCGGCAAAAGTCTACGCCACAGTTCAAACAGCAAAAGATAACACTTAGCCAGGCCCTCTTCATCCTTTGTCCATATATGCTTGGTTAATTCCTCTGGATTATCAAATTGCTGAGCTTGTTCTATAAAACTTAACTCGTTAAAAGAAATACCAAGCTTCTTCAAACGTGTAAATAGAGTAGCAAGCGTTAGCTCTCGCAAATCCTCTATCTGCCAGCGGAAAACCTGAGCTTTAGGGTTATTGTTATGTTTTACTCGCAACAAATTATAAAGAGATTTTCCACGTAATTGCATATTACCATCTCTGTTAAGAAAATATTAAGACTACTATGTGTAAAGATATTTTGTCAAATCTATACAAAAAAAAGCATTCACGGGTAGATTAGAAAGCATTATGAAATTACTCATTATCAAAAAACACTCTTTCTTGTTACTAGAACTATTAGTTGCCTTATTTTTACTTAGCACTATGATACTACCCTTTGCTTATTTGCCTATAAGAGCTTTGCAAAAAGAGTATATATCTCTACAAGAGATGCAGGTACGTAGATTAGCTGATCTCCAATTTTCTGTTATTAAAAAAGACTTGTATTCTCAGGAAAAAAAATTTCTAGCTGTTTTATTAGCAAAGGGTCCCAAAGAGAAAATCGAACTTTCAGCACCTAAATCGTTCATTCTAAAAATGGGCTCTTCTTCTAAGAAATTGATTATAAAAGAGTATGGATATACCCATTTACAAGAAGAAAATCATTATTTGATTCGTATCCTCATCGAGATATATCCAGAAAATGCAAAAGCTAAAAAAAGATATTTTATTTATCAGCTTTTAATCAAAAAAAGTAGTGTTTAAGCTATCTCCGCCCTATTAACTCTCCTTCTTGCTATTTTTTCTTGTTGCTCTCTAATCCCTGCTCGAACTTCTGGAAGCATTTGATCTATTTCCAGCAATTCAGAAATGCTTAATGAAAGCCTAGTATAAGGCGATATGGCATTTGTACTCAACCATCGCACAATAGCCTCTCTTTCATACAGCACAGGGTTTGCACCTGTTGTAGGATCTTGCACAGGGTCTACTAAAGGCGCTAGTGTAATTGTACAAATATAGGTATAGTTCTCATCATCCTGTTCTCCATTCTCATCAAGAGCTACAGTAGTCACAGGCTCTCTTCTATATCTCTGATCTAGATTTCTAAAGTGATTTTCTAATTGACTAGGCGAAATATTTAGCAATCTCATCAAACCTTCCCAAATTGTATCATTTCGTATACAATGTTGGATAAAATCATCTGTTGCACTTGGTAAGCATTGTCGAATGATTTCTATTTTATCTTCATCTCGAAAAAACCAACTGGGACTAATTTTTTGTCTAGCAAACGATTCGTGCGTGGGCTCGTTGCGGAGCATATGCTTTCCAAAAAAAAAGCTTGTAGTAGCTATAACAGCATTTGCAACTAATAGAATAACTATTCTACGCTGTCTTTCTTGATTTGATCGAAACCAATATAGAGGATCATTTCTGATATCTATTAACCAGTAATATTCAATTTTAGAAAAAACCCAGACAATGGTAAAGGAGCTACTTTTTAAGAGGCTCATAGAAAATGTATAAGGAATGTGGGTATAGCAATAAAAAACCAAAGAAACAGCTGTCAAAGCTGTATAAGCAATCGTTTCTACAACTGCTATTGGTGCTACTATAACAAGAGCCGCTGCTTGCCCTATAACTGCTTTTATAAGCTGTACTTCTAGTAATTTTGCAGTCTGTGAACCATGTCTATTGAATAGACTTACATACTCAATAGGATAAGACCAATTTTTCTCTCCACCATCAGGATTTCTGGAAGTATTTATAACAGTTAAAATTAGGCTAGAAGCACATCTCATATTCAAAATATAAATTTATTTTTTAAAAAGAGTTTATACAACGATTAAAATTAACAACAAGTTAAATCTAAGAACTGCTTTAAGTCATCACAGTTAGAATGGAAGATTAGTCAAGATGCACAGCTTCTTCTATAAAATACGCAAGATTTTTTAAAATTCCTTCAAGTTTTTAGACCACACTCTTCTTATAATATTCAGAATGCTCCATAGGTAAAAATAAAAAAAAGAATAGTAAAAAATCTCTTTCCACGGCATTTTCAATAATAAAGAAACCTTCTTTGTTATGAAAAATATTACGGAAAAAGCACCTAGAGAATTTACTCTACGCGCCATCTTGCTAGGGATGATACTTGGATTGGTTTTTGCAGTTGGTAATGCCTATTTAGGTTTGAAAATCGGTACAACTGTTTCTGCTTCTATTCCAGCTGCTGTGTTATCTATGGCAATTTTGCGCACTTTTTGTAAAAAGGTATCGATTTTAGAAAATAATCTTGTACAAACAATTGCCTCTGTAGGAGAGGGATTAGCTGCTGGGGTCATTTTTACTGTTCCTGCGCTCTTTTTTTTAGGAGAGCGTTTATCTGCTTGGCGCATTTTTATATTAGCTGCATTAGGCGGAATTTTAGGTGTACTGTTTATGATCCCCATGCGTCGTTATATCATTGTACATGAACATAAGAGACTTCCTTTCCCAGAGGGAACTGCATGTGCTCAGATTCTACAAGCTGGTGCTTCTTCTCAGAAAATGGCTTTTTTTGCCTTTCTAGGGATTATCGTGGGAGCTATTCATAAATGCTTCTCTGGAGCTTTTCAACTGCTAAAAGAAACTCCTAAATGGGTTTTACCTTTTTTTCAAAAAACAGAATTTAGCATGGACTGCACTGCTGCGTTACTTGGTGTAGGTTTCATTGTAGGCCCTCGTATTACCAGCTTACTATTATGGGGAGGTGCTTTAGGGTGGTGGATTCTTATCCCTTTAATCCAATTATTCGGCTCCAATCAAACAGTTATTTTTCCAGCAACCGTCCCTGTTGCACAAATGTCAGCTGAAGAGATTTGGGCAAATTATATTCGTTACATCGGTGCTGGTGCAGTGGCCATTGGAGGGTTGATTAGTTTAATAAAGATTGCTCCCATTATCCGTAAAACCTTTTCTGTTGGCTTCACGGAACTATTCCAAAGAATTCCCAGAAAAAACATCCCCAGAACAGATCGAGATATTTCCCTTCGTTGGCTCATTATTGGATCTTTAGCCATTATTATCACTCTTTGGCTTCTTCCTGGATCAGCCATGAATTTAACGACTATCGTATTACTTGCTGTGCTAGGATTTTTCTTTGTAGCGGTTACTTCACTAACAGTTGGTATAGTTGGAAGTACTTCTAATCCTGTTTCCGGCATGACTTTAACAACCCTTCTTCTAACATGTTTAATTTTTGTCGCTATTGGTTGGACAGAGCGCATCTATTTGATCGCTGCATTAACCATGAGTGTGGTTGTCAATATTGCTATTGCTTTAGCAGGTACTACTTCTCAAGATCTAAAGACAGGTTTTTTACTCGGTGCAACTCCTAGATGGCAGCAGATTGCAGAGATTATCGGTATTTTCCTACCAGCTCTTGCCATTGGAACTACTTTATATCTACTAGATCAAGCCTATGTTTTAGGCTCTGCAGAATTGCCAGCTCCGCAAGGCACTATGATGGCTCTCATTGCAAAGGGAGTGATTCAAGGTAATATTCCTGTTACCTTAATTTTGGTGGGCGTACTTTTAGGATTATCTATGGAACTACTTTGCTTGCCTGTTTTGCCTTTTGCTCTGGGCTTGTATTTACCTCTTTCTTTGAGCACTGCGATGATGTTAGGAGGGATTGTTTCTTTTTTTGTTAAAAAAAGAGAAAAAACAACACACATGACTACAGCTTCTGAAAAAGGGATATTAGCCGCTTCTGGTCTTGTGGCAGGAGATGCTTGCACAGGTGTGATCATCGCCCTGTTAACCATACTTGGTATTATCCCTGCAATAGAACATCCCTTTTTTTCTAATACAATTAGTTTAAGCATTTTTCTACTTCTTGCAGCAGGGCTTGGTGCCATTTGTTTTTATAAAAGAGATAAAACCGCTTGATGTAAAAAGATTTTACACTTGAGAGCAATGCGGATTATATGAGAAAATTTTCTCTAACAAGGATTTTTTCATGTTTCGTAAAATGCCAATTATACTCTTGGCTATTATTCTACTTATTCTCTCTGTTGATCGGTTCATTCCTATTTATCTCAAGCAATTTGCCTATTCTCTGAGCTTGTCTGTGAAATCTATCATTATTTTTATGCTGCCTATCCTTATTTTTATGCTGCTGTTTAAAACGATTTCTCAGCTATCGCGCACTGCTACAAAAATGATCTTCTTTCTTCTTGCGGCTCTTTGTTTTTCAAATTTTTTATCAACAATGATGAGCTCTCAGATAGGATCTATCCTCTATCAATTCGACCTTTGCATTAAAATACCAACAGATCAAACAGCTCTTATGCCTATTTGGTCTTTTACTCTTCCTAAATGGATTGCTAATGATCATGCGATGTTTGCAGGGATTTTCTCCGGGATATTCTTTTCTCTTTTTAAACCCATGCTTGGTCTAAAAATTTCGCTCTATTTTGAAAAAGCTATTCAGAGAATGCTTAATCTACTTACCTTTGTGATCCCTATTTTTATCTCTGGATTCATCATAAAGTTGATTCACGATCAACTTCTTCATACAATTATTTACGACTATTCTCTGATTTTCATACTGGTAGCTATTTCCCAATTTATCTACATCGCATGTATCTATTTGGTCTCTAATCGCTTTTGCCTATCCTCTTTTGTGCATACACTTAAAAATATGCTTCCAGCTGCTCTTACAGGATTTAGTAGCATGTCAAGTGCAGCTGCCATGCCTTTAACAATCATAGGCACGGAAAAAAACACTAAAAATCCTTCTTTAACTCGCTTAAGTACTCCTATAACCGTAAACACTCACCTAATCGGAGATTGTTTTGCGATTCCTATTTTTGCTTTTGCAGTTATGAAAAACTTTGGCATTCCCGAACCCACTTTTTTTGCTTACCTAGTATTTGCTCTTTACTTTGTCATGGCAAAGTTTTCCGTAGCAGCTATTCCAGGTGGGGGAATTATTGTCATGCTCCCTATCTTAGAGAGTCAATTAGGATTTACCACAGAGATGTCTTCTCTAATAACCGCCTTATACATTTTATTTGATCCCGTCATCACCTGTGCAAACATATTGGGAAATGGAGGATTTGCATTAGCTCTTAACAAGCTACCTGTTTTTGCTAATTTAGAAAAAACAGGTAGCAATTAACTTAAAGCTTTAAAACCTGTCCAGAGCTTTTTTTGCTAATACAGCCACTGTAACGACACCCAAAACCCTTGGAGTCCAAAAGCGGATAGACTGCAAGAAATTTTCAGCTTTTTTCTGATAGTGGTTCATTAAAACATCCACAAAAATCTTATCTACTACTTTTTTAAGATGGTTTGCTGAAACACGCATTCTGATGTCTTCATCTTTGTATCGAACTAAAACACCCTCTTGCTTAATCTTATCCGGCCAATTTTCAAAAGAAACATTTTTCCATCTTTCTGCCTCACCATCTACAGTTCTTAAGGCTCGGTCTCCTGCTACCATAACTGCTAAAATTTGTAATACAGTTGGTTTTAGGTCTTCTTTAATTGCCTTATTTTCTATAACCAAATTAGCAACGGCTTGAGGGAAACCTAATTCCTCTTCTTCCGCCTGATTTACTACAGCATCATTGGGTTCCATTGAAAATGAGTTAGATAAATCATGAAGAGAGTCATATAGATCAGCAATAACAGAAACAGATTCCATCACTTCATTATCGTAATCATAATCCTCTCCAATTTCTTCAAGTCTTGCCTGGAATATTTCCTGCCCAGTAAAAACATTTGCAGCTCGAGCAGATGAAGTAAATTTTTGATTACAATGAGTTAGACCTCTTTGTCCATTTTCTTGATCTCTTAAAGATTTTGATATACAACCAATATGACAGAAATGACGACATGCCAATTCAACAACCCTAGAAACATCAGATATTTCCTTATCCTGATAATCTTTGTGGCATATTGCGCATGTTTCTTGTGTAGAGTTTAAAACAGGAGTAGCCATTAAACATTCCTTTGTAAATTTGTTCAAAAACAATTAATTCAAATTAAAAATCTATTTTTTTAATATTCCAATAAGTTTTAAGTAATTAATAAAAAAAGTCAACAATACTAACAATTGGTATAATTATTAAAAGTTAAACTATCGTTCATAAATTTAAGAGACAAAAGCATCCGCAAGGATTAAATTCAGAAGAACAGCTCATCCTATGTATAGGAATCCTATTTATCTTAAATATAACAATAATTTAAAATCATTATCTGCTTTAAAGGATGACTTAAAAATGCCTAAGAAAAAGCACTCTATTACCTTATTAGAAGTTTTGATTGGCTTGGTTCTAATGGGGATCATAGTGAGTTTTTTATTTTCTTTGCTGAGGCAAACTCTGGAGAAAAGACAAGAAATGGCCCAATTAAAGCAAATGATTTTCCCTCGTGAAATGATGCGTTTGAAAATGAACCAAATCATAAACTCTCTTGCTAAAAAGGAATCTGGCATCTACACAGATTCCTATGAAGACCATCCCGCATTGTTTTTTTGTCATGAGAATAAAGATAAAGAGATAAATTTTTGTGGAATGATCCATTCTATGCTTTATGTAAACGAACATAAGCAACTTGTTTTAACTACTTTTTCCAAACAAGATAGTAAAAGAGATGAAATTCTATTAGAGAATATCCATGCTTTTACATTTGAGTTATTCGATCAAATAAAAGCTATTTGGGAATCCAAGTGGCCAAAAACAAAAGCACAGCTTCCTGAAATGGTTCGCTTACACTTAAAAATAGATCAAGATCCCTATGATCTGGTGTTGTTTGTTACAGAACCAAAAAACCCTATTATCTATGGTGTGAAATCATGAATGTACTCCCCTTTATTTTCGCCATCTTTGCGATTTTTACTTTTCTATCAAACTCCTTATTAAAAGACACAAAAGAAACAGGGATCGTAATAAATGGGATAGAAAATTTCTATCAGCTGCAGCAAAAACACTTCAATGGCACAGCAGGTCTTAGCTACAGATCACTTACCACACAAAAACAGGGAAATTCACCTAAACCTCCAGTAAAACGTAATACAGAATACAAATCTCCTCGTCTTTTGCAAGCACTCAAAGGATCGCAATTGAACCTCTACCCTTTAGTCCAAGAACAAGAACCCAAAAACCATCCTTTCTATGCGATTACAGTTAGGCTTTTATGCCTGCTTTATCCAACTATATTATCCGATAACCAAGCCGCATGCACTTTATTAGATGCTCTACTTGCTAAAGCAAAAACATTAAATGGACCTACCTTAAATGAACTTATGCCAGAAGATCCTCTTCTTCAAGAAGACTATTATAAAATGATCCAAGGTACTAACCAATACGATATTAAACAAAAGAAAGGAATCCCACCGCTTGCTGATTTTTTAATGATTCATAAAAATGGGGTTTGTTGTTATTTATGCTCTGCTCATTTTTTTGTTTTACAAGCCATGTTTGGAGAGGAATTTACCTATACGATCCTTGCAGGTGAAAAGAAGAAGTGGGAGGGTGGAAAAACAAAGCTATTCAATAGACAAGAACTAGAGTCTTTGATTAAACAGTATCCAACAGAAACAGCCTTTTATGAGACCATCAAGAAATATTGCCGAGCACAGTTAAATCAAAAAAAGACAGTCTCTAAGAAAACCCAAAATGGAATGAGCTTTAGAAAAGAATCTTAAATAGGCACTATACGTTTTAGCTTAGGCAACAAAATCGTAAAGGTAGTCCCCACCCCCATCTCAGATTTTACTGAAATAACCCCGTGATGGTTTTCAATAATCGTTTTTACAATAGAAAGACCTAATCCAGCTCCTCCTAAGCGCCTTGAATGCGCTTTGTCTACGGTATAAAATCTTTCAAAAATATGTTCAAGGTCTGCTACAGGGATACCAATTCCCTTATCTTGGATGGTAATAGAGACCTCTTCTGATAATTGTGCAATTTGCACCAAAATTTCAGCTGGAGGAGGAGAATATTTAGCAGCATTATCCAATAAGTTAATAATGGCTAATTCTAAGATATCTGGATCAGCTGCTACAAGGATTGATTCCTCACTTTTCTCAATGTGAATCTTAGCTTTTTCATAAAGGGACAGCACAACCTGGCGACAAGTTTCCACAATAGCTACCACATCACATTCTGTAAATCGAGAGGGAGGGAGGTTTTCTAAATCAGCTAGAGTCAATAGATTTTTGACCAAACTATCCATACGTTGACAATTACGAACGATTTTTTCAGTAATTTCTATAACAACATCACGCGGCAGGTCCGGTAAATCTTGCAGAGTTTCTGCAAAGCCCGTAATGATGGTAATGGGCGTGCGCAATTCATGAGAGGCATTTGCTACAAAATCCTTTCCCATTTCCAAAACTTTGTAATGACTAGTCTTATCCTGTAGAACTACAATAGCTCCGCTTCGATGATTTTTAGGAGCTGCAATAAGATCGATATATTTCTTTTTACCATTAATAACGATCATGGAATCGGTTAGCAAAGCTCTCTTTCTTTGGCAACTTTCTAGAAGCTGTCTACATTTATTGAGCAGCTTAGCACTAGATGTTTCTTCTGATGCAAAGGTAAAAACATTTCCTAATACATCTTTTTTAGATAGCTTTAGCATCTTACTAGCCATAAAGTTGATATAGCGAATATGCATCTGGGCATCTACTGCAATAACCCCTTCTCCTAGGGAATCTAAAATGGCTTCCTTTTCATTTCTCTCATCAATAATTTGTTTAATGTGAAGACGCAAATGCTCTGAAAGAGAATTTAATGTTTGTGCTAATTGATAAAACTGATCTTTTTCGTCGATGGAATCGCTCAATACAATCGGATTGATAACGGTTTCCACCCCTAACTGATAGGGCTTAATTGCACGAATAATCTGTTGAATAGGATAATTGATCCGATGAAAAATCAACCAAGTAATTGCAGCAAAAAATAACATGGCCAAAAAGCAAAAAGCCAAAAACCACATTTCAAATTCATAAGTGAATTCATGCATTTGAGAAAAGGGAATAGCCGTTCGCAAAATGTATGTTTGATTGCTTACATGAAAAGGTAGCGTAATATAAGCCAGCTTTTCTGCTTCTTGCTTATTATAACCTATAAAATAAACAATTTTGTGCCCCAACGCATCTACGACCTCTGAGTGCGTTAAAGGATTTATGCTTTCTCTTTTAGTCACTTGCTTTAAAGAAGAATCGTATAAGGCTTCGCCTTTATCATTAAAAAGAGAGACATGAAAAAAGATATAATCATCTGCATCTTTTAGAAGAGTTAAAATTTGCTGTTCATTTCGTGCTTTTTCTAATAAGTTCACAAGATAAGAAGTACTCACATGCAAGCTATTAAATACAATTCTTTGCACCGATTTAGTGATAAAAGGAAAAGCAAAAGCAATAAAAACCACAAATAAAAAAATATGGCTGAGTATGATTTTTTGACGAAATCCAAGCTTATTTTTCATAATGATTTATAGATTTTTTAACCTATTATTCGTCTGGGTCAATGGGGTAAAAGAAACGATATCCCTCTTCTGTAATAAGAACCATATCTTCATACCGTACCCCACCAATATCTGGTAGATACAGTCCCGGTTCAATTGTTACAACCATATTTTTTTGCAAAATCACCTGGGCTTCCTTGCCTTGATGAGAAATCCGAGGAAACTCATGAGTTGTTAAGCCAATTCCATGACCTAGACTATGCACAAAAAAGAGCTCTAAATCATGTTTTTTAAATACCTCGCGTGCAGCTAAATCAAGCTCTGCGAGTGTAATCCCCGGAGCACAAAGATCTAAAGCAGCTTTTTGAGCTTGCTTTACAATCTGATATAAATAAGAAAGCCGCAAGTGTGGTTCTTCAAAAAAAACAACTCGTGTCATATCAGAGTGGTAATGATCTACAACTACACCAATATCTATTAAAACGACATCTTTTGATTCCAAGGCAACATTTTGGCTATGGTAATGAGGCATTGCGCTATTTTTACCAAAAGCAATAATGGGCTCAAAAGCCAATCCATCTGCCCCTTGCTGCAGACAGAAAATTTCAAATTCTTTAGACAACTCTTTCTCTGTAATCCCGACTTTTAAAAGAGAACAAATATGAGTAAAGCCTCGTCTTAAGAGTTGAGCACTCATGGTAATTTTTCCAATTTCAACCGTATCTTTGATCGCTCGTACATTTTTAAGCAAGTTAGGACAAGCAACGAACTCTTTATGATATTTTTGAAGCCCAAGATACCGCTCATAAGACACCTTTTCAGAATCAAAGGCTATTTTTTTAAACGAGCTCTGTGCAAAGAACTGTTCCCAAGCAATAGGCAGATCTCTTTCAACGGCTACAACAGCTCTTTCCACAGCTGATTGAAAATACCGATCATCTACAAGTAGAAGCTGTTTTTTTCGAGTCAATAAAAGAGAACCTTTAGACAAGGATAAACCAGTCAAGTAATAGAGGTCTATGGGATCTTCAATCAAACACGCTTCTATAGAACTCTCTAATTGCTCCCATAACCTAGCAACTCTTTTCAAAAAAACTTCCTTTTCACTTAAACCAGTCATCTATTTGTTCCTTTGTAATACAACTTATAATTCTTTTGCCTAAAGGACAAAAAAGAGGATCTGGCAAATACAGCAATTGCTCTACTAGTCTCAAGGCTCGCTCTTGTGAAAATGGTTGCTTATTTTTACGAACCCACCTACACAAAATGGCTGCATATTTTCTATTTCCCTGTTCTTTACTACCTTGTAAACACTCTAACATGAGATCTCTTACTTGATCTTGTTTCATAAATTCAGGAATAGCCTCTACTAGAAAGGCAGATTCGCCAATAGGATGAAGCCTTAAACCTAGCTGATGCAATTCATCTAATATGCTCAATATCCCTTCACTTTCTGCTTTTGAAAAAGATAAAGTATCAGGTAATAATAAGGTCTGTGATCCTTTAGGCTCTTGATGTCTCCTCATTTCATCAAATAAGATTTTTGATTCTGCTGCATATAGATCAACCCCTATCATGGCTATGGTCTCTTTTGCACCCATTATTTTCAATAGGGCGGATTGAGGGTATAAAAAAAGATAATGAGAAAATAACCCTATGACCTCAAGTGTATTTTCTATAAATGATTCTTGTTTGGATTCGGGTAAAGAATCATATAAAATGCCAGAGAAGGCCTCTTTTGTCCAAAAAGGGTTTTCATGATGCCCATAAGAAATGGACATAGGGACACTTCGTTGATTTCCACATCTTTTCTCTAACGCCCTTTCTACAGCCAATTGAATCACTTTTTTTGTATTTTTTTCTTCTTTTAAGCGAATTTCTTTTTTTTGTGGATGAACATTTACATCTATTAAATAAGAAGCAATTGTACAATGTAGAACAAATAAAGGATGACGATCTTTTTCAATCCGCGTAGAAAAAGCATCTCGCACTGCATAACTAAAGATTGGACAACTAACAACTCGACGATTGACAAATAGATACTGTCCCGAACGATTTACACGCACTTTTAAAGGAGAAGCTACAAAGCCCATTACCTCACAGCCCTCTTGTTTATGTGCAATTACATGTATATCCTCTACAAAATCATGACTAAGCAAAGTCTTAGCACGCACAAGCATTTCTTCTTGCCTATTTTCAGAAGCACAAAAATTAAAGACTCTCTTATCCTGATGCCACAAGGAAAGCCCTATTTCTGGATAAGCTAAACTTAAAAAAGTCATTAATTTGGTAATCTCTGCACTACTTGCAGAAACACTTTTTTGGAACTTTTTACGAGCAGGAACGTTGTAAAACAAAGAACGCACCTCTATACTGCTTCCCTTCACTCTAGGAGCAGGATCTATCGATAGAACTCTACCAGCTTCTACTTCCAGCTTAATCCCTGCTGCTTCAGAAGAAGTGGTTAACACAACCCTAGAAATAGCAGCAATGGAAGAGAGCGCCTCTCCTCTAAATCCCATTGTAGATAGATAAGATAAATCTTCTACTTTCTGGATTTTAGATGTTGCATGACGCGTAAAACAGAGCAAAGCATCATCTCGGCTCATGCCTGATCCATTATCACTAACAATAATGCTTTGAAATCCTCCGCTAAAGATCTCCACTTTAATTTGAGAAGCTCCCGCATCAACGGCATTTTCCACCAGCTCTTTTACGACAGATGCTGGATTCTCTATTACCTCTCCTGCCGCAATCTGATTAATGGTTTGTTCATCTAATGTTTTAATCTTCATATGGCTCTAAAAAAACAGTGATATAGGTTCTATTATAAAGGAATAACATAAAATAACGCATCTGATCTCTTCCTGTTTTTTTAAGGATGGTCTTATCACAAAAAAATTGTAGAAACTGCGTTTACTTTCATTGCAAGATAGACAGATATATTCCTAAATAAGTATTTTTAAAAATCTTAAGGTTAACTTAAATAAATATTTAACTGACTTTCATTTTTTCGATTGAAAAATAAATATTTAACTGCTATCTACTTTCTTGCTCGAAAACAACCTTTAATCAAAAATAGGAAGGTAAATATGTCTATTTCAGCTTTTCAAGCCGCTTGCCATGAATATAAATTCTCTACTTCTTTTTGCACTACAAAAACAGAGAATGTACTCCCACCAAGCTTTCAAACAGAAAAGTATATTATTCGATTTTGGGGAGATCTTGGAGCACGTTTTAGCTTTGAGCAAGCTCTGCAAGATACATCTGTTGTTGTTGATCCTAAGGATAGAAGTATAACATTTCCAAATGAAGAACAGCTTAAAAAGCTAGATGAAAAAGTGAGAGATTGTGCCTCTAAGCTATTGTCTTGTTTGAAAGAAGAGTCTCTTCCTGTAACCCAAGAAAGGATTAAGAAGATACTTGGTGACACCGTAGTTGTATTGTCTAATGACTCCCAGCAAGAAGCAGCTCCTCTGTCTTTCCAAGCAGTCTAACATTTTTTTACTAACTTACCAGCAGGAGCAAATGCTCCTGCTTATTTCTAATGGCATTCATTGTAAACCCTGGGCTTAGCTTTTTTTATAATCTGTCTTTTCAAGTTTGAAGTGCACAAAGTAATTAAAAAAAAGAATAGGCAGGTGATGAAAAAATCTCTATTGTGATTTTTAACAATAAACACAAGGAGAGACCTTGCCTAAAGGCTATCATCACCTAACCTATGACCAAAGATGTCAGATTTATATTTTAAAAGCTAGAGGAGATAC
>JBAUFS010000010.1:0-12353 GCA_049679255.1 Candidatus Rhabdochlamydia sp.
GAGCTAATTGAATGGCAGGATATGTATCACTGGTAAGGACAGAACCCTCTGCTTTTTTATATACCTCTTTTTTAATTGAATCCCAATCAATGGTATCTTTATAAATAAAATTTTTTTCCATTATGTTGAGTGCTTTTTGTAAATAGAGGAATGCTTTAGTGCTCATAGAGTAGCTGTTTGCTTTCTGAATAGTTATTTTTAAATAATATCCACTAAATAAACATACACATATAAGTAGCAAGCTAACAGGGATGAAAATTTTCTTCTCTCTCCAATACATACAGGCTCTTTTTTATTGTTTCAGCAGCAAATAATATGGACTTCTCTTCAATAGAGGGATCTATTCCCAGCAATCTATTACAATGCATATGTATAAAACTATGTAAAATTTTCTTTCCTTTGGTGGAAAGAAAGTCGATACCCTTAATTTTAGCTTTTTTGGCATAGTTTTTACAAGCCAAGTGCCTCATAGAAAAAATTTGTTTCAGAGAAGAAGAATTCTTGTTACTGGTTTTTATAGAAGTTAGGTCGAGTAATTGTTTTTTATAAAAACGATATCCTTCAAGAGCTTCTTTAGATGAAAAAATCTCTTGCATTAGTGACCTCATATTGAAACCTGTAAACTTCTAGTTAACTTTATTCGTAAGTTATTTAAGAGTTATTACTCTTTTCTTAAGATCCTATTCAGAATCTTACGCTTAGGCTAAATTATCGCGTCTAGCTCCACCAAAAGATTATATGCGAAAAAGACACCCTAGATAAAGTCATCAGAAGATAAAAATTATGCACTACAAAATGGTAAAAAGAGAATTAAGTTGTTGTGGTAAAGATTGCAACTTATATGAGATAACCTAAAAACACTCGTATTAGGATGTTCTAATAAGGAATGTCTAGAGCTAGTTACTAGCTAAAAAACCCAAAACTGAGGTTTTTATTGCTTAAGTTCAATTATCGTATCAGTGATACGATAATTTGAGTTAAAGTTCATTTTCTTGCGCTAACTTCTTTGAAAAATGATAAATCTCGACTTTATGATTAAGTCTTGTTTTTCTATTCTTGTTTTTAAAGGATATCTTTAATGCCAAAACAGATTCAAAAAATACTTTTTCCGTATGCGTTGGTAGTCTTATTTGCCTATATTGGTTTTTCTTTGCCTCTTCCGATTTTGCCTAAGATGTTTTTAGACTCTCAAACCTCTATTGCTCCGCATCTTTCTTATAAGTTAAGGATGCTTCTATTAGGAACTGTTATGGCAGCTTTTCCTTTAGGGCAGTTTTTTGGGTCTCCTGTTTTAGGTTCTCTTTCTGATCGACATGGAAGAAAAAAAGTCGTTCTCTTTTCTTTGATGGGAACTACTCTTGGATATTTGATGATCGCTTTTTCTCTCTATCATTATTCGATTGCTGGGATGGTTATCGGCTTGATTGTGTGTGGTTTTTGCGAGGGAAATGTGACAATAGCTCAATCTGTGATTGCTGATGTGACAGGGTTAGATGAGCACAAACATCGAAAACCTGTGTATTTTGGTTGGTTGAACATTTGTATTTCTCTAGGATTTATCATTGGCCCTTTAATGGGAGGGGTATTGGCGGACTCAAGCCTAGTTCCTTGGTTTACTTTTGCCACTCCTTTTTGGATAGCTGCATTAATGACTTTAATGGGGATTTTAGTGATTGCTTGGTATGCAAAAGAAACGCTGCAGCTACGCAGAGTAGAGAAAATGGTTTTTTTCCCTTCTTTGTCTGGAAAACTCAAAGCGCCTAAAATTAGGCTGTTTTATTTATGTAATTTGCTTCTGGCTATAGGGTATTTTTCCTTTTTTCGTTTTTTACCTGTATTCTTAGAAAGACAGTTTCACTTTTCCCCAGCTATTTTGTCTTATGAAATGGTTTATACTTCTTTTTCTCTGATGTTAGGCGTGCTTTTTCTGATTCCCTGGCTTTCTCGTCGCTTAAAACCTATACAAGTGCTTTGTCTATTTTCCTTTCTTTTGGCTGTAAGTTTTGTAGCTGTTGTTCTGCCAACAAATGTATATGCTCTGCTTATTACTATTCCTTTAGTGGGCTTGTGTTTAGGAGTTGTCATTACACACGGCTCATTATTGATTTCTAATGCAGCAGAAAGTCATATACAAGGACAGGCTTTGGGGGTATTAACTTCTGTACAAACCCTAGCAGAAATTATAACCGGGATCTTTGGAAGCATTTTAGCAGTGGGTATTTTTACCATGCCGATTTATATCGGTGCTGCAATGGTGTTTTTGTGTGGAATCTTATTGTGGTTGCAAATGAAAAGAGAGGCAAAATGTTAACAGGATCTATTGTTGCTTTAATTACTCCGTTTACGCAAGAAGGAGCTATTGATTATTTAGCGCTGAGCGCTTTAATTAAGTGGCATATTGAGCAAGGCTCTCAAGGGATTGTTCTATGTGGTTCTACAGGAGAGGGTACAAGTTTGTCTCTGCAAGAGAAGTTAGACATTTTCAAGCAGGGTGTTCAGATTGCAAATGGGCGTATTCCGATCATTGCAGGAACAGGAACCAGCAGCACATCTACTACGATTGAGCTTACTCAAGCCGCAAAAAATATCGGGGTTGATGCTTGTCTTGTGATTGTACCTTACTATACCAAGCCCAGTATTCAAGGTTGTATTGCTCATTATAAAGAGGTGTGCTCTGTAAAAATTCCCATTTTTGTTTACCATCACCCAGGAAGAACAGGTATTAAGCTTCCTGTAGAGACCTTAGTAGAGATTGCAAAAGATCCTTATGTATGGGGAATTAAAGAGAGCACAGCAGATATTGAGTATGCAGTTAGGCTTTCCCAAGAGATAACAAAGCCTCTTTTTTGCGGGGATGATCATTTGGTGGTTCCTTTGATGGCACTAAAATTTAAAGGGTGCATTTCTGTAATAGCAAACCTCATTCCTAAACAGTGGCAGCAATTACTTTGTCTATTATCCGATCAGAGCTTTAGAAAAGCTGGCAAGCTGTATGAAAAATATCACTCTTTATGTGCAAGTTTATTCCTTGAGAGCAATCCGCAATGTGTAAAATATGCTCTTTATCAAATGGGGTATTGTCTCCCCCATTTACGCCTTCCTTTAATGCAACCGAGTATGGACGTAAGAGAAAGAGTGAGAGAGGAAATGCAAGCGTTGGGTTTATGCTCAAATTTCCATCTTAGCGGAATAGGTGGGTAGATTTTGATATTTAGCCAAAATGAGCTTTACTTCGTTCAAAAATTCCTCTGTTTGCTCTTTAGCGCAGCCTACTAAATGTTTTGCGGCAGTCATTTTTTTGAGCTCATCTAAAGAGAGACCTATTTCTGGATCATGAGCAATTTTATGTAAAAGATTGCAGTCTTTCCCTTCTTCTTTGATTTCACGGCTAGCTAAAAGACTGTGCTCTCTTAAGCGCTCGTGCATTTTTTGGCGATCTTTTCCCTGTTTAGCTAACTGCATTAAAATGTGCTCTGTTGCTAAAAAGGGCATTTCTTCTGCTAGATGTTTTTCGATCATTTTAGGATAAACGACCAAAGAGGAAGTGATAAAACATAAAAGATCTAAGATGGCATCAGCGCATAAAAAAGCCTCTGGGATGCATAAGCGTCTATTTGCAGAATCATCTAAACTACGCTCTAACCATTGTGTAGCTGCTGTATAAAGAGGGTTTTCGTTTAAAGAAAATAAGAAACGAGAAAGCCCACAAACACGTTCGCTACGCATGGGATTTCGTTTATAGGGCATTGCGGATGAGCCTACTTGAGTTGGGGAAAAAGGCTCTTCGATTTCTTTGAGGTGTGCTAACAAGCGCAAATCAGTTGCAAACTTATGAGCAGAAGCAGCAATTTGACTTAAAAAAGCAAGGATCGAAATATCTTGCTTACGAGGGTATGTTTGAGAAGAGATGAGAAGAAGATGGTTAAAGCCTAGCTCTTTGGCAACTAATTGATCCAAGGCTTGTACTTTTTCTCTGCTTCCCAACAGGTTTAAAAAAGAGGCTTGTGTCCCTGTGGCTCCTTTAGCTCCTAAAAAACGAATTTCTTTAATCACAGAGCTGCATTGTTCTAAATCAAACGTCAAGTCTTGTAGCCAAAGGCAAGCTCTTTTTCCTACAGTTGTGGGTTGAGCTGGTTGAAAATGCGTATAGCTTAAACAAACAAGATCTACATGCTTTTCAGCAAAAACACACAGCTGACGAATGACTTGAATCAATTTTTTTTCTAATAACTGTAGAGCTTTTCTTATGAGAATCAGATCGGCGTTATCGGTAACAAAGCAGGAAGTAGCTCCTAGGTGGATAATAGGGCCAGCTTTAGGACATTGATCTGCAAAAGTGTGAATATGTGCCATGACATCATGGCCGAATTTTTTTTCATAAGCAGCAGCTTTTGCAAAGTCGATTAAGTTATAGGCTCCTTGCATCTCTTCTATCTGTTCTTGTGAAATGGTAAGCCCTAATTGTTTTTGTGCTTTGGCAAGAGCAATCCATAGCTGTCTCCAAGTGGTATATCTGGAATGGGGCGAAAAAATAGCGGACATTTCTGTGCTGGCATAGCGAGAGGCTAATAAGGAAGTATAATGATCAGTCATGAAGAGATTCAACCGAGGTTTTAAGTTCTTTGAATAAGCTAAAGAGTTGTTGTTTTTGTTTATTTGTAGGACAAAAAGTAGATTTTTTTATTTGTACAAGGATTTTTTGTAAATTTAAGATAGCAATATTTGCTACATCTTGTGCTCTTTTATCTTTAATCGATAGAGGGAAAGTGATTCGGATCAGCTCTAGCAATTCTTGTTTAGATTGCCCTTGATAGGTTTTTATAATGTGCTGTTTTTGAGCAAGAGGTCCTTGGCGACTGGCTAAACTATAAGCTGCTTGACGTGGAATAAGATCTAACTGAGCTTGCATAGAAGCAGGAATAGCTCTGTATAGCTCATAATACTGCAGAAAATTATAAGGAGTTTGTCTATTTCCATAAGTACAAATGAGCCAAGCGCTAAAAGCTCCTTCTTGATAACTGGTTAAAATTTGTTGTGCTTTTTGTATTCTCTCTCCGTGTAAAATGATGGCTTGGCTATTGATCGCTTTTACTTCTGCTGTAAGAGAGGATAGATATTCTAGATCTTGGATAACTTCTTGATTTTCGTTTTTGTATTGGTTAAGAATATTTTTTAACGTTTGTTTTTCCGTTTCATTAAGAACAGTTACGCGAAACACCCCAGCAAAGCTGGAGAGATTTCCACTAGAGGATAATTCCACTAAATTAGTCATTTTCGAGAGCTTCTCAGAAGCTGTTTTTAAACGTTGAGAGAGAAGAGTATTTATTTTAGCCATGGATGTCCAGCTGTTTTACATACGGGTTAAGAGCTCTTTAGTGAGCGAAATATAATCTTCAGAAGCTCTGCTTTTGGGAGCTATTTCAAAGAGAGGTTTACCAAAGATAGAGGCTTCTGAAACACTGATATCGCGGCGCACTTTTGTCTGCAGCATTTTTCCAGGAAAGGTGCTTTCAATGATTTCTAAGAAAGCTTGATTGCTTTTTCCTCGAGGATTCCAGAAGGAAAGAGCTACCCCTAAAACCTGCAGGGAATGACGATCTGCAATACTTTGCATAAATTCAGATAAACGCTGCAATCCTTTGATGCTGTAAAACTCAGGTGATACGCAAACAAGAGAATAATCCGCTGCGATTAGGGCCGATTCTGTGAGCCAGCATAAAGAAGGAGGGGTATCTATGATAATGGTATCGTATTGCAAAAGGTTTAAGGTTTGCTTGAGGCGCTCATGGGAATAACGATCAGCAGCCAGAGCTCCTCTTACCTCAACTCTTTCTAGATAGGTATCTGCAGGAATTAAATCAAGATTAGCAATTCCGCTTGGCAGTATTACTTCGTGAATATCTTTTGTTCCCTGCAGAACAGAGGCAATGCTATCTTGAGCATCAGGGTCGTAACCCAAGCCCGCTGTTAAATTCGCTTGCGCATCGAAATCGATCAAGAGCACTTTTTGTTGATGAAATTTAGCAAGAGCTGCTCCCAAATGCAAGGAGGTAGATGTTTTAGCTGTCCCTCCTTTAAAACTACTAACTGCAATTCTAGGCATTCACTTCCTCTGCAAAATAAGATGTTAAAGAGTAATCACTCCTCTCTTGCTCAATCTTATGCAAAAAAACATTCAACGCAAGCTCTCCATGCACAACGTTATCGCGAGTGCGCAAATTAATCGATTGGTTCTCTAGCTCTTTATCTCCTAAAATCAGAATGTAGTTGTATTGCATGAGTTGTGCGTTTCTCACTTTTTTATTCACTGATTCATGAGAAGCATCTACATCGCTTTGAAATCCTGCCTGTTTAATAACAGTGCATACTTCATTGGCATAAGATTCATGCCTATCTGCTATGGGTATAATTCTTACTTGAGAAGGGCTTAGCCATAAAGGGAACTTACCTGCAAAATGTTCGATCAAAATCCCTATAAAGCGCTCAACTGAGCCAAACAAGGCGCGATGAATCATAATTGGGCGTTTTAATTGACCATCTTTATCCATATACTCTAGTTCAAACTTCTCAGGTAGAGCCATGTCGAGCTGGATGGTTCCACATTGCCAGCTGCGAGATAGCGCATCTTTAATGTGGATATCAATTTTAGGACCATAAAAAGCCCCATCTGCCTCATTAATCCGATAAGGTTTTCCCCAAGCATCAAGGGCTTCTTTTAGTCCGTTGGTTGCAATTTCCCAATCTTCATCAGAACCAATGCTATTCTCTGGTTTAGTGGAAAGTTCTAAACGATAGGATAGGCCGAATTTGCTATACGTTTCTTCAATCAGTGCAATCACATGCAAAATTTCTTGTTTGATATCAGATTTTTGCATGAAAAGATGTGCATCGTCTTGATGAAAGCTGCGCACACGAAATAGCCCACTTAATGCTCCTGACGCTTCGTGTCTGTGTACATGACCTAGTTCTGAAATGCGCAAAGGGAGCTCTCTATAACTGTGAGATTTAGATTTATAATAGAGCATACAGCCAGGGCAATTCATAGGCTTAATCGCAAAATGCCTCTCTTCAATGGAAAAAGCGTACATGTTTTCACGATAATGTTCCCAGTGACCAGAGGTTTCCCAAAGCTCTTGGCTCATAATTTGAGGGGTTTTAATCTCTTCGTAGCCCGCTTCTTTATGCATGATTCTCCAAAGGTGGATGAGTTGATTCCAAACAATCATTCCTTTAGGGTGAATAAAAGGCATGCCAGGGGCTTCTTCTCGAATAGAGAATAAATCAAGCTTGGGGCCTAAGATTTTGTGATCTCGTTTTTTAGCCTCTTCTAGAAGAGTGATATATTCTTTGAGCATTTTTCGATCGGGAAAGGAAATCGCATAAATTCGAGTCAGCATCTCGCGTTTAGAATCTCCACGCCAGTAAGCACCTGCTGTTTTTAAAATTTTAAATGCTTTAATTTTGCCTAGATTAGGTAAATGAGGCCCCCTACAAAGATCGAAAAATTCCGCTTGCTCATAAGCCGTAAGGATTCCCTCTTCTGGGAATCCTTCTATGAGCTCACATTTGTAAGGATTGTCTTTAAAAAATTTAAGAGCTTCTCTTTTATCAGCTAGCACATGTCTGATAGGTTTATAATTTTCGCTGAGGATTTTATAAACTTCTTTTTCAATGCTTTCGAAATCGGCATCAGATATTTTTAAGTTGGCAAAATCGTAATAAAATCCCTGTTCAATAGGAGGGCCGATTGTTGGTTTAGCCTCTGGAAATAATCGTAAAACCGCTTGAGCTAGAACATGTGCGGAGGTGTGCCAAAAAATTTCTTTTCCCTCTTTACTCTCAAAGTCGATCAAACTTAATTGATCCCCTTCATGTAAAATGCTAGAGAGGTCGTAGATAACACCATTAATCCTAACAGCTAGGGATTGGTCTGGGGCTACTTTGTGCAATTTTTCTGCTACATCTTTTGCGCTGCTGCAAGGTGGCATCTCATATTCTTTTTTATCGATATAGACTAACATAAGTAATAAACCTTATTTTCTGGATTTTTTGAATTGATTCTAAATCACAACAAGAGAAAATAGAAAGTTGAAAAAAAACTTGAGAGGAGATCTCTTTTGCCAAACCAAATCGTATTTGCTTTAGATAATAAAGAGATTTTGCAACAAACCTATGACTTCCTATTGCCTCATTCTGAAAAGTCTTTATTTGATCTTGAGACGGAAAGGGTATTTTCTCATTTAATCGATCACTCTTTTCTGCAGATGAGTTTTTCTTTTCGCGCTCTTTTTCGCGCTCGTCAATTAGCCAACTTATTAATTGATAAACAAGGAGAATTAGATCAAAAAAACCTAAAAGACACCATTGATTTTCTAGAAAACAAGGGGTTTATTTGTTATCCCAATGGGTATAGCGATTCTGTGATAACAGAGCATCAGATTGCCATCTTAAAGCAGTTTACCTCCCAAAAAATCGTAAAACTTCTCTATCGATTTTCGCCTCCTGTTTGTCATAAAACAGCAGAGAGTCTTCTACTTGATTCATTAGGGATTTCTGCAGGTAAACTACATATATCTGATATACGTCGCGGCGTTCTTTGTGCGAGCTTAACCCCCCTGCGTCAAAACATCGGCTCTTGTTTTGCTACAGCACCAGGTATTCTTGTACAGAAAGAACAACTAGCTCTGTTTTTAGTCGATCTTTATCAACTTTTAAGCACAGGTCAGTTAAAAAGAATTTATCATGGTAATGAATACATTGCTGTTATGAGCACAACGTATACAAGCATATATTGTAAACAAAGTCTACACGAAAGGGCTTTGCTATCCCCTGGGATTTTACAAGCCTTAAAAGTCTGTGGTGTAATCGATCAAAAACTATCCTTAGGAGAGCAAATGCAGCAGATGCAAACCATCTGCTCACCCTTGCTCTCCTCTTGCTCAACCGTAACAGAACTTTTGCAAAAAGTTGCTACAAATCATCCTGTTCAAAAGATGCAAGCTGCATTTACTGGTTTGACGGAGAATGCTTTATTAAAAGCATGGGAGTTTACACTAGCTTCTTTTTCTGAAGCCGATCCACAACTGATCCGTTGGCACTTATATACAGCACTTGGATTCTCTCCAGAAGAACCAGAGGGTTTGGGCTTTGTTATACACAGCTGTCTTCAAGAGAAGTTAGAAGTCTACCACCAAGAGATAGGAAAGTTGCAAAAAGAAGTTGAGGTTACAGCCGATCAATTACGAGCTGTACAAGGGGTAATAAGTCGTGCTGATACGACAAGCCGCATACGAAGTTTTCAAGCAGAATATCAAAGCCTCTCTCATCATTTACAAGCTTGCGTAGATCGCCTAAATCAACTGATCAGAGAAGCTAATGACTTAAGCTCTTTATTTTCGATCATCATTCAGTATTACCTAGATCAATTTTCTCACTATTTTCAGGAGGTATACGATCCACAACTAGTGAGTATAAGCGATGAAGATGCTCCTGCTGGTTTTCGCCTCTTTTATAAGCATGGAAGAACAGATGCTTCTCTTTGGACAGCTATTGAAACGGAAAAAGAGTTTAACCAATTCCTACGTGACTTCTTTTTAGCTACAGAATCTTTGCTCTTTGCTCAAGCAAAAGAACAGAAAGTCATCACGGAAATGGTAGCTGCTATTGTATCGCACCTTCATCAGAGAACGTTTTTTCTAAGTGTTCAAAAGCGCATGAAGAGCCAAGAACCCTGGTGTTACATCTCGGGAGGAACGATGCAAACCTTGGTTCAAAATTATTTCTGCACAGATAAAGTCACATTAGAGCAAAGAGTCGTAGAGAGCCCGCTTGAGCTATTGATCTTTTTACTAGATACGCTGAAAGAGATCCCAAATGTAACAAGAACCATGCTGATGAACTCGCCGGTGCATGCTTTTCTTCTTCTGCCATCAGAGCCTTTGTTTAAACAAGGGTGGCAGGATAACGGTTTTACTTATACTTGGGTACGCGATGCATTCATCCATCCTGGTGTCCAGTTTTATCAACAGATGCTTTTAACTCCACAAATGCAGCAATATCTCCTGCAACAGATCTCTCCAAGCAAAATAAACTATCCTTTACAAACACCCAAAGAGTTCAGAGACCAAACTCTAGATGAGTTTCCCCAAATAACTCCTGATGATATAGATGCTTTCCTGTATCAGCAATTACCTCTAATTCCATCCGCAAACTGTAAAGAGTATTTACAAAAACTTCTTTCCTCTGTCTTAAATCCCAAAATACAAGAAATCATAGAGCAATTTTCTCTACCAAAGACAGCTTTTATCTCCGCAACGCAAATGAAAAAAATCGCAAAAAGCTGTTTATTGCTTGCTCAAAACTCCATCGGTTTTTCTTTTGATATACACAGCTTCATCACCGATGCTGCTTGTAAAATGGGGCTTTCTCCTCAATGCTTAATCTTTGCAGATACCAATTGGCCGGGGTTCTATTTTGGCTTTGTGATCAACCCGGGGACTCAAGACCTAGAGCTTTGGAGATTTGATGCAAGCTGCTCTCTTGGGTATCCCATGAGCTCTTGGAAAAAATGGCTGGGATCTGAGAACAAACCTTGGGCAGTGTATGTAAAACCTTCGGAATATCTGTTTTCTTTGCATTCCTATGGTATATAGGAGGATTTAAAGGTTTATTTTGATGTTTCGATTGGTTTTTTACTTTGCATTCATGGATAGAAAAGTCGGTAAATATTTTCTTTTTGTTGCGTTTTTATCCAAGATATTTTTTGTACAACAGAAATTAAGGTTTCTTATTTTCAATTTCTGCCTCTCTTTCTAAAAATTCATCAAGTTCAATAAGTTTTCCTCTTTTCTGTTTCTTACGCATAGAAGTTTCTTAAAGAGCATTTTAATTTTGCATTAACAAAGTAAAAAAAAATTTGACTTTTTGTGTTTCAGTGTGACATCTTTTCATCTCTTGATCCGTTTAGGATTAAGACAAAACGCTTTCTTATTAAAAGTGCAACTGTATGTGGAATATTATGGAAACACCCCCAAAACAAATACCAGAAACATTTTCTGTAGGGCAAGCATTCCATATTAATATATTTTTTCTTCTCGGTATTTGGCCTTTAGTAGAACCCAAAGTGATAGAAGAAGAGCAGAAGTCAGGACTTTATTCTTTTTTCTTTATAGATATTTGCTCTACTTATGACTGCTATGCTGAATGGAATGAAGCAATACGTCTTGTGTTGCATGTTCCAAAGGAAGAGCAAAGAACGCTGCAACTCACTTTACCTGAAATTTTCTCTTGCGTTATAGAATTTTGCAAAATTTTTAATGAGCGTTGCAATTTCAAAATTGCATATACAGTCGATCTACTAGAATCTATGAGAAAGAACCTTAAAAGTCATGAAAGAGAATGGTCAATTTGGCAAGAAATGGTTAAAGCGATCGCAGACAATTCTGTGAACAAGGAAAATTATTTTAATTGGTCAGCTAGACTCTCTCCATGGAAAATAGAATAAATATATTTTATTAAAAACAGGAAAAACTTCTATGACATCTCCCATTTCTTTTCTTAGAGATTCATCTTATCAAACAAACTTTTCTTTTTCTTCCAAACAAAAGTTATCAGAGCGTACTCAAAGACTCATATCTCTGTTTAAGGAGATGATTCCTATTTCTAATGAAACTTCTGATAGTCAAGGGAATCATTCCAGGTTATGGGTTATGAAAAATGAAACATTTCTTGGTACAGTATCCCATTTTGATGGAAAGATCACATGTATCCCTTCCAATAAAGTTATCAATTCTTGTACTGGCAATCCCATTTCTTTGAAAAATCTCAAAAGATTGCAAGAGCTACAAATAGATTTGTCTTATATTCCTGAGCAAAAAAAACTTATTGTTTTCCCCCATTTAAGAGCAGCTGGAAAAGATGATCTAATAACACAAGTAGCTACAAAATCCCTCAATCCAAAGCCATCTGCTTCATGGGTTATTCCTCCATTTGCGGAGAAACCAGGTCAGCGTTTGCATATGTTTAGAAATGATGAGGGACATCTTTCTGAGGACACTCCAGAAAACAGAGCTTACATTCGTGCAGCTGTTTCTGATCCCTCTAATAGAGAATCTATAAATAAGCATGGTGTAGAACTGTATTCTAAGATCATGCCAGATGGGTATCGAGCTTGGGCGCAGGTTAGAAATGGGATCATTACCAATGGAGGGCGTGATAAACCCTGGAGAAAATGGGTAGCTAATAATGATCCAAAAGGACCAGGAGGCCAAGTAGAAACAAGAAAACTCTGTACCTACGATAAATTCCTCTTCCAAGAACGAGTACAAGCCGATCGTCTAACAGAGGTTTACAAT
>JBAUFS010000011.1:0-2802 GCA_049679255.1 Candidatus Rhabdochlamydia sp.
CTTTTTCATTTTGTGTTAAAAAGCTTGATGTAGATTGCATATGAGCAGGGATCTTAGCAGAATCTATGAGAAAAATTCAATGAATTGATTATCTGTAATGTCTTTTTTCTAATGCTGTTGAGTATAAAAGGAGTGTCTTAAAAAAAGCTCTTCCTGTCTTAAGTATTTAAATATTATCATCTTAATTTGTAAAAACTGTTCCATTACTTAATAGTTTCTTGCCATATTTTAAATCTTATTTGTTTATTAACAAACAGCTTCGAAGTCTAGTTATATTTATTATATATTTATATTATTATGAAATAATTGTATAATTATCGATAAATTAAAACTATACAATCACTTATTATTAATATTATTTTATTTAACTAGTGCTTGTTTAAAGGAAAAAAGATGACACATTCTGTAAATGCATTGTCGGCTCCTAGCTCTAGTAATAATATAAGCTGCCCAGATGGTAAAAAATCTCTTTTTTTATTAAAAAAAATCACAATACTTACTGAATTAGGACATAACACTCTTAACCATAATGAATTAAATAATACAGCTGGAGATCTGATCGATATTTATTTAAGTCTTCCACATCAAGATTCAGAGAGTGTAAAAAAAGAATTGCAAGGACTTAAACTAGTACGTCCTAATCTTGCTAATTATAGTTTAAAGAAGGTTTTTTATGCAGCTCTTTCAGAAGTAACAGGGATTGATCAAAGCTCTTTAGCTAAAACTCAAAAAATACATCTTAATCAAATCTACACAGAACAGTTTCTAACTTGGATACAAGAAGAAATCAAGCAGCTGCCTTCTTCTTCTATTCTACTACTGCTTCATGTTTATCACAGTTTTGGAGATCCATCTATTGACCTAGAGACAAGTACATGGCAAGAACTTTTGTCTTTAAAAGAATGGAACTCATCCCAAAAGAAATCCTTGAATCAATTTAAATCTAAATATGAATCCTTAAATTTTCATGCTTTAAAATCTCCATTTATCAAGATAGAAAATACAATACATCTAGTAGAAGCTACAGAAAACATAGAGAAACTAAAAGGCTCATATATATTATGGAATGACCTTGTTGAATTACTTGTTAACCATCTGAAAGAGGAGCAGAAAAAGCATTTTGTTAGATCTTTAAATAAAAACAAAAAGTTTATAAGAGAAGGTGGAAAAATTCCAGATAAAGAGTTCATAATTCATGCTAGAAAAATGATTACCGGATTTCTAGTTAAATTTGAGCAAGTTAGAAAAGAATACAATAAAAAGATTTCTAAAAATTCTGTATGGTTAGAGAGTGTCCAAGGACTCTTAAAAGAGGAAGATGACAAATTACAAAGAGTAGCAACACAAGTAGAAAGAACTCTGTCAAATTCTTTGAAAAAGGTTGATAATGAAGTTCAAAAAATACAAAAGGATAAAAGTGAATTAGAAGATTGTTTACAGGACATGCAAGATGTAGAGAGAAAAACGAATTGTTTTAACGTTATGGGAAAAGAAAAGCAAGAGCTTCTTTATTTAATAGAAACAAAAGATCAGGCCCTCCAAAAAATTTCTGAATCAAGGGAAAAATTAATCAAGAAGAATCAAGAGACTATTAATGCTGTTAAAACATATAATCTACGCAATCAAAAAGTTCTATTTTTGAAAAGAGATGAAAAAGATACAAAAGAGATTCGCAATGCTTTAATTTTAAGAGAGAAAAGCTTTTCATCTATTTTCTTTTTGAGCCAATGGCTAATTAATCTATTAGATAAGGAAGATCAATTAATCCATCAATTAGAACAAGAAAAACATATAGTATACGAAGCAGCCATAAAAAAGACTGAAGGTTCTTTTAAAAAGCATTCAACCCCACTTTCAAAGAAGACTCCAGCCAAAAAAAGTAGTTCACTTGCAGAAGATTTTTCTATCACTTCTGAAAATACAAGCGGAGAAGAATCAGAAGAAGAACTTGTTGAAGGTTCTTCTTCTGATTCTGTTTTAGAGGAGATTAATCCATTTAATGAAATCCATAGGTATTTAACACAGCTTAAAGAAGGGGAAAGCACACAACTAAACGGACTTTTAAGCCAAGCCATAGACAGCCTACTAAGGCCCCTACAAGCTCATTTGTTAAAAACCAAACCAACTGATGACTTAAAAGCTTTATACGAGCTGCAAACTAAAGAGATCTATGATCATCTACTACTGGGAACTGCTGGACTAGAGCTTGTCATGCAAGCGGCTCATGATCAGAGAACAGACCATATCGCTTTAGGATTTCGTGCTGCTTTATTACACTTTTACTATGCAATTGAGCAAAAGCTATCTCAGAAGATCATTCTAGAAACAAATAAGATCTTAGATAAAGTTGATCAAGATCATAATTTGCTACATCTTGCACAGAAAGCTAAAATAGCTGATATAAGAAAATGGGAACGATTTTTACAAGAAATGACACTGCACCTTACTTTTTCTTACCCAGAGGATTATCGACTCTTTTTCCAGCAAGGAAATGAACAGAAAGCATTTTCTTTGTTAGATGATCTTAGCAGTCCTAACTTAAACAAAAAGAAAATGGAAGAAGCTCTTGAATTTTGCTTTGAAATGTACAGTAGAAGCATAGCATTTATTATAGAGATTTCATCAGCTCAAATAGAGGATCAGCTAAAGCTTTCACTGGTAATACAAGAATTAAAAAGATAAAGCAACTATATTTCTGTAAATTTGCCCAAACTTTTCTTTTTCTTGCCCATTTTCTTGTTTTTAATTTATTTTTTTGTTTTTAAAGCCCAGCAGGCTCATATCTAAGTAATCAGATCTATA
>JBAUFS010000012.1:0-14195 GCA_049679255.1 Candidatus Rhabdochlamydia sp.
CGATGCAGAACTCTCATAGGTAAAAACCAGGCGGTAGATATTATAAGACTCTTATAAGAGTATTATAAGAAGGGTAAGGGCTATTGTTTGCCGTTTATTACGGCCAAACAAATAGCTCCCTACCCAAAAGATGGGGGAAGAGGGGTTTGTGAGTAACAAACACGAGCAACTTGTGTTGCCTGAATCTACAAATGGGTAATTTGCGTGTTTAAATGGCTTCAGAGCTTGTTTTGGGTGGTGGGTAGTGTGATTAGATGTCTTTAGGTTAAATAACGCCGAGAGTGGTCTCTGTGCGCTTTTTTGTTTTCTGTTTTGATGAACTTTGAAAAAACCTCAAGATATGTAAGTGTTTCCTAGAAATCCAGGGTTGAGATGAATCACATATTTGGTTTGATTATTTGTACCTGCTTTTTCTTCCCATCTGTCAATTAAACCAATATTTTTGCAAACTTGAAAAGAGTCCGTAACTTTTTTAAGAATCTCTTTTTTGCGTCCAGATTTGACATAGTTTTCGAGTTTCAAAAGAAGAGGAAGAGTGTCTTGATTAAGCTCTATTTTTTTCTGTTTATTACTCAGAGCCCTTAAGCAAAAATCTCTTAATGAATTCATAGCAGGAGTAACTTTTCTAGGGTCTCCACCGGCTGCTTTAGCCATGCGTTGATGAATATCTTTAGGATATAAAACATATTTCGATTCGATTTGATGGATAAATAAAGGATTAAATTTAATTAAGAATTTACCTTTTTTCCTTCTCACTTCAGTATCGCCTTGTGCAACTAAATCGGCTTCTTCCTCATTCATACCTGGAAAAATGCGATCGACCATGAATAGGGGTTGATATTGCTCTATGCGGTCCACTACGATTTTACCCGTTTTATTTTTTGTTCTCCATTCATAGATAATCAAGTGTCTGGTGTTTTGTGCTTTTTCAAGTATATCTTCTATGTTACTTATTTCCTTTCCGCTGAAGTCTACTTTTTCTAAATAAGCTTGATAAAGCTCATGAGGCTCCAATATAAGACTAGGGATTTTTTCCTCTTTTTTACCGTAGTCAGCAATCGTATAAGGAGAATTTCCCGTGTAGTAATTGGATTGATCGGGATTGAATATTTGACTTTTTTCATGTAACAACCGACAAAGCGCGTTTACAAGGCGATCTTGTGCTGCAGTGAGGTTAATTCCCACTTGAATGGTCTGTTCTTGGATTTCTTTATTTTGTGTGATGCTGTTTTTTAATTCTCTATTTTCAATAAGCGAAAATATGTGTAAGGGATCTTCTGTAGATTTGAGATATTTAAGTTGTTGATCGACGAGATGACCTGATTTTTTAAAAGTATTGCTCTTCGCTTCGCTCTCTAACCACTGGATGATTTGTTTGCGATTTTCGGTAATGTATTTTAAAAAGTTGAGTTCTTTGATCGATTCTTCAATGGACTTACATTTAGAGTTTTTTTCTAACCACTCTTCTTTTTGTTGTTTGGATGGATTTGATTTAAGAAAGTCTTTCCATTTGATATCTTTATCTTGAGGTTCTTTGATTTTTTTAAAAAAATCTTCCACAAGAGCTTGATCGATGAAAGGGAATTGACGTAAAGTCTCTACGTCTTCTGTTGTGAAGTTTAGAGTTTGCTCTATATTGGCATTTCTCCAAGGTCCTTCTTCTGAGGGAGGATCTTTATCCGCAGAACAAGAATCTATTGCAATTTCTTTGGAAAGCTTTGTTTTTTCTTTCATCTTTTTTTGAAGATTGATTGGTTTGGGTCTTGAGCAAATAAAATTCCATCCTCATCTTTTTTTAATCTTAGAGAGGGCAAAATAGCAGTAAAGTTAGATTTAACGCCGCGCAAGATAATTTGATCTAATTCATATTCTTCCTCTTCAGAGCTAAGCGTTTTGTGTACTTTCTCTAGATTAGCTTGCCATCTCACTCCGTCTGTAATGGCGCTAGACCCCCTTGCCGCTCCTTGGTCTGTATTTCGTGCTGCCTGGGCGTTTTTACTCATGTGGTGGCCAAATAAAACGGTTGGGTGACCTTCGAGTTCAAGCGTTAGCTTTTCTAAAAGAGCAATAAACCGTGTTGCAGATGCGTTGTCTGTTTCTGCATCTGCTCCTAAAAAACGAGAGATAGGATCTAGAATAATACAAGACCAGCCCTCTTTAGGTTCTTTTTCTTTCAATTCATGCAACAATAGTTCATAGGCTTGTGTTGGCCTTCCTTTGCAGATGAAGGAAGAATCTGATCCATTAAAAGAAGCCACAGCCAGTCTCTTACTAGCTTCTAAAAGAGAGTTCTTGTCAAAAAACGAGGCTTGCTCTTGAAATAACCTTTTTACGGTCTTTCTGAGCAACCGATGGATGTCTTCTTCTGAATTTTCTCCCATTCCCATGAAAACATACCCTGTTTTTTCAACTGGGTATTTTCCAAGCCAAGGTATTCCTGTCGTTATAGAAATAGCAAGTTGAGCAAGAGCATGTGTTTTACCTACACCGCCCGAGCCAACTAACATTCCAACAATTCCTTTTCTAATAAAAGCCTTAAGGCATGAGCCTTCCATATGATTGATTAGCCTAGGCATTTTTGGTGCTTCTTCCAAAAGAAAATTAACAGGTTGTTCACTAATGAATTTCATCTGAAAAGCAGCTGGTTTTTGAGAGGACAATGTTTTTTCCATTCCCTCGGCCCATTCTAAAGCTCTTTTTAGTTTTTCTTTTTCTTGGATAAATTCTAGAAACAGTGTTTTTTGTTCAGGTGGTAGGTTTAAATTCTCTACACTAGCTTCTGATAATTCATCTAGCTGATAGGTATGAGTAATAGATAAAATCTTGTTGTCTAATGCAAATAGTTTGTCTCTAAAATAAGAAGCATTGTGAGTTTGTCGAATAGAATCAAAAGTATGATCTTTTTCTAAATCCATTTTCCGGATTTTAATATCTGGAAGGTGTTTAATCATTTGTTTAAGAATTTGTTCCTTTTGAAAAGGAAATACGTAACCAATTCCATTATAAAAACCACCTATTTCGTAAAATTTATCTTGTAAAGGACGTAAATTTCTTCCATGCGGCAATAAAATTAAATAGGAGTTGAATGTCATTTATTGCCCTCTTATGCGTATACAAACACATTCATTTAAAATGATAAGTATTTTTTTTAATACATTGTTGTATTTTTTTTATACATATGTTTCTATTAAGTATAAATGTAATGGTGCCCAATGACAAATACAATTCCATTTTCTTTAGCAAGAGGATGTTTGACCGATATAGTCAATGAAGCAGCTTATGCAAATAAACGAACGATACTGACTCGTAAAGGAAAAAAAGTTGCAGCCATTATTTCTCTGAAGGATTTGAAAATATTGGAATCTGTAAAAGTTAAGCAAGGTTAGGTGATCCGTTGATTAAGAAAAAAATCAAATATCTGAAATGTTTTATGCTCGTTCTGTGCGCTGTCCCTACAATGATAAGTGCAGGAGAATCCTATGGATATCCAGAAGAGTGTTGCGATGTACTACTCATTAAAAACCCAGAAATACAACAAAACCTAGTCGTTGATTACTTGTTCTTTAGAGCGATAGAAGATACACTTAAATACGGGGAAACCAATTTTGGTTTGATTCCACCTCCTTCCCATGATATCGAACAAGATTTCAGCTATAATTCCGGTGTTCGCGCAACGATTAACATTCCCACTTATGACTGTTGGTTACTAAGCGGTTCTTATACCTATTTCCGAGCACACCCTTCGAAAGTTACCGCTAACGATCCAACCGGAAATATTTTTGCGAATCTAGTGGTTCCCACCTATTTTTCTCCAGTGAACCAGCAGGTTTCTCATCTTTCTGGTGAGTGGGAACTAAAAATGCAAATATTCGATGTTTTATTCAAAAAGGGCTTAATGATTGGTAAATCCTTTTTGATAGAACCCTTTTTTGGAGTTCAAGGCTGTACCGTCAAACAAACAGTAGATGTGCATTACACTTTTTTCAACCCTAGAACCTCTCTTAGACCTCCTCAAAAAGTAAAAGGAGTGAGCCGAGTATCAGGTGTTGGTCCAGAACTGGGAGCAGAGTTTAGGTTGGTTTTCCCTTGTCAGATTAGCCTTTTTGCAAGAGGTGGTGTTTCCTGCTTGTTAGGCTCTTTTAAAATGCATACCGATTACGGGGATCTGCTTGGTTGTTCTTCATCTTCCACACAGATATCTTTAAAAGATCATAAATTACGTCTTTTCTCTTCCATGCAACTGCAAGTAGCCCTTTCAAAATGGTGGTGTACTTCACGAAATTCTGAACTGGAATTGACCGTGGGATGGGAAACACAAGTTTGGTGGCGTCAAATGCGTATGAACTGGTTTAGTACGTTAGCTTTTCCTCCAGATGGATCGGATCTTACTTTACATGGACCCTTTTTTAGGCTGTCTCTAGGTTTCTAGTTCAAATCAGGTAAGTCTAAAAAGAGCAAATTTATTTTGCTCCTTTTAGACTTACGTAAAATGCTTATTCTAGACGATAACTTATTACTCAAATCTTCTAAAAACACTTTTTTAGAACCTTTTGTCGAACACTTATCTTAAGGTAAAAGAACACCTCTTTTTCTTGTTATAAACATTTCCACTTTCCTAATTCCCGTATCATTAATTAATAATATAATCAGTTATTGTTTTGATTAATTAAAACAATTTAATTTTAAATACATATAGATATTTTAATTTTATATGCGGTAAAAAAACGAAATATAAAAAGAACCAATGCTTCTTAGCATCGAGTGAAAGAGTACTAAACTACTACATGCTTTCTACAGCACTTAAGTTTAGTAGCTTGAAATTTTAAATGATTTTTTCTAACTCCTTTACAGAAGAGTAAAAAATGGCATTTGGCTGCGATCCATTCCCTCCTAATCAGTTTAACTCTATTACAGTAACAGGCCTAACCGGCGGTGGCCCTGTTTCCCCTGATGTAAATGGTAATATTAATTTGGGAGGAGCAAACGTTGCTGTTATTGGCACTCCCGGAACAAATACATTAGCTTTTTTTGCACCCGGCGCGACAGGGATTACCTGGGTAGATGTGACCTCATCTCCCATTCAAATGGCAGTGAATACAGGATATATAGATCACTTTGCAGGAAGCACTCAATACACTCTACCCCCAACATCAGCTCTTGGAGATGTGCTTTTTATAGTAACGGCAGGAGTAGTCAATAATGGCTGGGACCTTAATATGGCGCCCACTCAACAAGTATACCTAGGATCGTCTCAATCATCATTCGGTGGAATAGTTACTTCACAAAATGCGGGAGACACTCTTTATCTTGTATGCACTCAAGCAAATGTAAGATGGATAGCTATATCTTTTGTTGGGAATTTTAATGTTACATAAAACCTCTTAAGATGATGAGCAATATGGTAAATAAAAATAACAAAGCTGTTTTCATAGATTAAAATATAAACAAAAAGAGAAACAAATGGCAAATGCTATCAATTTGAATCAAACTGGGATGGTTGCTTATAACAACGCCACAGGTATTTTCTTTGGCCGAACTCTTAGTTCGGCAGGAAGCACAGTCACTATTACCAATCCTAATGGTGTTGCAGGGAACCCTAACTTTGAAGTCAATGTAGCTGGGATTAACATCAACAGCTTCACCGGTATTTTAAGCGTAACAAGCGGTGGAACAGGGAATTCTACTTTTCCTTCCAATAGCATTTTGATTGGAAATGGATCCGGTCCCATTGGGAATATTCCTCCTGGAACAAATGGCCAATTACTTATTGGAGCAACGGGAGGGCCTGCAGCTTTTTCAACGTTAGCGCTATCCGGAGGACTAGTACAAGTTCAAGGAGCAAACACTCTAACTCTAACAGCGCCTCCTATTACGATTACAGGAAGTGGGCTTACTGTAACGGGTAGTCCTGTTTCCTTAGGTGGAGCAGTTACTCTAACGGTTACAGGTGGTGGAATTACTTGGGTTAATGTTACTACAACAACACAAACAATAGCGGTAAACACCGGCTATGTTGCTAACAATGCAGCGCAAGTTGTCTTTACTCTCCCTGCTACAGCAACTCTTGGAGATACATTTTACATAACAGGTAATGGGAATGTAGGTACTGCTGGATGGAAAGTCAATCAAAATGCGGGTCAAGTAATCTTCTTTGGTTCTTCAACAACTACAGTTGGAACTGCGGGATCTCTTGCTTCAACAAATCAGTTAGATAGTATTCGTGCGGTTTGCATAGTTTCAGGAGCTGCTACTGTTTGGAACGTAATAAACAGTATTGGAAATATTACCGTTGTATAACTTTTGAGTTAAGTTCTTTTTAATAACTAGAGACTACAGAAATAAGAATGAGTAATAGCACTAACTAACATGGCAAAAATAGCAAACGCAATCAACATACCAGCATCTTCTAGCACACCGGCAATGACGCTTGGAAATGGGAATAATTTTCTAGGCACTAATACTCTAGATTGTAATGGGTCTGGTGCTTTTGGAACTTTTGCAGGAACTGCAGCTCCTACTAATGGTATTATTGTCAGTAATTTTTTAGGAGTGGGAACAGCTACACAATTCTTGACAGGGTCTACTGCAGAATTTGTGGGGACATCGCCAGCTGCTGAGTGTGATGTTTTGCAAACATCTTATGTAGGGAGTAGTGCTACTAATGCGTCGAGTTTATTGCAGTACACAGCAAGGGGAACAGCGTTAGCACCAACAGCTAATCAAAGCGGGGATCTTTTAGGGGTATGGGGGGCAAGAGGTTATACGGGATCTGCTTTTGCTACTACTTCTAAAGCAACTATTTCTATGATCACTACCCAGGCTTGGACAGCTGTCAATAACGGGACGGCAATCACTTTTTCTGTAACTCAAAACGGAACTACAACTCTTGGAGAAATAGCTCGTATTATCAATACAAATACGACAAATACAGGTCTTGCAGTTACTGATTTAGGATCAGGATTATTAGTTAAGGAAGGCTTGAATGGTCGGATGGGAATAGCTTTGTTGGTTGCAGGCTTAGTTATTGTGTTGAATAACACGGTTACGGCAAACACACGGATTTTTTTAACAAATAGTGGACTAGCAGTAAATATAGGGCAGTTGACCATAGCAGCACGAATACCTGGGGTTAGTTTTACTATTTCCTCTAATCTATTAACTGCTGCTGCTGCTGTTGTTTGGTTGATGATAGAACCTTCTCCTTAAGAAACATAATAAATAGGGCTAGACGTACCTAAAATGGCAAAGACAGCAAATGCAACGAATACACCAGCCTCTTCCTTAGTTCCTTCTTTAACGCTAGGAAACGCAAATAATTTTCTAGGAAACAATTCATTAGATTGCAAAGGATCAGCTGCTTTTGGGACTTTTGCAGGAACAGCTGCTCCTACAAATGGTTTAGTAGGCAGTGGTTTTTTAGGAGTTAGAACAGCTACACAATTCTTAAGCGGATCTACTGCAGAATTCTTAATGCCCACCACTTCATCTGAATGCGACATTCTACAAACAACTTACGCAGGGGCAGGATCTGCCAATGGATCAAATCTTCTTCATTTAACAGCACGAGGCACAGCGCTAGCTCCTACGGCTAATCAGAGCGGAGATGCATTAGGAATATGGGGGGTGAGAGGCTATAATGGCACTGGTTTTGTAACCACTTCCAAGTGCTCCATCACTATACTGGCTAATGAAACATGGACCCCTACAGCCAACGGGACGGCAATCAGCTTTCAAATAACCCCTCCGAACTCAACAACTCCGTCTGAAATTGTTCGTGCTCTTAGCACAAGTGCTTCTATTTCCGGATTAGCAATTACTAGGGCCGGCTCAGGTTTTATGATTAGAGAAGGAGCTAACGCTCGAATGGGAATAGCCACATTAGTGCCCATTCTTTTAGTCCCTTCTACCGTTACAGTAGCTAACAATACGGTGACTCTTAACACGCGTATTTTTTTGACAAATAACAACCCTTCCGGATTAGCTCTTGGAGAGGTATTTGTGCTAGCAATAGTACCCGGGGTTAGCTTTACCATCACTTCTCTTGCTATAGGGGACACTTCAGATATTGCCTGGCTACTGGTTGAGTCAGCTCCTTAGATAATGAGTAAACAAAGAATGTAAAATGGCAAAAATAACAAATGCAATAAATGTTCCGGCGTCTTCTAGTTTAACCTCTCTAACTTTAGGAAATTCTAATAATTTTCTAGGGGTTAATACTTTAGATTGTAGTGGGTCAGCAGCTTTTGGTACTGTGGCAGGAACTACAGCACCTGCAAATAGTTTGGTTACTTCTCCTTTTCTAGGCATAGGAACTGCTACGCAATTTCTATCAGGATCTACTGCGGAATTTGTCATGCCCTCTACCTCTACAGAATGTGATATTGTGCAAACATCCTATGTAGGAAGTAGTGCTACTAATGCATCGAATTTGATTCATCTCACAGCAAGGGGAACAGCATTAGCACCAACAGCTAATCAAAACGGTGATATCATAGGCGAGTGGGGAGTTAGAGGATATAATGGCACTGGTTTTTCTGCTGCATCAATGGGCTATCTTCTCATGAATGCAAATGAAAATTGGACAACAACCAATAATGGAACAAATATTTCTCTCCAGGTGACACGCAATACAACAACAACTCTAAGAGAAGTAGCTAGTATATTGAATAGCAGTGCATCGATTTCAGGAGTTGCCATTTCAGATCAAGGATCGGGCTTTTTAATTAAAGAGGGGAGTAATGCTCGAATGGGAGTTGTTACTTTGTCATTGGGATCGGCTACAGTGCTTAATAACACCGTTACAGCAAACACTCGTATTTTTTTAACTGTTAACGATCAGAGTTCTCTCAACCTTTTAGGATTCTTACGCGTAACCGGAAGGACACCAGGAGTGAGCTTTAGTATCTCAACGGGTATTGCATTGGATTTTGGTTCAGTAGTAGGTTGGTTATTGATAGAACCTATTTGAATCATGCTAAACTCTAAAACTTTACTTATAATTCCCATTTGACTAGTAATAGATGTGCTGATTTTTCTAATTTAAAATGGGAACAATTTTATGTCTTACTTACATTCTCAAGCAGGCAATAATCGCCTCTCTCCAGAAAATGCAGCATTGCTGCTTATTGATCATCAGACAGGATTGATGCAATTAGTTAAAGACTATGAACCAGATGAGTTTAAAAATAACATCCTTGCTCTAGCCAATATAGGCCTTACTTTTAACCTTCCCACAATACTAACAACTAGTTTTGAAAACGGTCCTAATGGCCCTTTGCTGCCTGAGCTAAAGGAGAAATTTCCAAACGCCCCCTACATCCCAAGACCGGGACAGATCAATGCGTGGGGTAATGAGGATTTTGTAAAAGCTGTTAAAAAAACAGGGCGCAAAAAGTTGCTAATAGCAGGAATTGTAACCGATGTATGTGTCGCATTTCCTACAATTTCTGCTTTAGCAGAAGGATATGAAGTATATGTTGTAGTTGATGCTTCGGGTACACTTAACAAATCTGTCAGAGAGGCTGCTCTTATACGCATGTCGAGTGCTGGGGCTGTTTTAATAAATTGGTTTGCCCTTGCCTCAGAATTACAAAAAGACTGGAGAAATGATGGGGACAAGTTAAAAAAATTGCTGCAAGAGCATTTAGTGCCCTATGCGAACTTAATTAGTAGTTATGAAGCAAGAAAATAACTAAAAGTAAATGGCAACTTGTCTTAAGGCAAAAATTCCATTAGCAGACCCTTAAGGTTAAAACACGTTTCTTATTATAAAATTCTTATTAAAAACTGATCTTTTGTAGATCTTCTTTTAAAAGATATTCAACATTTGTTGAATGCTTCTTTTAAATCTTTCAAGATTTCCCTATTTCCATAAATTATTCTGGATATATTTTTTTTGAATCCACCATACTACTCAAGCATCCTCTTCGAATAAAAACAGAAAAGTTAGCAAGGCTCTTCCAAAGAGGCGGCTGGTGTTTACAGATAAAATCTCTAAATAGACTCAAAGAGACTGTGTTCACTCGCGGGAAGATGAAATTATATATAATAATAAAAAATCTTAAGAATATACCTTCTTGTTAAATTAAGAGCTTATCTTAAAAAACGTTAATTCAAAATTAGATGCAAACACACTTAAAGTTACATAAAAAATTCATATAACAAAAGAGAGCCCATGACAACAAATAATGCCATAAATTTAAGTCAGTCAGGAATTGTTGCCTATAACGGTACAGGAACCTTTTTTGGTCGCACATTTACCTCTACAGGAAACACCGTTACCATTACCAATCCCAGTGGCGTAGCAGCCGCTCCTAACTTTGAAGTTAATACAGCAAATATCAACATCAATACCTTAGGTGGAACTCCCTTAACCGTTGCAAATGGAGGAACGGGGGACACCACTTTAACTGCAAACGGCCTTCTTCTTGGAAATGGTACTAGCGCTATTACCTCTGTTCCAGTTGGGACAAACGGTCAGTTGCTCATCGGAGCAACAGGCGCTGCACCTGCTTTTGCAACACTTACCTTGTCAGGGGGATTGACGCAAACCCCGGGAGCCAATTCACTCACCCTAACAGCCCCTCCTATTACCATTACAGGAAGCGGAGTTACTGTAACCGGCAGCCCTGTTTCCCTTGGTGGTGCAGTTACTTTAACCGTTCCTCCTGGTGGGATTACATGGGTAGATGTTACGGGGACAACTCAAACAATTGTAGTTAATACAGGCTATATCGCTGATAATGCCGCACAGGTTGTCTTTACCCTTCCTGCTACAGCAGCTCTTGGGGATACGTTTTACATTACAGGAAAGGGAAGCGCTGGTACAGCAGGCTGGCAGCTCAAACAAAACGCTTCTCAGCAGATATTTTTCGGATCTTCAAGCACAACAGCTGGCACAGGCGGATCGCTTACTTCGACAAACCAATTAGACTCGATTCACGCAGTTTGTGTAACAGCAGGAGCTAGCACCATATGGAACATAATAGGAAGCATTGGAAACATTACAGTTGTGTAATTACAAGAGAACAGAGATTTGATTTATTAAAGTTGATACATGTTTGATAAAACTCTTTATAAAAATTGCAGTTTTTTCAATTTACACTGGATATATTTTTTTTTATTATTCCATAATATTTAACGTCTTCTACTTGCAAGCCTTGCGAGTAGAAGAATTTTTCCTATAAACATTTATAAAGAGCAGTATAAGCGATCAAATGGCAAAAATAGCAAACGCATTAAACGTACCGGCTTCTTCCAGCACACAATCTCTAACTCTTGGGAATACCAACAATTTTCTAGGAACTAATATTCTAGATTGTAAAGGCTCAGCTGCTTTTGGGACTTTTGCAGGAACAGCAGCCCCTACCAACGCGGTGATTTCCAGCGGATTTTTAGGAGTAGGAACAGCGACCCAATTCTTAAGCGGCTCTACTGCCGAATTTGTAATGCCCGCTGCCTCTGCTGAATGCGATATTCTGCAAACATCTTACGTAGGAAGCACAGCTACTAGTGCCTCTAATTGGATTTGTCTCACTGCTAGAGGGATACAAGCATCTCCAACAGCAAACTTAAGCGGAGATGCTTTAGGCATATGGGGCTCAAGAGGCTATACGGGATCGGCTTTTGCAACAACATCTAAAGCCTTGATTACTATGATAGCCAATGAAAACTGGTCTGCCACAGCTAATGGCACCGCTATTGTTTTTCAAGTTACAAGAAACACAACAACAACTACTAGTACGATTGCCCAAGTGTTAAATACAAGCACATCGATTTCTGGAGTTGCCATCTCCAATGTGGGTTCAGGACTATTGATCAAAGAAGGAACGAATGCTCGCATGGGAAGAGCTACACTAACTCCTGTATTGTTATCTCCTTCTGTTGTAACGGTTGCCAATAATACCGTAACAGCAAGTACAGAAATCTTCCTTTGCAGTAACGTACCGAGTGGAGGCCCAGGAGTTCTATCAGTAACAGCAAGAACAGCTGGTGTGAGCTTCACGATTTCCTCTTCAGCAATAGGAGATACCTCTATTGTATCTTGGCTGTTAATCGAACCTTCTCCTTAAAAAGAACTTGATTGCTTTCATGGGTTTTTGAAGATAAGATTTTATAAAAAAAAAGTATTTCTTATTATCCACAAACAAGGACATCACAAAAAAACATAAAGTGGATTTAAATCAATGATAAGACAAGAAAAAAAACAAGCGATTCGCTCTCGGAACCCTAGACTGGTAGGGTGTGATAGAAAAGGAAATTTTCATGGCATGCATGTTTTTACACCTCCTTATTCACAAACCTATGTAACAAATCAAAGCTATACGACAGGGGCTCCTAAATTTCAGGAGGAGACACAACTGCTAAATCCTCCTGCTTCTAAAAAAGAGGTTTTTTACGATGCAACAAGCATTGATCCCACAGCTACTCTAGCTATACATCCTGCCATAGCAAAAGCCTGGACAACGTTTTCAGGGGTAACTTGTGAAGTGTACGAAGGGTTTAATGTGATGTCTGTTCATAAAAAAAACACAGGTTCCTATCTGATTTCTTTTATTATTCCGATGGCAAGCACAAACTATGTCCCCATAGTTGCAGCAGAAGGGTTCAATGTACAAGCAGCTCCTATTTTGCTAAAGACTCATACACTAGAAGTGGGAACCAAGCTTATTGAAGAAAATGCCAAATTAACTTTCTACGACAGTCATACAATACATGTGGTAATTTTTGGAAGTTTGCACTCCTCTTGCATGTAGTAAAAGTCGAAATTAGTATAATGGTTTTTAAGATAGACGTTCTCTTTTGTTGAAGGGTTTTCTAAAATTCAAAAAACGCAAGAAATTTCTGTTTTATTGAGTCTCTTCCAAAAATTACGGAGGATTAAAATGCGTGATAAAAAAACCAGGATGTCGATAGATGTTTCAGAAAAGGAACATAAAAAAATCAAGATGCATGTAGCAAAACTAGGAATGTCCATTCGGAAATTTGTCACAGATTGTATTCAGGAAAAAATCTTTCAAAAGACAGACAAACAAAAATCTGACGATTTTTAATAAACATCATCCAAAAAAAATACAAAAGACTGTCGCTCATTTATAAGAGACTACAAACTCAAAAAAAAACCGCATGAACAAAAATCATGCGGTTTTTTGTGCTATTTAGCAATATCTCTATTTTGCTTCAGACATTGGTACGGGTAATGGAACAACTGATGTTATTGCGCTTATGAGAGCTGCTAGGATTTGTTGTGGATTTTGCCCTTGTGCTGCCAATGTTTGCACTTGTAACAATAAAACTTGTAGCAAAGGAAGAGTTCCTAAAGGCAAGATAGCCAATAAGCCCAACACTACATTTAGTAGATTTAGAGGTAACATATTCTCTCCATGGTTATTATGTTAAAGTTACATTCACGTTTTCATGTCTATATTACAAATGCCTTCTTTAAGGACTCACTTGATTCAGTTAGACAGACCTTTTAGTTTTATTTCTTGTTTTGTCAATAATTCTATTGAAATTAATAGAATTTGTAACACTAGTAGAGTTTGCAATACAGGAAGCGCGTCTAATAGCTGTAATAATGCATTTAATACATCTATCGGCACCGTTTAATTCCTTCTTTTCACAATTGATGGTTAACATCAATCAACTAACTTAAAAACAAGTAGAGAATACCACTTTCATATTTCAATTAGATATAAAATTATTATAAATAACAATTAACCTTGTCTTACAGTGTTAAAGAGTAAATTGATTGGGATTAAACAATATAAACCACTCTTAGTAAGTTAAAAGCAGATCGTTCCCTAAAATTTGAGAGCAATTACATCGAATTAAGCATTTCGAAATCACAAAAGACAGAACTCCGTTCAAAAAACAGAAGAGTGCAGCCAAACAGAGAAACGTAGTATCAAGCCCCCTGAGCCTTTAAGATGAAGTAAAACACCTAATCACACTACCCACCACCCAAAACAAGCTCTGAAGCCATTTAAACACACAAATTACCCATTTGTAGATTCAGGTAACACAAGTTGCTTGTGTTTGTTACTCATAAACCTCTTTTCCCCATCTCTTGGGTAGGGAGCTATTTGTTTGGCCGTAATAAACGGCAAACAATAGCCCTTACCCTTCTTATAATACTCTTATAAGAGTCTTATAATATCTACCGCCTGGTTTTTACCTATGAGAGTTCTGCATCG
>JBAUFS010000013.1:0-3746 GCA_049679255.1 Candidatus Rhabdochlamydia sp.
GCAAATTGGAGAACATCACTTTATGACGCTTGTTACAGCAGGGTCTAAAAGAGAAGCAATGAAATTAGCAATGAATGAGTGTTCTTCAGATTTACATATGCTTCATCTTGATGATTTACATGATTTAGATGGTTGCATAAATATTGATAAAGTGGATGAATATTTTATTACACTGGAATACACAGGGTTGGATGAGGATCTAGCACAACCTATCAATGGATACCTAAACTTACGCAGTTAAGTGAAATGGAACCAAACTTGGACCAATGACTTGCTAAAATAGGCAAGACATAATTGGATAGTTGTAGTAAAACAAAACAGGTCAGGTAAAACCTAAACCTTATTCACTAAAGCTCAATTAAACAAAATAATCTTTAAAAATTAAATTTCTCAATCTTTCTCTACTAATTCATTTTGTTTTAACTGGTTTGCTTTGTAGTATCCCATAATAGAATGGATGCTATCAGAATTTTTAATTTTTACAGAATTGGGGTCTTTAATAAACTGTTTGATCCATTCAGCTCCTTCTTCAATGTTCTCAGCCACTTTATCGCTTAAACCATTCACAAAAGGATGAATGAAATCAGATACGTATGTTCCCAAGACTATAGCAGAGCTTGTATTATAATAGGTATCTTTCGGAGCCCAAGAAACTACTGGGATTCCATTTACTTTTGCCCACATCATCTCTGCACCTACTCCTAAGCCGCGAGATCCCCTTGCATCTACAAATATGATATCACTAGAAAATACGTAATGCATATCTCGACCAAATACTGTGTCTTGGTTAGTAAGATCACAATCTTTAAAAGCTGGGTTTAGAAGCACAACGTCAAATTGACTAAGATTAGATCGTAAACGATCCATATGTTGCTTAGTCCAATGTAATGCATCACTAGGGGTTTCATCTCCATTTGGAATTTTGCCAGCGAGATAAATAATAATTTTGCGTTTTAGACACCCTTCCATTTCTTGTGAAAAATCACGTCTATGATTTTCAAGAGCGTTTTTAAAAAAATTTGAGTTTTCCATTGATATAAGTTCCTTTTGAAAAAATAAAATCACCACTATAAATGAAAAAATAATTCTATACATATCCTTACTCCTAGTTTCTGTAAAGCTGATCTTGATCCTTTTTTTAGATAACAAGAATACGAATATTTTACGTAAATCACTTCTAGGAGTTCTTCTTTCTAGAGGAACTCCTTCCCACTTCATCAGATTGGAAATTAAAAGCCATTGCTGATTAGATTAACTGACCAAACTTCATAGGTTCTCTCAAGGCTAAGAAGGTAAAAATAATATATTTAATAATTTAGTTAGCTTCATAGGGTATTCAATACGGTATTTAAAGAAAGTTCTTTTTGTTAATAAAAATACAAAAATGGTTTTAAATTGGAGAGTTTTGAGATTTGCAAGTAGGTATGTTGGCAGAGAATGGACTTCATTTTTTGGATGTAAAGATACGCGGTATTAGGAGAAAAATTACATGATGAGGCTTGTATTAGTATGGGAATAACATTAGCACTTATCGCAGGGGTTTTTAACTCTTTGACTAATTTCTGTGTAAAAAAGGGTATAGATATCGAAGGAACGGCTAAGCTTTTTTTTCTATGTCAAATACTAGCATCTAGTCTTTTTGCTCTTATTCTTGGGCCACTTTTAAAAGGAGAATTCACAATCCAATTGTATCCTTCACTTCTAGGGATATGTGCAGGAATCATTCTTTACATAATGCTATTTTCACTTGGTATAGCCGTTGAAAAAGGAACTCCTGGGTTAACTTTTGCAACTCTAAACTCTGCGACTATTTTGCCAGGGATAATAATGGCCTATCTATTCGGAGCAGATTGTGGTTTTTATATTGGGCTAGCCCATGTTGTTGGTTTGCTTTTTGTGATAATAGGCCTTTTTTGGGGTGTAACTGGAGTCAAACAAATACGTGAAAAAAATGTTTGGATTACTTTCGCCTCAATGGTGTTTTTATTTCACATTTTTCTTCTATGTCTTTTTCAGTATCGAGCAATGCTCATAAAGGTGGCTGATCTAAAGCAATTTGATTCAGAATGGTTTACCCCATTTATGTTTCTCACATGTTTGAGCATTCAGCTTATTGCCTACCTTTATTCCAATCGCAGGTTCCCAAATCGTAAAGAAATCATGGTTGGTTTTGCAGGGGGATTAACAAACCTCCTTTGTACGCTATCTTTGCTTTTATCTGCAAAGAAAGCCCTTCCTTTTGAAAATGCAGTAATTTTCCCTATGGCATCAGTAGCAAGCATTCTCCTTACAAACTTTTGGAGTCAAAAATTATATTCCGAAGAAATTAATTGGAAAGCGTGCCAACTTTTAGTTTTTGGAATAATCATTGGTACAATCAATTGGAAATTGATTTTAACCAAAATTGGAGGGCTACTGGGTCTATGAGAAAAAACATTATTATCTATTTTATTACATTACTCACCGCATTCAATCTCTCATTAAATTTAGAAGCTGATGCAAATCTTCATTCAAGATTCCAATCAACGAATAGATTAAAAGAAAAATATGCGGTTGTTTCAGGGCAATCGATTATCGGAATGTTAGCAGCAGCAGTCTTAGCTAAGTCGGGATATCAAGTGGACTGTTTTGAAATCAGAGATGAATACACAAGGAACATACAATGGGCAGCAAGGCAATCATTAGTGAATGAGCTAGCATCAATTGATGAAAAACTAGCAGATTCTTTTATCAAGGAAGTTGTTAAGCCAATTTATAAAGGATCAACTCATGTATATGCCGATGGCTATCGCCGTAACAAGAGCCATGATGGCTTAGAACGAGGAGATCCTTCGAGGCTGCCTTCAACTTGTGATGAAATGATGGCTATGTCTTCAGTAGCTATCGCAGAAGCAAAAGTATTTGAAACTTTTCTCAAGAAGTATTTACAGTCGTTCCCAAACGTCCACTTATACAAAGGATACTTTATTGAAGGGCATCAGATTCCAGACCTCATTGTCATTGCTGAAGGGTTTAATAGTAAGTCGAGAAATGCTTTAAATATCCCATTAATTCCAGCAGCTGAAGATAAACTACAAATAGCTGGAACGTTAGGCATTGATAGCGGTGGTATCATGTTAAAACAATGGAGAAATGAGGATGGTCAAATGCGGCTTACTGGTATTATAGGAAGAGCTGATTCGGATTCTACATGGATTGTGGCAGATATTGATCCTGCCAAAATTGAGACACAAGACGACATTGATACAGAATTTCGGAGGATTGCCTCTGAGGCACTTAGTTTACCTATCAAAACAGTTGAAGGTTTAAAAATTTCTGGCCCCATAGATGATAAACCTGTCACTTCATTCTTATTAAAGCAAGCTATCTGCGAAACAGCCACAAAGGGTGATAATGTTGTTCTAATAGGAGATGCAGTAGGTGCTGGCCATTGGAGCGTTGGGGGAGGAATGCAAACTGGATCTGTGTGCCACATAGAACGATTAAAAACTCTTCTTTTAGATATTGAACTAGGGATGCCAAAAGCTGCTGCTTTAAATAAGTACTCTGATGCGGTTATCACAGATACCAAGACTTGGATAGAAGTAAGCGCCAAAGATCAGTCTAGACCCGTATTTCAAAAAGGCCCATTCAATAGAGAAGTGCGACAAATAGATTAAAATTTAAAGTGGTCAGAGATGGCTGCAACTTCTATGGTGTTTTTAAGACAAAAAAAATACCAAAGGAGGAGCAAATGCCCAAGGGCT
>JBAUFS010000014.1:0-2138 GCA_049679255.1 Candidatus Rhabdochlamydia sp.
GCAAATTGGAGAACATCACTTTATGACGCTTGTTACAGCAGGGTCTAAAAGAGAAGCAATGAAATTAGCAATGAATGAGTGTTCTTCAGATTTACATATGCTTCATCTTGATGATTTACATGATTTACATGATTTAGATGGTTGCATAAATATTGATAAAGTGGATGAATATTTTGTCACACTGGAATACACAGGGTTGGATAAGGATCTAGCACAACCTATCAATGGATACCTAAACTTACGTAGTTAAGTGAATAGAATGGACCATGATCTTGCTACAATTAGGCAAGACATAATTGGATAGCTGTAGGAAAACAAAATTTGGCTTCATTGTAAGCATTCTAAGTATTAGGTTTTGCATTTCTTTTCAAAGTGGAGCTGTCTTTTAATAAAGACAGCTCCAAAATAATCTATCCAGCTTTCATCATTTGTCCAAATTCAGTAATTGCTTGCCCTGATTGCTGGCCTAGTTGTGCAGATCTATCGGAAACATTCTCTACAAACATTTTCTCCGTTGAACCTAACTGAGAGTTAATCTTTTGTGTTTGGGTATTAAAAAAACTAATGAGGTTTTGGGAGAGCATGAGCTTTTTATCTTCAGGTCCTAATTCTGTCATCCATTCAAGACCGGGTAGTTCTGGATTTTTGTAAGCTGCGTAACAGATGCTACCAGCGGATAAACCAGTAATTAATGCGGCAGTTGTTCCTACTGCTAAAGAGGAAGAAGCCATAATCCCCCCTCCTATTGCAAGTGTCCCACTTAAAAGTCCCATCCCTGCTAAGAATCCTAAGCCTGTTAGAGCTACAAAGCAAAGACCGAATACCACTGCAGTAAGTATCGCTGCCTTTGCTGCACTGATATGACGGCCTTGTACGGACTGATTAGCCTGATCTTTTACTGCTTCGGCGTTAATCTCTAATTGAGCTGTTTTTACTCTTACTTCTTCTATACCTGCTAGCATGGCTTTATCATTTTGATCCATTTGGCTTTTAGCAAAGGCTAAAAAGAGGAGGAGAACGTTGCCTATTTTAGGTTCTAGTTGTTGATTTTTAACTAAAGCAGCTGTTTGTTCTTCTAATTGATGAATGAACTTTTTTTGCTGTTCTGGGGAAGTGTATTCCAGTTCTACATTACTGATCCCTTGTAGGGTATTTAAGATAAAATCCGCCTTTTTTGGATCGAGCTCTTTTAGTTTGCTAGCGGTTTTTTTGAGCTGGTTGATATTTTCTTTTAAATGTTCAATAAGTGGTTTTAGCTCTTCTGGTGGTATAGATGCTAGTTGGGAGAATTTTTGTTCGATGAGAGGGTCAATAAGCATAAATTCTTTTTGCATTAATTGATCAGAAAATTTTGCTCTTTGTTTTGGTGATAAATTCTCTAGGATGGAGAGTTCTTTTTCAATCTCTTCTAGATTCTGTTCATTTAAAGGCATACCAGATGGAATCACAGGCCTTTTTTCTGTATAGCGGGGTGCTTTGTTTTGGGCTTTAGGTAAGGGTTGTTTTCTTGCTTCATTAAGTAGAGCTGCATGTTTTTTTAATGCTTCAGACTGTTGTTGAATTTGTTGAGGAAATGCATGATTAGCATGTTCTTGTTCAAGCTTTTTTAGATCCTCAGAAGTGATTAGATCTGTTGAAAAGGGGGATTGTTTTATTTCTTCTTGAACAATGGGGTTCTGGTCTCTAAAAGAATCTGATATTGATTGAGAATTTATGATATCTGACATAAGTTCCTTATATTGTTATAAAATTTATTACTACTAGAAACAAAGATTGGTAAGGAGGAAGTGTCGATATTTAAGATAAGTAGTGATTAATTTCAGGAATTGTTATTTTTTGCTTTTAATAATAAAAAACAGTTTAAATTTACGCTCCTTTATTATATTAAATCATAAAACGAATTAATATTGATGATTTCTGCTCGTGTTTTTTATTTATATATTTTTTAAATTTCAAACGATTAATTATTGTAGTAAAAGTTTATTCAGTTTATTAAATTTTATACAGAGATGGCCCTTTCAACCTCGAAGTGCACAAAAAAGAACATATAAATACTTGAAAAAAACATCTATTGTGCACCCGAGCATAGCATGTTTGTAGATAATCTGCTAAATGCTTCTAGTGGAGTTTCAAAGTTA
>JBAUFS010000015.1:0-19086 GCA_049679255.1 Candidatus Rhabdochlamydia sp.
CTGATCCAAATAGAGGACTTGCTGCTGTGAGACGAGCAGCAACTTTTGGCTCTGGATACTTAAAGGGAGTTTTGGCAATTATTTTCTGCAGAGAGGTGTCAAAAAATTTTAGTTAAATCGCCCTGGTATGCTATAAGAACCTCAAGCGAGGTTCTTAAGTTTTTATCTTTGAAGCAGTTTATGCACTAAAACAACTAATTGGCTTGAATATTCATAGTTGCATTTTATGCATCTTTTATGATGTTCGATACGCTCAGTTACGTCTTGATTAAAAAGGAAAGAGCCTTCTATGAATCCGGCTTTTTGACTAAATTTAAGCAAAAGAGCTTCTTGTAGATTAGGGGGGTATTTTTGGAGTAGGACTTCTAAAGTATGAGCATATTTAGCTAAGGCATCTTTTTCCTTGAGAGATAGAATAATCTCTTTATCTGAAAGTATTTGCAGTTGCCTACAAGCCTCTTTAGCTAAGTCGCTATTAAAAGAAGCTGCCATATCAATGCCGCAAAATTGATCTGTAACAGAATCGTAAAACAGATTAGGAGGGCTTCTATCAGCATTGCCTACAAAAGTATCTAAAGCGACAATTTTGGCTAAATCAGGATGCTTAGCCATCTCTTGAATAATAGTCAGCGTTAATCCTGTTTCTTCAGGAGACAAGACACCCCATTTTTCCTCTTTAGGAGAATTCTTTCTACGAAAACGCTGATGAATATCAATATTTTGATAAAGACCTTGCTGGTCAGTGTCTTTTCCCTGCGCCATTGTATGTAATGTAGCTGGAAAGCCCAGCTTTATTTTTTGAGGAAAAGATGCATTTGGTTCGATGATGGTTACGCGATTCATTGGAATTTGCATTGTTTCTGCCATATGGCAGGCTAGCGCATCCAAAACCAGTAAAAATTGTTCATCACCAGAGTCTTCCTTGATCTGCTTAAGAACAAAGTTATTCCCGGAAGAATCCTGAAGAAAAGAGATGAAGCAGTCATCAACTTCACAACTTTTTAAGCTAATGAGGTTTGTAAGATCTGCTGAAAAATAAATATCTTCTCGATTTGATTCTAAATCAAAATCTATGGTCTGTGGAGCTGCAAATAGAGCAGTATAAGTTGTTAATAGAGAAAATAGCGTTTTTTTAATCATAAAGTACTTTTTTTTAAGAAAGAAAAAGGTCATTTCATATAAAAACCTGATTGCAGGACTTTTTTTAGCTTTAAAGCTATTGAATATCAAGACAGTTTCTTTTCTAACAGAATTGAAAGCAAGCATAAATGAATAACTTGAAATTTAATTGATCGCTCTTTTGGGCTGATCATCCTAAATCCAGAAAAAAGGATTTTTCCTAGATGCAGTTATTTGTATAGCAGTTTTTAGGAAGGAATAGATATCTCGCAGAGATCAGCAAATCTTTGATATTCGTACTCTTCTGCTTGGAGGATCTTCTCTTTAAGGTTAGGGCTTTTGCTTTACTAGGTCTTAAAGAAAGCAGATTTGACTTTATTATCTCTTCCATTGGGATTTTTTCTTGCTTTTAATATGCCTAAACAGGCATATTAAAAAATAGAAATTGGAGAAATGTTTTTAATGAAGCGACTATTCTGGATTGGTAGTAGTCGAGAAGACCTCAAAAAATTTCCTGACGAAGTACAAGATGAAATGGGGCATGGCTTATATCTTGTCCAAATGGGTGATAGGCATAATCATGCTAAGACTCTAAGCGGCTTGGGAAATGCTAAAATCATAGAGCTTCGGGAGACTAGTAGATCGGGAACTTATCGTGTTGTTTATACAGTTGAAATGGCTGAGTCTATTTTTGTGTTGCATGCTTTTCAGAAAAAATCAAAAAGTGGAATAGCTACTCCTAAACAAGATATCGATTTAATTAAAAGTCGTTTAAAAGAAGTTGATTCTCTATATAAGAAATTAAAAGAAAGAGGAAAACAATTATGAAAAAAACGATTAATTACGAAGAAAGTTCGGGAAATGTATTCGCTGATCTAGGCATTGAAAATCCTGAAGAAGCTTTGGCTAAATCCGAACTTGCTCGTCAAATTGCTAAACTCCTGAAAAAGAAAAAACTCACGCAAAGGCAAGCTGCCGAAATTTTAGGAATAGATCAACCAAAAATCTCTGCTCTAATTCGGGGAAGATTACGCAGTTTTTCACTTGAACGGCTTATTCGATTCCTAAATGAACTAGGTCAAGATGTCAGCATTATGGTTAGTCCTTCTAAATCTAAATCACGCGGCCATACTTGGATTAGTGAATCTTATTCGAATACCCAGAGACCGCTGCTTTAGGAAGAACTTCTTTTAAAGCAAATTTGCTATTCTCCTTATCTTGTCAATTACATTAAAACTATTTTTCCATTAAGTATATATAATTGCTCAATTAAATAATTAGTTATTCTAGAAGCCTCTACTTGATAATTTTCTTGTATCCTACTAACTAAATTAGTAGGATACAAGAAAATTATCAAGTAGGTTTTTATGGAGATAGATGAGTTTTTTGATTAAAAACATGAAGTCTTCTTCCAAAAAATCAATATTCTACAATGAATCACTTATCATCAGAAGAGAGATCGTATTAAGCCTAATTTAACAAAAGAGCTTGCCAAATAGGGTAAAATAAAAGGAAAAATTACCCTATTTAAATTTTATTACCCTATTGGATGGCTATGCAGCACTCTCTAGATGAAAAGTATTTACAATCTCTTACATTTACAGCGGAGCAGCTGACTATTTTACGTACGATTGGCGAATACCAAGGAAAGCAAGGACTTTATTTCCAACAATCACCCGAAATTTTAAAAGGACTCCAGCAAGTTGCCATCATTTTTTTAATCATAAAAACCCTTTTATATGGAATGCGCAAGATCTTTGCTTGAACCGTTTATAAATTTGCACCCTCTAATGTCTATCATAGAGAAAGAAGAGATAGAAAAGACGTGCTGTAGCCTCTTTTTTACAACAAGAATTTCTCTTAAGTTAGGCTTAATGACCAACACCCGACCCAAGTGAGGGGCCTTGGTTCCAAGGACTGGCTGACATCGAGATTTCCCCCTCTTCGGTTAATGTAAATCGTGTATTCACATAAGCCCCAGGATATGGCTTGTGATTTGCGCCAAATGCGCAAAAACCTGTTAAAAGCGTTTTTCTATTTGTATTCGGAGCAAGATTGGGGCCGCTTCCGTGATAGAGATGTGGATGCATAAAAAGAAGGTCCCCTGGTTCTGCATACAGCCAAACAAGATCTTCTTCTAGGCCTTGAGGCTCTGGGTAATTATTTCTATCGATCCATAGACCTCCATTTTCAGGAGTCATGCGATCGATAGGAATAATGCAAATGGCATAACTGCTATTGCCCAAGACATCTTGCCAATCGGGATCAAACGATTTGCGAAATTGAATATCTCGATGTTTTGGATAAGCAATTCCATCACCAGAGAGTTTTGGGTGGATTTGAGAAATTAAATGCTCTAAATCATTGGTTCCCAATAACTCGAAAAAAGTGCGAACCATTTTTTTAGAGCGCATTGTTGCTAACAATGCAGGTTGCATGCCACCACATCCATTAATGCGTGCAATGAAAATAGATTGATCAAGGTGTCGCTTATAAACGACTCGAGACCCATTGATGTAGATAATCTGGTCATCATCTGAAAAAGTCAGATCTTTAGAATGCTGGATCTCCCCTATAGCTCGATCAATAACAGTTGTAATATCTTCATTCAGCTGTTTCATCTCTTCTTGACTGAGGCATTGTGACTTTAAAAGATATCCCTGCTTGTAGAATAGGGCAATGTCATCAGTAGTTAGAAAGCCTTGTGTTTCTACAGCATCTAGGGTTAAAGAAGAGAGCGCGATAAAGAACGCTAAGAAGATTACTTTTTTACAGTTGAATTTCATTATCTGCCCCGATTTTTGAAGTATGTTAACCATGGCATCAAAAAAAAAACAACTAGAAAAATTGCTTAATGAGAACTAGAACTAGTTAAGTAAATTCATCACCTTAAAAAATCGCACAACTCATGCTCAGCATTCACTGGAAAATTGGTTTTGAAGACGGGAAATAAAGCCGAACGTTTGGACATTTCTGACAAAACGTTCGGTAATTTGCCCAGAATAGGACTCGAACCTACATGCCTTGCGGCACCAGAACCTAAATCTGGCGTGTCTGCCATTCCACCATCTGGGCAAAGAAGTAATTTAGAGAAAAGAAGCTCTTTTTGTCAACTGATTTTTAAATGATTGTTATTTTAACCCTTTTAAGCTCATACTTAAGCAAAAAAAAGAGCAGAACCCTCATGTTACCCGAAAATCCTTTGCGTAAGGCTCGTGAAAAATATCTCCCTATATTACCTAGTTTGCTGCAACAAATAGATAATATTGAATGGGTAAAGGATATAAATATCTCTTTAGAAAATGAAGAAATTCGTTCTCTTTTTCCCTTAACGTTTGGCCAACCTATTTTAAGGATTCAAAAAAAAGAGAGCGTTGAAAATCGCTTGATGAGGGTAGGGGTTGTTTTCTCTGGTGGACAGGCTGCTGGAGGGCATAATGTCATTACAGGTCTTTTAGATGCTTTGATTTTACTCAATCCAGAATCGAGGCTATTTGGATTTTTAGAAGGCCCTGAGGGGATTATAAGGAATAAATATAAGGAATTAACCAAAGAGCTTATTCAGTCTTATCGCAACCAAGGAGGATTTGATTTAATCGGATCAGGAAGAACTAAACTAGAAACCCCGGAGCACCTGGCCTCTGCTTTAAATACAGTGGAATCCATGCAGTTAGATGGTTTAGTGATCATTGGAGGGGACGACTCAAATACCAATGCCGCCATTTTATCGGAATATTTTAAAAGTAAAAACTCTCAAGCAGTTGTTATTGGAGTACCAAAAACAATTGATGGGGACTTAAAAAACACTCACGTTGCTACCTCTTTTGGATTTGATACAGCCTGTAAGATTTTTTCAGAGGCAATTGGTAACATTGCTAGGGATTGTTTGTCAGCTAAAAAATACTATCACTTTATCAAACTTATGGGGCGGTCTGCTTCACATATTGCTTTAGAATGCGGCTTAGCCGCACATCCAAATATGGTATTAATTGCAGAAGAAGTGGCAGAGAACAAGAAAACTTTGCAACAAATTACCAATCAAATAGCAGACTTAATCTGTGAACGTGCAGAAATAGGAAAAAATTTTGGAGTGATTCTAATTCCAGAAGGATTAATAGAGTTTATTCCAGAAATCAGCGCTCTCATTCAAGAGTTAAACCACTTATTAGAAGATTCTTCTATAGATAATAAAGGGATTTTCAGCAGGCTAACGGAAAATTCTAAAGAATCTTTTACCTCTTTGCCAGAGGGGATCCAGCAGCAACTTCTTTTAAATAGAGATCCTCATGGCAATGTGCAAGTCTCTTTTATTGAGACAGAAAAATTATTGATAGAAACAGTTACCCAAGAATTAAAAAGACGATTAAAAGACGGCAAATATACAGGTAAGTTTTCTGCTTTACATCATTTTTTAGGTTATGAAGGAAGAGCTGGATTCCCGTCTAATTTTGATTGTAATTATTGTTATTCCTTAGGATATACAGCGGCTTTATTAATTAGCCATAAAGCAACAGGATATATGTGTTGTATAACAGGATTAACAAAAAATCCTATAGACTGGCAAGTTTTAGGAATCCCACTTACTTCTCTGATGGATTTAGAATGGCGCAAAGGCAAAAAAAAACCGGTGATTAAAAAGGCTCTGGTTGATCTTGGCTCCAAGTCTTTTAGCTTTTATAAACAGCATAGAAATGCGTGGAGGTTAGGTGATCATTACCTATACCCAGGACCTATGCAGTTTTTTGGAGAAAAGCAACTAACCGACACAACTTCTTATTCTCTATCCATTGATGTATAAGCAAAAACTCCCTTTTACCAATCCTCATGAAAGAAATACTCGACGCGATCTAAAAGATATATTGTTATGGAAATTAGGATATTACGATGATGAAAAGTTAGAGAATTGCGCATTTTTTAATTATCCTATTTCTCAAAAACAAGTCAGTCTTAGCAACTCTTTTGCAATTTGGATTAATCATAGTACTTTTCTTATTGAAATAGATGGACTACGGATTTTAACCGATCCTATTTGGAGCAAGCGTTGTTCTCCTTTATCTTTTCTAGGGCCTAAACGTCGTCATCCCCCCGGCGTTTCTTTTAGCCAACTTCCGACAATTCACTTAATTCTCATTAGCCACGATCACTATGATCATTTAGATAAATCCACAGTATTGGCTTTGGCTAAGCATTTTCCACAAGCCACTTGGATGGTACCTCAGCGAGTAAAACCTTGGTTTGATGCCCAAGAAATTTTTCCAGTGTATCAATGTCAGTGGTGGCAAGAAAGAGTGCTTGGTTTCCCAAATAGGGATTCTAAACGAGTAAAAATTACAGCTGTGCCCGCGCAACATTTTTCCGGTAGGAAACATTGGTCTTTAAACAATACCCTATGGGTAGGTTGGGTTGTGGAATTCTATGAAAAAGATCGATTAGTTAAAAAAATCTACTTTGTAGGAGATACAGGATATAACCCAGTTGATTTTAAGCAAATTGGAAAACGCTTTTCTCCTATAGATCTATCTTTGATTCCCATTGGGTCTTATTCTCCTCGTTCTTTTATGAGGCCTGTTCATATTAATCCCGAGGAGGCCGTAATGATTCATCAAGAAGTTGGTTCCAAATTAAGTATCGGAATGCATTGGAGAACGTTTTGTCTGTCTGATGAGCCAATGAATCGTCCGCCTTATGATTTATACATGAGTTTAAAAAAGCATCAAATAGACCCTTTTTCTTTTCTTGCTCTGCCTCCTGGATATGCGATCAATTTTTAACCTTTTTATGGTTTATCTACGTTCCAAGATCTATTTTTTTCAGGAAGAAAAAAGGGTATTGCAGCTATTTTACAGCTGCGATTTATTTCAAAAGTGCGATCTTGCTCTTAAAAAAATGTACCGCTTCCGCAATCCTTTTACCATTTCAAAAAACTTCTTTAAGCAAAAAAAACAAAAGGAAGTAGATGTTTATGGGGAGATCCCTTTAACATCGCTTTTACTCATTGCTAAAGAGTGTCAAATAGCGCCTCACGACCATGTATTTGAACTAGGTTGTGGTAGAGGCAGAGCTGCTTTTTTTCTGCGAAGCGTGTTGCTCTGCAGTGTTACTGCAGTTGACTTTATTCCTTTTTTTGTATCAAATGCACAAAAAATTGTAGAAGCGCTTAATATAGAACGCTTAACATTTATGTGCGAGGACATTCAACATGTAGCTTTAACCCAAGCTACATGTATTTATCTTTATGGAACATGTTTATCGGATAGTGTGATTAAGCAGCTATGTATATCCTTAACCAAAAAAGTCAAGATCATTACATTAAGCTATCCTTTAAGGGATTATCATCAAGGATTTAAGATAATCAAACAGTTTGCTGTTCCTGTGCCTTGGGGGAAAATCGAAGTATTTTTAAACCAGAAATAAGTCCGAACCATTTTATTGTAGTTTTTATATAAAAACCATAATCAATCCTTTTAAATTAATAAAAATATTGTTAAATTAAAATTAACAAAGATAATTAATTAATGTTTTTATTTAAAGAGGGCTTGCTTGGTATCTATGTTCTGAAATAAGAACTCTTTCAACCAAGATTCTCGGGTTTACAGGTCATCGATTAGATGGCAAAGACCATAAGTTAAGTGTCATTCACTACTTATCATCCACCCAGTCTGAGAAAACAGGCTCTCTTGACCTTCCCTTTTTCATTCTACTTATGAAGATAAGTAAATGGCTTCTAAGAGGGAGGGTTTTTTTTTCGAAGTTGTTCGAAATAGCTTACCCGTTTTTGCATTTCTCTTTCAAAACCATAAGATTTAGGGTGATAAAACTTGCATCTTATCAAATCCTGCGGAAAATAATTTTGTCCTGAAAAAGCAAAGGGTAAATCGTGGTCATATTGATAGCCTTTCCCATGTCCTAATTCGGAATCCAGCTTTGTAACAGAATTAATAAGAAAAGCAGGTGGTGGAAGGTGTGAAGTTTCTTTAGCCAATTCTTTGGCTTGGTTAAATGCGATATAAAGAGCATTGCTTTTAGGGCTTAATGCTAAATAAACAGCCGCTTGAGCTAAAGCTAGCTCTGCTTCTGGAGCTCCTAGCTGCGCAAATGCCTCCCAAGCGTGGAGAGTAGCCCCAAGCGCTTGTGGATCAGCAAGACCTATGTCTTCTACAGCCATACGAATGAATCGACGGGCTAAAAACTGTGGATCTTCTCCTGCATTTAGCATGCGAGCAAGCCAATATAGAGCTGCATCGGGATCAGAGCCGCGAATGGACTTGTGCAATGCAGAAATTAACTGATAATGTTGATCTGATTGTCTATCATATAAGGGGGATTTTTTTTGCAATAATAAAAGAAGGTCTTGCTCTTCAATCAGTTGCTTTCTTGTGAGAAGCGGTTCTAGATTTTCAATCAGGTTAATCAGGTGCCGTCCATCTCCTTGAGCTGCTGTAATTAGCATTTCTCTTGCTTTTGGGCTGAGTGAAAGTTTTGTGTATTTTTCTTCGTATCTATTCATAATCTTATGCAAAGAAGAAGAATTCAAAGAATAAAGCTGCAACACTCTAAATCGAGATAAAAGAGCGTTATTTAAAGCAAAGGAAGGGTTTTCTGTAGTTGCCCCAATAAGGATAAATAAGCCTGCTTCTAAGTAGGGAAGAAATAAATCCTGCTGGGCCTTATTCCATCGATGAATTTCATCTACAAAAAGGATGGTTATCTGCTTTTGCAAAAGGGGATGTATCTGCATATCTTGAATGATATTTTTCACATCAGATGTTGCATGGGAAACAGCGCTCATAGAAATAAAACGCGCGTCAAATGCTTTGGAATAAGCAAGGGCTAGAGTGGTTTTTCCCGAGCCAGGAGGTCCCCAAAGCAGTAAAGAAAGCGGTTTTTTTTGTAAAAGGGTGGTTTTTATTAATCCTTTTTCTGACAAGAGATGCTCTTGTCCTGCAATTTCATCTAATTGAGTAGGGCGTAAACGCTCTGCAAGAGGAGTTATCATGTTTTTCTCTATATTTTTACCTATTATAGATAAAAACCTACATATTGGGATACAGAGCTGTTTTTTTAATGCTTTTTTTGCACCCAACTAGGTTTACGACGTGCATAAATCAAAAAAGGTATGCCGCACATAAATATAAGACCGCTTAATAGGAAAGCACAGTAAACCCAAGGATTTCCTGTATTTAATTGAGCAGGAGGAACAAAAGCAAGAGTGATTACAAATAAAGAAGTAAGAATTCCTAAAGAACCAAATAACCAAATCCCTTTATTTTTAAAAGGAACTTTATAAGCCCTAGGAACATGCGGCTTGGAATAGCGAAGGATAATGGCTGAGAGAAACATCAGAATATACATGATTAAATAGCTTTGAGCGCTTAAGGCGGTAAGAATCCAAAAAGCACCGCTAACATTAGGCATATATAAAAAAACAAATCCTGCCACAGAAACAATAATTGCTTGAAATAGCAGCAGTCGAGTAGGAACATTGCGTTTATTTACCTTTTGGAAAAAAGGGGGTAAATTTCCGTGTGTAGATGTGGTATATAAGCCTTTAACAGGTCCAATCAACCAAGAGTTAACCTCAGCTATAGCTCCAATGACTAATAGAAAAGCCAAAATGGGTAAAATCCAAGTCAATTGATAATATTGAAAAAAGATCGCACATGCATCCATTAAGCCAGAAACAAAGCTAATATCTGCTTTAGGAATCACAGCTCCAATGGAAAGAGAGCCTAACATAAATAAACTAAAGGTAATAGTTGCTGCTAATACAATAGCTATGGGGTAATTTTTTCTAGGGTTTTTTACATCAGATGCATAGCCAGCAGAAACCTCTAAACCTGCAAATGCAAGAAATAGTCCTGCTAAGAAAACCAAGCCGCTAATCTCTTTAAATTCTGGAATTAAAGCATGCCAGCTTAACTCCATTTGTGTAGGACGTCCCCCTAAGATCCAGATCACACCCAATGAAATGATGAGTATTCCAGGAGCAATAGTTCCTGCAATGACTCCAATAGTGCTAAACCAACTTGATGTTTTAATTCCAAAATAATTAAAAAAAGTCATTCCCCAAAACCCCAGTAAAATCACAGATAATATGAAAAATTTATTTTCGGAGAGGTTAGGAGAGATTAAATAGGCTAAAGTACCGGCTACAAAAGATAAAATGACTGGATACCAAGCAACATTATGTATCCATTGCATCCAAATAGCAAAAAACCCCCAGCGATCGCCTAGAGCTTCTCTAACCCAAATATAAACGCCCCCTGATTTTGGCCAACCAGTAGCTAATTCAGCGGAGATTAAAGCACAAGGAATTAGAAAAAAAAGAGCAACGATGAAAAAAAAGAAAATGGCGCTTAATCCAAACTCAGCAACTAAAGGCAAATTACGTAAGCTTGCCATAATGGATACGTTTAACATCGCAAGCACAAATACGCTTAAGACCCGTCTAGGTTTATCAGAAGAGCTTCTCATTATTACCCCTTAATTCAACTTATTAGAAAAAATAAAATCATTTAATTTTATTGTTGCTCAATATTTTAATAATTAAATTGTTATGTTTCATTTATATTTTTTTATAGCAAGAGTGGGTTTTCATTTTAATTAAAAAATGGTAATTAATAGTTAAGAGCTATGAAAAACAAATGTGTTTTCATTTTAGGTTGTACTTTAGGTTGTATTTTAGCTTTTAATATAACCACTTTAAACCCATATGGAGAAATCATGAAAGAGCATAACAAACCAAATCATCATCAGCATAAACCTCATTTCCCTCCGAAACCAGGTCATCCCGGTGGTCCTGGCCCTGTTAAACCACATAATCCACATCACAAACCTGGCAGCGGTTGTTAACAACCCTTTTGAGTTGAGCGAATTTTTCAGCTCAACTCATCTAAAAAACTCTTAGGCTTTCAAAAAAAGATATAAAACATGATAATAATCTATTGAGCTTTTATCATGTTTTTAGTTTGAGAAAAAACTCGTTCGTTTAGTATATCAACAATCATATCTTTTTGACCAAGAGGCATTAATGAATAAACTTCTGCTATATTTATACATGGTTCTATGTACTATATCTATTATTAGGGCGCAAGAAAAGAATGAAGAATTTTTTCAAGTAGCTGCTTTTGAACCAAAAGAGAATCGAACTACTATTTATACTTCTAAGGGAGATATTACTTGTCATCTTTATCATAAAGAAGCGCCTCTTTCCGTGGGATTGTTCATAGAATTAGCAAAAGACGGTTTCTATAATGGTTTGACTTTTTATCGTATTGTGCCTAAATATGTTGTAGAAGCAGGTGACCCTGATGGACGCGATTTTAGAATTGCAGCAGAGATAGGGCAATCTCATCAGAAAGGTGCTTTAGCTTGGCTTAGACTTCCTAATTATCAAAATCCTGAGAAGCTCTCTAGTGGTTCTCAGTTCTATATTACATTAGAAAATCTTTCTAACTTAGACCAAGAATATTCTGTTTTTGGACAAATAATTGATGGAATAGATATTGTGGATCTTCTTGAAGAAGGAGATGTAATTAAAAATATAGAAATCTTTTCTCTAAATGAAAACTAAAAATATAAGAAAACTCTATAATTAATGGATTTTTTTTAATATTAGATAGTTAAACAAAAAAATTTTTTTTAGTTATTTATTTTAAAAAATCACTTTAAGAAACCCTTCTGAAGGGTTTTCTTTTTTTTTGTTTTCTAATTGAAGTCAACTATTTTTAATTTTTTTTAATTTTATTTCTTTTTTATGTATATTAATAATTATAGGGTATAACAGATTGTTATGAGTTAGTTTCACAGTCGTAATACCTAAATTTGGAGGATATATGGTTAGAAAACGAACAACTAAAAAAACTGGTGCTAGAAAAACAGCTAAAAGAACAGCTAGAAAAACCGGTGCTAGAAAAACAACAGCTAAAAGAACTGTTAGAAAAACAGCTCGTAAGACAGCTCGTCGAACTACTAGAAGAGCTACAGCTCGTCGTAAGTAAGAATCGGTTGTTTTTTTCAGTTATCGAGCAAGATGGACATATAAGCTTGCTCGATTTTATTTAAGAGAATTTACCTTCTCGTGCAATTTCTGAAATGGGCTTTCTTGTGCTAGGTTTTTCTTTTTGTTGCAATTCTTCTGAAAGCAAGGTAAAAGGAGCTCGTTTTCCAATAGCAACAAGTGCTTCTACTTGATAGTTATCTGGGATTTTTAAGGATACCTGAGCTTGTTCATAGTCAAAACCTTCCATGCCATGAACGACTAATCCACGCCAAGCTCCTTCTAATGCCATGCATGCCCAAGCAGCACCTGTATCAAAACTATGTGTACGACACGGCTTGCGATTATGTTCAAAATACTTATCAGAAATAATTAAAAGCAAAACAGAGGCGTTTTTTGTCCAAGATTGATTAAACGGGATCATCAAATTAAAAAATAAAGACCAATCCGGGTGGTTTCTTTTAGCATATAAAAAGCGCCAAGGTTGATTGTTAAAAGAAGAAGGAGCCCATCTAGCTGCTTCAAACAGGGGGAATAGCTCCTCATCTGTAATTTCTTCTGCTGTCATAGACCTAGGAGACCAGCGATTAAGAATCAATCCATGAATGGGATACTCTGCTTTTCTGATCTTTTTGACCTCTTCTTCAAAAGGATGACGCATGATGGTACTCCTGTATAAAAATCATCATAAATACATTATTTTATTTAACAAGAAAAATCCTAGAGGATGAGGATATGATAAAATTTTTTATTGTCATTAAGATTTAAATCGTAGAACATCCTTAGGACATGAAACTTGAGGATAACTCATGACTAAGTTCTTTTCCTTCTTTCTGTTGACTCTATATATTTTTACAGGTTTATTTCTGCAAGCAGACGAATATGCGTATTTTTATCCAAAATTGCATCAAAACCTATGGCCTGATTTTTGTTTAGAGCACCAGGACCATTTTTCTTATGACGATCAAAAAATTGATAAAGAGAACATTGCTCAGTTATCGCTTTATGCAAATCAAATCCCTACAACTACAAGCAGATGTGATTTTCGTTTTTGTCTACAGTGTCAGACTTCTGTTGCAAGAGAGGTATGTTTAGATGATGATGGGGAAGATGAGGAAGGTGATCCCGACATAATTGTTTGTTATAAATGCAGATGTTTAAAAAACTGGTACAATGAAAATAATCTAGATGCCGATGAAGAGGATGAACAAGATGAAGAAATTGCTAGTGAATATTGGGAAAATTGTGGCAATAAAGCTGTGCCGCACAAGTATTTTACCAATCCATCAAATGTTTCATTTCTTGAACAACACGTAAAATATTGTCAGGAAAACCCAACTTGCTTGTGCTATTGGCCTCATCGTTCTAAAAGAGCTTGTGAAATCAGTGATGTCATTTACACTAAAATGTATCCTCTAGTTGAGAATTCATCTTTGGGTAAACCAAATAGCCCAGAGTTTCCTTGTTTTACTTCTTTAGAAAATACTCATGACGTCTTAAACACTTTATTTATTCACTCCTTCTTTTATTCCCAATATAGACAAGTTTTGCTTCAACTCGCTCAGTTGGAAGAGTCTCATCCAATAATCAAATCTCTCGATGAGATGCAACCTAATTTTTTACATCTGTACTCAGAATGCCTTAAAAAACACCCCCATCCTAAAATCTATTACGAAAGAGGGATGATTCTTTTCCATCAAGGAAAAGCCCTAGATTCCTTAAGTGATATCTGCGCGCTTATTGCCTGGGCTGAAAATCATCATCAAGAGCTGCTCACTTCTGAATTATATCTTCAAGAAGGGTCCGTATATGTAGAATTAGGCCTATATGATAAAGCCGTTGTAAGCCTTAGCAAGGCAATCCACAAAGATCCCAACAATAAGCAGGCCTATTTTGAACGAGCTGCTGCTTATTTTGAGTTAGGCCAATTTGATTTATCTCTAGAAGACTACCTAGCTTCTAAGATAAAACCCCAACCAATCCCACCAGAGTCATTAGAGCTGATATCCTTCTCTTTAGGATTAACACAAGGCATCTTAAAAGGAGGATCCCAAGCTGGAGCCGAATTCATCCCCACCCTATTATCCTCCATACAAGGACTTGGTCATGGATTATGGGCTTTTGCTCAAGATCCAGTGCAAGTTTCTCTTGCATTTGTTGAAGCTGCGCAAGCTTGCATTCAGTTCGTTAAAGACCATACATCTGCAGAAGTTTTAACATCTCTTGTACCAGAGCTCAAAGAGCTTATTGAAACATGGGATACGCTTGAAAAACCTAAACGCGGTGAAATGACAGGACATATCATCGGGAAGTATGGAGTCGATATCTTTGCAGGAGTTGGCCTCACAAAAGGGATGAAGTTATATAGAGAGCTTAAAAAAGCGAATAACCTTTTAACCTTCGAAGCTCTAGCAACCAGTAAAAAAAAATAAAACCCTTATCGCGCTAGAAGCTGCTAAAAGAGCACAGACAAGAAAAGCGGTTCTTACAAATGCCAATTTGAAGATTCAGTGGGATAAGCAAGGAAAGCACATTCAAACTCATAAAAACTTTCAGAGAAATAGAAGCATATTAGAGCATCCAGATCCTCAGAAGCTTGCTCATGATTTTTGCGGGAAAGGGATAAAAAATACAAGTCGACAAGCAGGTACAGCGGGGTATAAAGAAGTAGTCGATTTTAAAGAATTCATAGGTTATGCGGTAGATTGGGAAACTGGGGAGAAAACCGCTACAAGCTGGGGTAAAATTCATTATGCAAAGGGTGGTGTTCATATCGTTCCCACAAAACCCAGGCTATAAAAATGGAAACTTTTTCAACAGGGTATGCTTTATTAGCTACACAAGGTGCTTTATTAGATGAAATTACTTCCGAGTTAAGAGCAGTAGTTGTAGATGTTTGTAAAGAAGAAAAGTTATTATACATACGTATTTATTATGAAGGAGAGGCTTCTGAAGAACGCATAGATCTTTGGGACTGCGTTATTACTGAGGCAAGTGCAGCTTTAGGACCTGATTGTGTACTTGATGATAGGATAGAAAGACTCGACTATCCCCAAGAAATCCCTTTTCACCGCGGGCGGTATGCATACTTTAGAAAAGAGCCTAACCTACCAAGTCAAAACTCTTCAGAGGTTCCTATAATTATTACAAGAGAAATAAGAGACTTCAAAGAGAAGATAGGTGTTTTTATCAGTCCTGTTTTTGAAGAGAAGGTAGATACGAGTTGGGGAGTCATTCATAATGCGGAAGATAAAAGCCATATTATTCCCACAAGACCCACATCTTATCAGATTGAAATATTTCCCCTTGCTTATGCTTTACTCTCCATACAAAGAGCTCTTCTTGGTCTTGCTACACCTGAGCTAAGAGGTATTGTAGCAGACATTCAGAACCAAGAGCTTTATATCCGTTTTTACTATGACAAAGGGGTTTCTCCTGAGGTCCTTGAGAGTTGGGAATTTGCTATTACGAAGGTAATAGCGGATATGGGGTCGGGTTATCTGTTTGATATGGAAATTGAAAGACTAGACTATCCGCAAGAAATTCCTTTTCGTGGGCGGTATGCCTATTTAAGGAAAGAGTGAGTTTTTTTCTTCTTTTTGATCTAGGGTATTTGAAATGGCTTATGCTTTATAAAAACTATATGATTAATTCAACCGCATGGATTTTTTTATAAATTAATTTTTATTTTTTCAATAAATCAATTATACCTTACTTATAAGCCAAGAAAACTCGAAGAGTTGCAAGCGCTTGCTTTAGATAAATTATAGGGAGGATATATTGTATGCCATTAACAGAAACAACTAAAACTACCCCAGCACCTGATGAGGTAATTTTCTTTATTAGCGAAAACTATGCTGGAAAAGCTTATTTATCTAAGCTTGGAGATAGAATTAATATTTATAAAGAATATCCCTCGTTGAATGATCGGCTAAACTCAGTAAAAGTGGGTAGCTCATGTGAATTGACTGTATTTCAGGACGATGGTTTTGGCGGTGCTTCTCAGATACTCATTTCTGATACTCCCAAGATAAATGTTTCTGGAATGAGCGCTTTTATTGTTCTTGACAGAGGGGAAAGAGAACACGCTGTTTCCTTTACTTTTACAGATGCATTAAATGAAGGGCGTCGTATGACTCTTAAAAGCACTAGTTTCCCCGAAGGAGGGGAGAATGGTGTTATACAACCTAATCCTACACCAGCCCCTGGGGTTGATCCAAATGCTCCACGAGTATTTGCCATATTGAAAGATAGTAATGGTGAAAATACTCCTATAGTAGTAGCTATCTATGTTAGAAAAGAGAATGGGGAATATGAAGACATGGGTGCTGCGATGTATATTTATTGGCAGGGGGGAAGAGTCCATATAAAAGAGCTGCCTGACTATGGACATCCAAAATTACACCATACACAAGATGGTCCAATCATTCATTTTACGTGGCGTTAATTGATTAGAGAAAATTAATCGCTTAAATTTTTGTAAAAATGAGATAAGATTGTTCTTTTTGTTATAAGCTTATATAGGATAACCTAAACATCTCATATAAGCTTATCTGATTAGAAAACTCAAGGTTTTAGGGGGGAACTTATGTACAAGAAAATACTGTTCTTTTTATCCATTGCAACAATTCAATTGCAAGCGGCTTTGGAGAATCCATTGGAGTATCAAGCAAAAGAATTTTCCTATCTAATTGGTAAAACAAGGTTTAAAGATGATTTGTTAAATATGCATTTCCAGCTATATCAAGGGTATATCAAAAACACCAATCTTCTGCTAACTCGTTTAAAAGAGCTAGAGAGTCAAGGAAAAGAGCTCAGTTATGAATATGGAGCGCTTAAAAGACGTTTTGCTTGGGAATACGATGGTATGCGCTTACATGAGTTGTATTTTGAAAACCTAGGAGGGGAAAAGCCTATTAATCCATCTTCTTTCTTGTATCAAGGGATTGTCAAAGAATTTGGATCTTATGAAAAGTGGAAGCAAAGTTTTATAGCAACTGGGAAGATGCGCGGGATTGGTTGGGTTATTTTATATCAAGACTTAAAGAGCAATCGCTTGATTAATACTTGGATAGATGAACATGATTTAGGCCATCTTGCAGGGGGAGAGCCTTTACTTGTAATGGATGTTTTCGAACATGCATACATTACTCAATATAGACTTAATAGAGAGCAATATATCGATGATTTTTTCCATGCAATTGATTGGAGGATTGTAGAAGGTAGATATAATAAGCCATCTTGCTGAATCAATAATCTCATAGACTTAAAATTAGTGCGCTTAGAAACTCAAAAATTTTGGCCCGTTAGCGCGTGATGTAGTAGAATCTTATCTTAGCGAGCTTTAACCGTTTTGCGAATTTTCAAAGCAACAACAATTAATACGATTAAGCTTAAAAGGCTCATCATTCCAGCAGGGAAAAAATGTAGGCTTTTTGCAAAGCGATGAGTAAAGAAAGCATCTAGGGTGAATATAAATGCTAAAGCTATGTATTGCGCCAGTAATTTACCCCGAGCAATTGCATAAGACAGCATGAGCAGTATAGATCCACACAATAACCCGGAAACAAGAGAAGCTGTGCTAGAGGCTTTCCAATGACCGATTAGCCCTCCGATCAAAATTAATAAGCCATATACACTTAAAATCGATGCAGTGATTTTCATAAATTATCTCCTTCTCTAGTGAAAAAAGAGTATACGAAATAGGTTGATTTGCGCGCTACCTTGTTAATAAATATTTACTAGTAATAATTTGAAAAAAATATAGGGTTGTTTTCTTGATTTTGTTCACTAAATGAGATAAAATAAGATAAATTTTTACTTCTATGAAAACAAAAATACTAACTTCTAATCAGTTACATGAAGCAGTAAGGCTTCTTCATCAGGGACAACTTGTAGCTATTCCTACAGAAACGGTCTATGGGTTAGCTGCTCTTATTTCTTCTGAATCAGCCATCTCTTCTATTTTTACAGTTAAAAAAAGACCAGCTGACAATCCACTTATTGTACATATTACAAGTCTTAATCAAATAGATCAAATAGCCCGGCCTCCTTCCAAATTATTTTTTCAATTAGCAGAGGCTTTCTTTCCAGGGCCTTTAACGATTATCATTCCACGCCACCGTAATTTATCACCTTTGATTTCAGCGGGATTAGGATCTGTTGCTATTCGTATGCCGTCTCATCCAATTGCAACAGATCTTATCCAGATGTTAGGAGCTCCTATTGTAGCTCCTTCTGCTAACCTTTCAGGTAGACCTAGTGCAACTGATGCGCAGCATGTATTAGATGATTTTGATCAGAAAATATCTGCTGTTATTGATGGGGGAAGAACCACTCTTGGAGTGGAATCAACTGTAATTAGCTTACTATCTGACCCGCCTGTGATTTTACGCCCCGGAAATATTACAAAACAAGAGATTGAGAATGTGCTGGGTACAACTATAGATGTGCAAATATCTTTGCAAAAAGGACCTGTTTATTCTCCTGGAATGAAGTATCGGCACTATGCTCCCTGTATTCCTATTAAGCTCTTTTATGAAAGGAAGCAGATTGATTCCTATTGCAAAAAAACTATTTCTAATAGGCGGATGTTACTTTCTACAGCCTCTCTTCCTATAGCAAACTGTGATCATTACAAGCTTAGTACAAAAGATCTATATGCATGTTTTCGTCATGCAGAAAAAAATGATTATAGTGAAATTTTAATTTTTTGTGATCCTATGGCTCAAAGCAATATAGCCTTGATGAACCGCCTAATAAAAGCTTCAAGTTAAATATTCATTAGTCAGCTTAAAACCAAATTGGTTCAAAAATTCCATCTTATCCGTGATTCCTCACCAAAAAAAATATTTTTGATTTTAGATCATAAAAAGTTATACTGGCAAGCCATGAAATTATCTTCTCAGAATATAGATAATCTTGGTCTTGTGGCCGGGATGTGTGATGAAATTGGTATCAGTGATCTG
>JBAUFS010000016.1:0-12265 GCA_049679255.1 Candidatus Rhabdochlamydia sp.
TATATAAATGGAAAAAAGCAACAAGTCACAAATTTAAAAGAGCGACACCGGATTATTCTTCATTGTCTTGGACCTCTTTATCAAAAAATGTATTATTCCGAGTTATGGTGATGAATGTCGGTTAAATAGTAATTAAGCTATCAATAACAGAGAGATATTGTTGAGCGGTTTGTAACCAACAGAAACTTTTACTTTGTTGTAATCCTTTACTTCTCAATTCCTCTTTCTGTTTGGGAGAATTTAGAAACTCTATGAGAATAGACAAAAAGGCTTCTAAATCATAAGGGTTAAAATACAAAACGCCCTCTTTACACACTTCTGGTATCGAAGTAGCATTAGATACAATGCACGGGCACCCAGAACTCATCGCTTCTAAAGGAGGTAAACCAAAGCCCTCATGGGTGGAGGGGAAAATCAGGCACTCCGCTGTTTGGTAAAAATAAGCAAGATGCTTTTCTGAAATCGGTCCTATAAAATGCATATGATTTTTTATCGTAGAAAACTCTATTAACAATCGTTGCTTAAGCAGCTGTTGTTCAGAACATCCTTGATACTTTCCCACGAAAACAAGATCGATATCTTTAAATCCTAAGAGATGTAGCCTCTCAAAGGCTTTACATAAAAACTTTTCATTTTTATGCGTAGCAAGTCTGCCTACATATAGGAGAAATTTTTTTCTTAAGTGATAGTTTTCAGAAAGAATCTGTTTTGTCTGTGTTAAATCGGAGCTGGGTAAGAAAATAGATTTATCAACCGCAAGCGGAATAACCCGAACTTTACTTTCATGAACCTTTGTATATTTACAAATTGCCTGTTTGGAAAAAACAGAACTAGTAATAACTGCATGAGATAGTCGAGCTGCTTTTTTTAAAAGATGCTTTGCACAAACTAGCTTTAAGGAAGGCTTTTTTACAGGATAAGTAAAACAAAAAATATCGTGCATCGTTACCATCCTCTTTCTTGCTAAAGTGGGAAGTAAAGGAATATTGTAATTAGGTGACCAGAACAAATCACAAATGGGCACATGAAAAGGCAAATGTATTTGTTCCTTTATCGAATTAATTCTATAGTCAACCCAAATTGGCTCAACCCAATCCCATAATAGATCTTTGCAATCTCTAGTTACCAAAGCTCTCCAGCGAATAGGCTGTTCTCTAAAGAGATATAATAATTGTCTTAAGACAGAACCCATACCAAAAATAGGAAGTATGCGCGCATCTACACAAATTGTTTTCATATTCTACTTTATTAAAATTTTTGGAGAAGATCCTCTTCTTATCCAATCTCTAAAGACCGAGGTCAAACAAAAAGAAAAAATGATAGATCCTATTCCTAAGCAACTTAAAACAGTGGTTAAGAGAGTTAAAGATTCAATTTTTGGCAAAAAATTCATTGCTAAAATATTCAAGGCAAGAGGTGCAATTAGAGGAAGAATACATATCTCTTTTATCCAATGATTTGTACTACTTTTTGGTATCAGTTTACGGTGAATAATAGGAAGGATCAAAAGAGAACATAAGTTATGAATGAACCAAATTGAGGCAATTGCAAGCACTCCTAATTTCTCATACAACAAGAACATTATCGGAAATAAAAGAGTTAATGTGATGATGTTTTGCCAAATTATTGCTTTTAACCATCCAAAAGAGTACTGCAGAGCTAAAGGTAAGCTCATCAATCCATTACATGCTGTTCCTAAAATAAAAAGGCGGAGAATGGGTGCTACTTTTTCTGTCATTTGACGATTACGAATCCACACAAAAACAAGTTCATTAGCAAAACAAACACATAAAATAGCTAAAGGCAAGACCAAAACAGCTACTACTTGAGAATAGTTTTTATATAGTTTATAGAGCTCCACTAATTTTTTTTGCGCAATTAACTGAGAGAATCTAGGGAATAGAGAATAAAAGAAGGGTTGAATCATTAGGTAAAGTCCATTGGATAGATTATAGGCAAGTATATAGTAACCATATACTTCCAAAGGAGCATACCTGCTTATAAAAAGTTTATCCAAGGAAACAATACATGTACTTGTTAGTGTTAAAAAAAAAGCCTGGGAAATAAAAGGCCATGATTGCTTTAAAAGCTTTCTGCAAAAACGCGCTCTAAAAAACCCCCTATCTTGAGGCATGTACTTCCATAAAAGAATAGCAAGGGTTAGTGTATGCAAGATGACAATACTTAACTGCCAAGTAAAAAAAGCACGTAAAGAAGGATCAATAAAGGCAAGTACTACAATCACTCCTATTGATTTAAGAAAGGTAAAAAATATTTGCACGAAATTTACGAGTAATTGTTTCTGCAAACCCATCAAACCACTAGAATACAGAGAATTTGGCCATTGGAAACTCAAGCAAATTCCCATTAAAATAACTGCCTGAGCAACCTCAGTTAAGGAAAGGTGCACAGGATGCACCCAATTATAGGCGATCGAATTTGATAAATAACTAATACTAAGACCCACCAATAGGCAAATAAACCAATATACTCCTTCTAAGGATCGAAATAGATCGGCAGCTTCTACTCTTGTATTTTCTACTGCTGTAAGCTGAGCCATTTGACGGTTAATGGTTGCACCAATTGCTGCTTCAATGGGAACTAGCAGAAAGCTTAGCAACATATAAAAGCCGGTGATCCCATAGGCTTCTATTCCTAGATATTTCAAATAAAAAGGCACACAAACCAATAAGATTAGCCCGGAACAAGCTTTATTACAGAAATTTGCCATTAAATTGATTTTGGAAGGATCTCTACTCATGATCTTGGTAAAAAAGCTCTCTTTTTTAAAGGGCAAGGTTGTAAAATAATTTTCTTCTGAGCAGTGGCGTTAAGTAATGCTAGAGAGGTGAAAAATAAGATTTTTCCATACATTTGTTCCACAAAATAATAATCACAACATCCAATCCATAAAAACCCTATAAATATACTCAAAAAAACCGCTTGTTCTTGAGAAAAGGGCTTTTGCATAGCTCTTTTTAAAATAGAGAATAAAAAGGCACCAAAGAATATAAATCCAATAATCCCTGTTTCAACAGCAATTAATAAATAAATATTGTGTACTTTTGCACAGAGAAAAAGCCCAAATTGAATGGGATCATTGCAGAGTTGAAAATTATTAAATCCTATACCAAGCCAAGGGTTTGCTTTGATCATTTTTAAAGCTATTTCTTGATAAACAATCCTCTCCTCGTCTGCATATTGAACTACCTGGTTATAGTTTATAATCCCCCCTCTATTAAAAAACTGCTGATGAAAAAGAGCTAAGCAAATAACACCACTGATAAAAAAGAGTACCCAAATCTTCTTTACCTCTTTTCTATAAGAAAAGTCTTCCATCCAAAAATATTGAATAACCGTCCAAATGATACCACCTATAATACAAGCAATCATCGCAGCTCTACAAAAAGAAACACTTAAAGCCAGAAAATGCAGGAAAATAAGCGGCGTTAATACCCATTTAATCCACTTTTCCTGATGAATTACATACAAATAAGATGCATTCAAAAGAGAAAAAAATAAAAACCCTCCAAATACATTAGGATGAGAAAAGAGCCCTGTTGCTCGATAAAGCACACTTAAAGGCAATTGAAAATGGGAAAATTGATCAAAAATCCAACGCTGTTTTCCTGGATTGGGAAAACTAAACCAATGTAAAGGGGGTTCTCCCATTTTATGAAGTCCTAGTGGACTTTGAGAAAAATATTGCATACAAGCAATAACACATTGCATCCCTATTGTAATGACAGTTGTCCAAGCAATCCACTTGATCAGTTGACGAATTCTATTTTGAGCGACGATATATTCAATAGCACAAAAAAGCAGAATCATCGTTGAGAATTGTAAAAGACGTACATACTGCAATAAGTAATAACGCGCAGGAGAGAGAGCAATCGAAAAAAAAGCAGTTAGACAAAATAAAACAAGCCATCGAACAGGCGTTGTGAGTAATTTACTACATAAGGTTTTTGGCGCTTGTAAGAGGACAAGCAATACGAGTACAAAAATCACCAAATCACCTGGAAAAAATTCAATATGACGATAAAAAAAATCCGGTAAAACCAAATCAGTAGGAATCATTTGATCAGAAAATCCGCTTAAAAAAGCACGGAACCTTTTTTGAAAAGGAAGAAGTAAAAAGAGAAGAATCAATACAGTATTAGAGAATAAATAGAGCAGTCTCTGGACCCAAAAATAAAACGGCCTTTGAATAAGCATATTTTTATACCTCTTCTTCTAGCAAACGTAACTTTTTATAAGATTGGAGTTGGTCGCGAAAAACTGCTGCGTCTTCAAATTGCATCTCTTTAGCTGCTATTTTCATTTTCTTCTCATACTCTTTAATTTTTTGCTCAATTTCTTTAGTTGTCAGATGAGGGTTTTTTTTCTCTTCTAAAGTGTCCACGACATTTGCAAAGGTTTGAGCAAGATCTTCTATTTTTCTTTTTTGAATCGTTTGAGGAATAATACCATGTTTTTCATTATATTCTTGTTGTATACCTCGTCTTGTCTTTGTAGTGTCAAGAGCACCTTGAATCGATTTTGTCATCTTATCTGCATACATCACAACTCGGCCGTCTATGTTGCGCGCTGCTCTTCCACAGGTTTGAATCAAAGCCGTCTGGCTACGTAAAAACCCTTCTTTATCAGCATCGAGAATACAAACAAGAGATACTTCTGGAATATCTAGACCCTCTCGAAGCAAGTTAATACCAACTAGAACGTCAAAGACTCCTTTACGCAAGTCATTGATGATCTGCACGCGCTCTAGAGTGTCTATATCTGAATGCAAATATTTTGCCTTAATTCCAATTTCTGTTAAATATTTAGATAAATCTTCTGCTAGCTTTTTAGTTAAAGTAGTTACTAAAACCCTTTTGTTTTTTTCTGTTTCTTGACGAATAAGCTCTAAGCAGTCATCTACTTGACCAGTAGCTGGTTTAATTTCAATAATAGGATCTAGCAGTCCTGTAGGGCGAATGATTTGTTGTACAATCTCTCCTTCTGCTTCATTTGCTTCCCATTCAGAAGGAGTTGCAGAAACATAAACCACTTGATTGATTCTTTGGTGAACCTCTTCAAATTTTAGAGGACGATTGTCAAATGCAGAAGGAAGGCGAAATCCATATTCCACTAAAGATTTTTTACGTGCTCTATCTCCATTGTACATTGCATGTAATTGTGGAAGAGTTTGATGAGATTCATCGATAAAAACCAGGAAATCATCTGGAAAATAATCTAATAAACAAGGAGGAGGATCGCCAGGCATTCTACCACTAAAATGACGAGAATAGTTCTCAATCCCCTTACAAAAACCTATTTCTCGCATCATCTCTAAGTCATAAGTTGTTCTCTGCCACAACCTCTGCTTTTCCATCATTTTATTTTCTGCTGCTAAAAGCGCAACTGTTTGCTCTAATTCCTTTTTAATGGAATCTATTGCTTTAAAACGAACCACTTCAGGAGTTACATGATGAGATCCTGGATAAATAGTGATCTTTTCTAAAACGATACGAATCCTACCTGTTAAAGGATCAATCTCACAAATACGTTCAATTTGATCGCCAAAAAATTCTATGCGATAAGCTAAATTCTCTTCATAGGCTGGAACAATTTCTAGGACATCTCCTCGAGCACGAAAACTAGCGCGTACAAGATCATAATCATTGCGCTTATAATGCATTTCAACCAAATGCAGTAAAATATCATCGCGACGACGTTTTTCTGCCACTGTAATGGTTAATAACATCTGACTGTAATATTCAGGCAGTCCTAAGCCATATATACAAGAGACAGAAGCAACGATAATGACATCTTCTCTTTCAATCAGAGATCGCGTAGCGCTCAAACGCATCCGATCGATTTGATCGTTAATCGCTAAATCCTTCTCAATATAGGTATCGGTTCGGGCAATATATGCTTCTGGTTGATAATAGTCATAATAAGAAACAAAGTATTCAACCGCATTATCTGGAAAAAATCCTTTGAACTCTTGATATAATTGAGCAGCCAAAGTTTTATTGTGTGCAATCACTAAAGAAGGTCTATTTAATCTCTGGATGACATTAGCCATCGTAAATGTTTTTCCCGATCCTGTTACTCCTAAAAGGACTTGAGCTTTTTTTCCCTCTTGTATTCTTTTTACTAGCAGATCGATAGCTTGTGGTTGGTCTCCACAAGGAACGAATTCACTATTTAGGGAAAACATCATAAAAATCCAAGTTAAATGATATTTGATCCTAGCATATCTGCTATCTGTAAAAAAAGAATAGACACAGCAACAGTAAATATTAAAACTAAAGAAAGTTTACCAAAAGGAAATCGATAAGCTCCTTTCATTGACTTATGATAGCGTCCAATCCACACCATAGTTACTGGTAAAATTCCAAAAAGGATCACGGCACAAATTCCTCCTGCAAAATTCAAAGCTTTAAAAAACAGCTGAGGATAGCAAAGGGCAAAAAGTAAAGGGGGACAGAAAGCAAGTAGGCAAAGGCCTAAAGATTCATGCTTTTTATGCTTAACCTTAAACCCATCAGCTAAAAAATGCACTAAGCTTAATGCTTGAGAAAAAAAAGAAGTTAGAATAGCAAAAAAGGCTAACCCTCCAGCCCATATCTTAATTTGAGTAAGATTCAAGAATAAAGAAACCGCCTGTGAGGAGTCTTTCCCTGTTTGTAAAGATTCCCTAATTTGATCTAAAGGAAGGATTCCTAATACGATAAACTCCCAAATTAAGTAGATGGCAAATGACATTAGACTTCCCATAACAATAGAAAGACGAACGCGTTTTAAATCTCCCTTCATATAATTGGTAAGAGAGGGGACCATATTGTGAAAACCAAATGCAATAATGAGCAAAGGAAAAGACTTCGGTGCATAGATAAAATCCATATGCAAAAATAATTGAGGATTGACATAAGTTATGCTAAATAATACAAGAAGCCCAAAAAAAATAATCTTAACCAGCATAAGAAAGCGGTTACACAAATCAACACTTCTTGTGCCTAAATAGACAATCCAACCAAACAACACAATTAACACCACAGATCCTATCCAATCAGGAATCTGCAGATCAAAAAAAGAATAAAAAAAAGAGGCAAACAACGTACCGGTGCCAGAAATATAGGCAACTAGTAATGCATAAAAGAGAAAGAGATAAGTAATCCAGCCCAGTGCCTTGAAAGATTTTCCGATGGTACGATCCAAAATGGACAAAAAGTTAATCTGCTCATGAAACCACCCATTTGTTTCTACAAGCAATAAAGCCGTAGAAGTCATAAATCCCCAAGCGAGGAAGAATAAAATAGCAGAGCAGAAAAAACCAGTCATTCCCGTCACTATTGGCAAGGCTAACATGCCAGCTCCAATACAGCTTCCTGCAATGAGCAAAGCCCCCCCCATAACACTGCCTTGTTTCATCTAGTGGCCTTTAGCTGTCTTCTTCTCAATGATTCGAATCTCTTGATCTAAACGACCTAGCTCATATCCTTCATAATCGACAAACTTGAAAAAACGCTCAAAAATAGGCAAAACATGACATACTTGTTTTGCCATCTCTTGCGCAATAAATCGATAGGTAGGATGGCCTGCTGGAGCAGAACGCAATTCGCAAAGCCATTGAAGAGAGCGCAGATTTACATGAAAATACCAATGCATATTAAAAGCCATGGGAGCTACATACTGAGCTTCTTCAGAAAACTCTTCTGCAATTGTATCATACACTTTTTTAGCCCTTTCCATCGCTTCCCGATAAGGCTTTTCCATTTCTGTGTCTAAAATTTCATGAGGAATAAAATAACCAAAATCACAGGTGATAAGCTGTCTTTCTTGAGTAAGAATTCGGTGACGTTGCAGATCACGATACACACCAAAGTCAGCTACTATTTCAAAAGTAAACGTTGCATGTTCTAAAGCTCTTGGAGATTTATGCCTTCTATTCTCACGGAAATTAGAGGCTGAATCTAAAATGTGATTTAATTCCTCCTCAGAAAGATTTTTACAATGTTCTTGCAGCTCAAATAATCCTGCATGACAATGCTCAAACAATAAAGCCGCTGCTACTTTTATAGGAGATTCTTCTTCATAACCAATCAATCTCACTCCTGCATGCTCCATTTTACCTAAACCAACGCAGTGTCTAGAAGCAAGTAGTTTTAATGTATTGCTCATCTGTTCGCGAAACTGTGAGAAACTAAGCTGATATTTATGATTAAGATCAGCTCTTCGAACAAAGGAAGGAAGGATTTTATTTAGCTCTTCAAAGCTTTTTTTACCGATATCTTGTACTTCAGCCAAGTTATGGCTATTTAATTTCTGTATTAAACATTCAAAAAACCGCCCGTTTCCATATACCCCCATATTTGTCAATGTACTTACAGGTAAAAGACCTCGCAAACAATCAAGAACTTTAGCACGCAAAGCAGCTGCATAGGCAACTTTGGAGACATCGTGTTCCTTAGGGAATTTTTTTTCCATCTGCTCCATTAAAGGAGGTATCAAAGAAGAATAGGTTTCAAATAGTGAGTTACAAGTTTGCAAATACGTTTCACGAAATGCTGATGCTAATAGGATGGGTTCTCGATAAAACAAATATTTCCCATCTACTTTTTGATCAAAATAAATATAACGAGTGGATTTTTCTAAAGGAGATCCCCCGATTCGAGCATCTTCAATGATTTTTGCTGAAATCATGGAAATATTTTCAATAGCAAGATGCCCTCCTCCTAATTCCCCAATAGAATCATCACCATAGCCATCTAAGATTCGATCATAAAAGTTTTGCGCTTTTTTGATTCCTATGATTTGATCTTCTACTTGCTCCTGGTCTAAATCCGCTTGAGTCCCTGTAATTGCTACAAAGGCCGTTTCCTCATTAAGAATAAAATCTTTAAGCAATAAAGATCTCAGCCCTAAACTGGATCTGGAATAGCGGGAAAACAAAGCCCCTTTAATTACTTCCGGTAAATTTCGTAAACAAAAAATATTACTTGTAATATGAGTTACATATCTTTGAAGGATTTTAATTTGACTATCTGTGAATTCTTCGTAACCTTCGGTCATGAAATCTTCCTTTTAATCCTTGTTTCTTTCATTTAATGATTTGCCTTAAATATTAATAGAGTGACATATTCTTTGGGCACAATCAAGAAAAAACCATCCCATGCAAATAAGAATCAAGGTTCAACATTTGCATAAATAGCCTCTGATATGCTTTGATCAATATGCGTTTTCCTAAAAGGTGCCTTATGTTGACTAAAAGACCTCGTCGCAATCGAAAAACCGTAACCATCCGCTCCCTCCTAGCAGAGACTGTACTGCTTCCTAGTGATTTTGTACTACCCGTTTTTGTTACAATGGAAGAGGAAAAGAAGAACATTGTCAACATGCCAGGTGTATTTGCTTGGCCCCTAGAAAAACTCACTAAAGAAGCAGAAATTTGGCATGCTAAAGGAATTTTAGCCATCGCTTTATTCCCTACTATTCCCCATGAATATAAAGATGTAAATGCTACTTATGCGCTTTGGGAAAAAGGGCTAATACCTCAAGCCCTGCAGAGATTAAAAAAAGAAATCCCTTCTTTATGTGTAATTACCGATATTGCACTAGATCCTTTTACTTCCCATGGACACGATGGAATTCTCAACGAACAGAAAGAAGTTCTCAATGATGAGACGGTTTCCATTCTCTCTCAAATGGCACTTTTACATGCACAATTTGGTGCTGATTTAGTAGCTCCTAGCGATATGATGGATGGTCGTATCAGAGCAATCCGCACCGTGTTGGACAAGCATTTTTTTCATCAAGTCGGAATTTTAGCTTATACAGCCAAATACGCTTCTTGTCTCTATTCTCCCTTTCGTAATGCAGTAGGCTCTCACTTGCAACACGGAGATAAAAAAAGCTATCAGATGAATCCAGCAAACTCTCGAGAAGCGATTCGCCAAGCCCTATTAGACGAAGAACAAGGAGCTGATATTCTCATGATAAAGCCCGCGCTTTACTATTTAGATATCATTACCAAAATGAAAGCAGCACTTTCTCTCCCCATTTGCGCCTATCACGTCAGTGGAGAGTACGCTATGATCATGGCTGCTGAAGAGAAAGGAATCCTACAAGCAAAAGAGGCTTTCCAAGAAGCCATGCTCAGTATTAAACGAGCAGGGGCTGATTTTATTTTCAGCTACGCGGTTCCTTTATTATTTCCATAGAAATAAAATTGCATCGATGTTAGCTTCATACAAATAATTTTAGGCTAAAAGTGCGATATTTCATACTTACTTTTACAATACTCTCCCTTGTTTTTAATCAAAAAGCCCTCACTCTCACCATTTACACTCCAAAAGCATCTGTTGAAACAACAACTTTGCAAAAATGGATAGGAAAAGGTCCTCTCTTTTTTTACGATGACATTATCGCCTTACTCGATGCCATTGAAAACGATGAAATAGAAGAATGCAGTCCTGAAGATCAAGAAGAGATTATTCAATTTCTGATTCTATTAGCAAGAGAAGGAGTATTACCCGGTGATGAAGAAGCTTTGGAACAAGATATTCAAGAGTTATTATCCCAAGAGGATTGTTCTTTCTCCTTTTCATCTCCTGAAAGAAGCACTCTTGTTCTTTCTGCACAAACAGAAGTTGTTCTCTGTAGAGGATGGATGAAAAAACAATGTAAGAGCGCTAAGCGATTTATCAAAAAGCATAAGACCGGTTTTATTATTGGAGCTGTTGTTGTTGTAGCCGCAGCTGTTGTTATTTTTGCAGTGGCTTCACCAGCTGTTGCTGCAAGCGCTGCAGGAGCATCTACTGCAGCGGTCTCTAAAGAAAAAAATAAACCCAAAGAGTCATTCCTCCCTTCTACCAACATTGATGCTTCTGTAGATGAAGCCTTTGAAGAGCACATCTCTTCTATCAAAGAGTTTATACTAGAAGATACCTTCCCAAATATTCCTATAAAAGAAAATCCTTCCTTTACAGAAAAAGCAAGAGATTTAGGTGCATTGTTAGCTCACGAGACTTTAGATGGAATTTCTGAAATAGGCTCTTGCATACCACAATTTACACAAGAGATCAAAGAAGTAGGTACTCGGATTTTACCAGAAAACACCCCTTCAGATGACTTCCTACTAACCCCCATGGAAAACTACGAAAGTTTAGTTGCAAAAGGTCATCAGAAAATCGATCAAATCTTTTCAACAGATCATTCAGAGTGTTATAATTCAGAGGGAAAAACAGAAAAAATGATTTTGTCATTGGTATGTGTCCTCCTCCTGGCATGTTAGGAGAAGTTTTTAGCGACATTAATAAGCTATTAAAAGCAGGGCAAGCTCTAGATCGAGCAGGTTTTACCAAGGCTGGAAGAGGCTTAATGAAACATGGAAATAGAGAAGGGAGTGTTTTTCCAAAACCATTAGGCAACCCAACTGCGATGAATAGACGAGGAGAAAATATTCTCAGGGAGATTTTGAATGATCCAAAGAGAATTATTCTCAAAAATAATAAAGGCGGCATAGAAATCTACGCTCCAAATGGAAGAGGAGCATATTTTAGAGAAGATGGAACTTTCAGAGGATTTATTGAGTATGGTCATAAATAAAGGATTTTGTACAAAAATTTGCGGCGATGTAGACCTTGAAGGAATGGTTATTTTAGTTTGTTATGATGACCAAATCATTTCTGAGATCAATTATGAAAAAGGCATAGATAACATGGAAATTGAAATTATTCCTTCCCAAGAATTCATTTTCCCTCTACAAGATTTTCTTAACGTATTAGAAAAAGCAAAAAAGCTTGTAATACAGTGCGCTAAAGAAGATGAGCTTAGAGAAAAAGAATAATTTTTCCAAAAAATTAGATTAGTTCCAATTGGATTTTTAGAACTAGGTAAATAAATGAAAAAATTTTGTATAACTATAGCAAGTCTCCCTGATAGAGAAAATCTTGTGGCCGAAATCTGTTATGAAGGAGTTCAGTGGGTCGAAATTTCTCAAGAAGCGAATGAATCAATTATTCAATTTTACTCTCACCCTAGACAGGACTATTGGGAATTTGTTTTGGATGAAGCGTTAGAATCTCTAGCACAAGCAAAAAAAAGGTTGCTGGATTTAGAAAAAAGAAGAACATGATTTAAATTAGTAACGCCTTTTCAACTCTAAAGTGCGACAACTGCAGACTTCAATCTACATTCATTGAAGACCTCTATGGGTGTACGAAATTGTAACACTTTTCTAGGCCGATTGTTAAGCAAATCCTCAATTTCTTTC
>JBAUFS010000017.1:0-36926 GCA_049679255.1 Candidatus Rhabdochlamydia sp.
CTGGAGAAGCTGTTGCTGTTGCTTTTTCCGGGCAAAAAAACGTGCGTTTTTTTGGTCAACACACCTCTGGCTTTGCAAATGCCACATATCCATTTTTTCTTAGTGATGGAGCTTGCCTTCTTCTTCCAGTCATGCTTTTTTCTAATCGCTTAGGTCAGATCTTTTATGCTAACATAGCCCCTGATGAAATAATAAATGCCAATGAGGCAACCAATTTACTAAACGATCCTACTATAGAAGCAGCCATCGATTGGTTATGTAATTCTTAAGAAGTGTCGTTACGAGATAGCTGCATAGCTGCTTTTTGGTTAATACTCTTTGTGGAATTACGGCTTATATGAGGTGATCTAAAAAGCCTCGTATTAAGTTGTCTGATAAGGAAAGTTTAGGGCTAGTTGCTTGCCAGAAAATCCAAAACTAGGGTTAACAGTCTTCTTTATTCATTGAATAAGAATATAAAGCTTTTTGTAGTTCACGCGAAATAGCCATTGCTTGTGCATTCACTCCCTGTTTGGATTTGGTAATCCAGCTAAACAGATCGGGGCCAGAAACAACACCATCCGGGCGGATACCGAACAAAGACTCATACTCTTGTTTTAATTCTTTAGTTCTTGGGAAGAGATGAAAATGAGGATTTTCATTTTTTTCACCAAATAACAAACAATAGACCTTTTGCGGCTTGATGACTTCTTGGATGCTTTGAGTAGACAAAGCTAGCAATGGTCCCAATTTGCTTAAAGCCTCCACTCCTTGATAAATCAAGGGAACATGTTGATTAAAGAAGAGTATAAGATACCCTGGAATATCATAAGAAACGGTGTGTTCTATTGTGAAAAAGCAGTCCTTATAGATAAAATGATTGTCTATCATTATTGATTTCCCAACCGCTAGCGAGCTTGTTCAATAGCTTTATGTAATTTTTCTTGTAAAACTCTTTTAGATGGCAATATCGTAAGATACTCAGCGATGTGAATACCTGAACGATCTAGTTCTAATAATTCAATCCTCTTTTTCTTTTTTCCTGCACAAAGAATTAATCCTAGAAGAGGCTTCTCTCCAGATCGGCGTTCATGCTTGTCTAACCAACGTAAATACAATTCCATTTGCCCTTTGTGATCAGGTTTGAAGTCACCCAATTTCAATTCAATAGAAACTAAGCGTTTCAAATCGAGATGAAAAAAGAGAAGATCTATGTGAAAATCCTCATCGTCTATTGTAATGCGCTTTTGTCTAGCAAGAAAGCTGAATCCGCTACCTAGTTCTAGAAGAAACTGTTCAAGCTCTCGCATAATAGCATCTTCAAGGTCTTTTTCAAGATATCAATTAAAATGAGTCTAGCTTAATTGTCGTATCAGTGATACGACAATTCGCCTGAAACTCTTTTTCGATAAAAATAGACAAGGTGATCTTATTAGATATAAGTTACTGTTTAAAAAAAATTTTAAAAGCAAGACAGAACTTCAACAATTATTGGATAATTAATTTAGAAGATTGAAACAGGTGTAAAGAGCAAAAAATCTAATTACGCAAAAAGTCTAATAAATGAGAGGTCATCCTGAAGCATTAAAAAAAATACTATTGTGTTAAACGGCTAAAAAAATGTACGATCCGATGCTTTAAGAGTGGCTGCCCCATTAGCAATTAAAAAGAAGCAGTTGGTGATTGAATGGAAGACATTGAAGATATCCCCAAATTTTGGTTTAAAAACGATGCCTACATGAAAAGGCGCGGGGCCCCGGTTATGCTTATCGTGAGATGTGCAGAGTGCAATGCTTATGTCATGAGTTACCAAAAAGATGGTCCTGGTCCTCTGCTACGTTGCTATTTGGATCGAATTCATCATCCGGAAAATCTCGAAAAAAGGCAGTACGAGCTCTTTCAGAAAAAGACAGCTTTAAAGCTAGCATGCCCTGTATGCCATGTAGTCATTGGATCCCCATTTATCTATGAGAAAGAAGATAGATCAGCCTATCACTTAAGACTAGGATTCTTTGTATCAGAGAGAATTTACTGATTTGCTCTCATCAACTGATAGATGGAGCCAGTGATATTGCCGCCTTTTTTTGGGCACTAAAAACACAACGATCAAGATTTTCTATGTTAAAACCCATCTCCCCATTGAATTTTTTTAGCAATAGAGTAGAGGTCTTTATCCTTTCGGCTGATCGTCTTTTCTATAAGACCTGATTCTGTACATAGCTTTAGCTTTACAAATCCTGATCCTTTGAAAGGATGACGAATCACACGAGAGGAACTAGTGGCGGCAGGTGCTCGAGAGAAGATTAGATAAGAAAACTTTTCATCTTCATAGTTTAAAGAGCCTTCTTTTAACTGGCGGTGAAGCGAAGACCTAGGCAACCGCACAGAAAAGTGACACCAATCGTTTTTGGCTATAGGGCAACTCTTACTATGCGGACAAGGAGCTAGTAAAAAAGCTCCTAAACTAAGCAACCGCTCTCTTGCTTTTCGGATAAAATGAAACCCTTTAGGTGTGCCAGGTTCTAGCAAAATGAAAATTTGCTCTGTTTTGTTCCATAGGGATTCTACTATTTGCAGTTGATCTTCTTCGCTAATTTCACATAAAGAATAAGAGGCTATAACAAGATCTTTAGCAGAAGAAGGGATACCCTTTGTGACATCTTGCTCAATCCAGGTAACTTCTACATCTGTTGGATGGGTCAATAGCTTTCCTAGTTTAATAAAACCGGGATCTCTCTCTAAAAGGGTTGCTTGTTCTAGAGAAAAAAAAGACTCGGCTGCTAAAAGCACACTTGCTGGCCCTGCACCACAGTCCAACAAAGAGTGAATCGAGGAAAGATCAAAGCGTTTTTGTAGCTCTTTGAATACAGATGAGATCGCAGCATAGGTAGCTGGAAGACGAGAACACAAATAAGCGATTCTAAGAGCTTCTGAAGAAAGGGTTTCTGTTTGATCTTTTTTTTGACGATAGGTAGAAGATAAACCCTGTGCCTGTTTTACCCAGTTTTTTAGAGAAGTTCCTTGAATTAAAGACTGAATTTTAGATTCTAGCGAAGATAACATCTTTAAGGTAATTGCCAGTTGATAGGTTCTTTACCCCATTTTTTTAAAGCTTCGTTGATTTGAGAAAAATGACGACAGCCAAAAAACCCCTGAGCCGAATAAGGAGAAGGGTGCGCAGCTGTCAACACAACATGAGAGGTTGTTTTTTCTTCTAAAACAGCGCCTATCTTTTCCTGAGCGGATTTTCCCCAAAGAACAAATACAAGAGGATCTTTTCTTTCCACTAACTTAGCAATTACCGCATCGGTAAAGACTTCCCATCCACGACCATAATGTGATTTAGGCTCACCAGAGCGCACAGTAAGTGTTGCATTGAGCAATAACACTCCCTGTTTAGCCCACGAGGACAAACAGCCTTCTTTGGGTAAATGAATGTTTAAATCTTGGTTTTGCTCTTTAAATATATTTTTTAAAGAAGGAGGCTGGGGTATTCCACAAGGAACACTGAAACTCAAACCATGTGCCTGCCCTGGTCCGTGATAGGGATCTTGTCCCATAATTACTACTTTTACCTTATCAAATGGGGTATGTAAAAAAGCATTGAAGATCAACTCTTCAGGCGGGTAGATGATTTTATTCTCAGATTTTTCCTGCGCTAAAAATTTTTTAAGTTCTGCAATATAAGGCTTAGCAAGTTCTTCTTTTAATACTTCATGCCAACTAGCTGCTAATTTCATACCCATAAGATCACACAATAGCGAAAAAGAATGGATTTTACTCAAAAAAAGAAAAGAAAGCAAAAAAAACCTTACCTTTAAGGCAGAGGGATTGTATAGGAGGGCTTGCAATGTGTTTCTTTAATCTTCAGAAGGGTAAAAAGCGAAATCAGTAAATAAACAGGAAGGGTGATAAAAACGCTTTGATAAGCATCTATCGAAAAAACCCTTGCTCCTTCTACTAATCTTCCATCCCAGTGCAAATCCAGAAACTTGCCGGTTAATGGATCAGAAACAGCTCCAAGAAGTGCATCAAAAGCATTCATAAATCCGATGGCCGTTGCGGCAAGAATCGGTAAATTAACCTCTCGAATCATGGTAAAACAGAGCAAAAAACTGCTGATAGAGAACCCAAAAATAAACAATAAAAAGCCAAGCGCATAGACAGGAAGACCAGGTACATAAATCACTGTAGATATCGCAATAAGTGCCAATGTAGTTCCCCATAGCATAACAATGCGCCTACGACCCAGCCAATCGGAAAACCATCCAAAGATAGGAGCTCCAACAGCAAAACCAATAAAAATCAGTGAGACCATTTGCGCCGAACTATGATGGGTTAACTCAAATGCCTCCATGATAAAAGAAACGCCCCATAATCCTCCAAACACCATTACAGGAGCAAAAGCAAAACCACTGTAGATAGAAAGCCACCAAGATTGGGGATTTTGAAAAATTTGTTTGATGCTATCAAAAAGAGAAATCCTAGTAGGGACGATATGTTTTTCTCTTTTATGATCAGGAGCTTTATCCCGTACAACAATCCAAAAAACAACAGCTAAAATAAGCCCCGCTATTCCAATTAACTCTATGGCATAACGCCAATCTACCTTTTGAATAAAAACAGCTAAAGGGGCTTGTCCGCCTACAGCTCCTAACATGGCTACGGTCATCATGAGACCTGCCATGAAAGCAAATTGTCTAAAAGGAAACCAATTTGCAATGAGTTTTAAGCAATTAACAACGGCAAAAGCTGCGCCAATACCGGTTAGAAAGCGCCCTATTCCTGCTAGAATTAAGGAGTCTGCTCTAGCAAAAATAAGACTTCCCACCGCACATAAAAAAATGGCAATTGTTGTGGTTTTCCTAGGTCCGAATTTATCTAAAAGCAACCCTGCTGGAATTTGTAGAAGTAGATAGGCATAGAAATAACTAGCCGCTAAATTCCCCAGTTCTACACCACTAATGTCAAAAGCCTTCATTAAAGTCCCCGTCATTACGCTTGGAGATACTTCAATAGCATATTTGTAAAACATAAAAATTGCGCTAAGAAGCCAAATGCTCCAAGCACGGATAGGGTACGTTAATTTTTCTCGGGTCATTTTTATCATCAGATTTTAAATTTGCGATTAAAAATAGCATTTTTTCACCTGAATGGTCCAGTGTTTTTGATTGACAAAAGGAGGATCTAAGACTTAGGATCTATGGCTTTAGTTCAAGAACACGCGGTATTAAAATGAAAGATCTAGCAGAAAACAACCTTGTGCGCTTTAAAAATATTTCTAAAAAAAAAGAAGCTATTTACGCAAATTTCAAGGTAACAGGTGTAAGGTCAGGAGTGAATTTTTCTGCTTCTATCTCTGTAGACATATCCGCAGCAGAAGTGCATGCTGGTGATGTCTTAGAAAAAATCATCGAAGAATGCGCTCGAATCGGCGTCAAAGAATTTAAGCGTGCAGAATTTCAATTTGAAGGACTCACTTCCATTTAAATCTTTATCTGGGTGTAGCGCAGCTTGGCTAGCGCACTAGCATGGGGTGCTAGGGGTCGGAGGTTCAAATCCTCTCACCCAGATCTTTCTCTATTTTTTTTAATAGGAATTATTTTATGGTTTTTTTTAATGATCACCCTTGAGGAAAAAGTCATGATCTTAAAAAAAATCCTTCAATATGTAGCTATTTTTTTTGCTGCTAGTGCCTTTTCAATAACAGCTGAAGCCTGTACCCGCATTCTCTACCAAGGCACTCAAAACGTTGTTATTACAGGACGCTCGATGGATTGGATGGAAGATATGCACTCTAACCTCTGGGTATTTCCAAGGGGTGTAGAGCGCAATGGAGAAGCTGGTCCTAATTCCCTTACATGGACTGCAAAATACGGTAGCGTTATTGTTTCTAGCTACGAAGTAGGAACTGCTGATGGGATAAATGAAAAAGGACTTGTTGCTAATTTGCTCTATCTTGTGGAATCTAATTACGGCAAACCTAAAAATAAAAAGTCTCTGTTATCTGTTAGTTTGTGGGCGCAGTTTGTTCTTGATAATTTTGCAACTGTTGCCGAAGCTGTAAATCAACTATGCTCAGAACCCTTCCAGGTTCTAGGTTCTACCCTGCCCAATGCTAAACCAGCACAATTACACTTGTCCATCTCAGATGCAACGGGGGATTCTGCTATTTTTGAATACATAGGCGGAAAGCTTGTTATTCACCATGGCAAGCAATATCCAGTAATGACAAACTCGCCAAAATTTGATGAGCAGCTCGCTCTAAATAAATACTGGGAAATCATAGGTGGACAAACCTTTCTTCCCGGAACTAGCCGTGCAGCAGATCGTTTTGCTAGAGCTTCTTTTTTCATTCAAGCAATCCCAAAATCGACAGACCCCAACTACATTACAACAGTACCCCAAGGAACCTATGCTAACCAGGCTATAGCTAGCGTTACAAGCGTTATCCGCAGTGTAAGCGTGCCTTTGGGAATCACCACGCCAGGGCAGCCAAACATTGCATCAACCCTTTGGCGCAGTATTGCAGATCATAAAAATAGAGTGTATTATTTTGATTCAGCTACAAGCCCTAATACCTTTTGGGTTTCCTTATTGGACTTTGATTTGACGGAGGGAAGCCCAGTAAAAAAACTTACTTTAACCGATGGCAAAGTGTATTCAGGAAACGCAAATGATCAGTTTGAAGGCTCTGAGCCCTTTCACTTTCTTCCAGCTGGTGTAAACTAAAACCTACTCTAATATATTAGACAAAGCTCCGGAAACCAGAAAATACCCTAAGACCCTTTTCCATTGAAAATGACCGTAGTTTTTGAAGACTAACTCTAATCCAAGCTCTAAAAAAATACATTGGATAGCTCTTAGCTTGAGCAGTGAACCCAAACTCGAAAACACCTCTAGCAAGTAAAACCTATCCTTAGTTCTTTTTAAAATGAAAAACCTCGACAAAGAATAAAAGAACACCTGTATAGAATCAAGAATTTTTAGGTCCTTGTAGATTTGTCACCCTAAAAGCTCAGTTAACGCAAAAAAAAAAATTATTGAAAGTTAATGTAAAAAATTTAAACCTTGATTTCCTAAATTTTTTTTAAACCATATAGAGGACATATGATCATTCTTTTTTATGTTCTTATTCCTCTCTTTTTTATAACTAAGCTATGGACATCTCGCGCAAAGAATATAAAAACATGGCTACTTCAGATTATAGCTAGTGGAATTTATACTTTTAACCTATTTTTAATAGGTTTCTGGCCTTTTTTGGGATTTGGGTATTTTGCTCGTTATGTTTTATTAGGGGCTTTTTTTATTTCAGCCATTAAGTCATTCTTTTCTATGCGAGAAAAAGATCCAAAAGAAGAAACTAATCCAAATCAGAAAACAAATAGAATAATGCGTGGGGTAATAGGCCTTGCTTGTTTTGGATTGATATCTATTATGTCCTGGGAAATCATAGTTGCTCTTAAAGGGAGGCTGAACCCAGGAAAATCAACAGAGCTAGATTTTCCTCTTAAAAATGGAAATTATTATATCCTTCATGGAGGAAATGATTCGACAATTAATGCTCATTATTTTGTCTCTGCACAAAAGTATGCATTGGACATTGTACAATTAAGCAAAATTGGCTTAAGAACAAAAAGTCTATTTCCAACAGAATTAAGTGATTATAATATTTTTGAAACAGATGTATACAGCCCTTGCTCTGGTACTATTCTCAAGGTTGTCAACTCTATGAAAGATCAGCCACCATCTGAGACAGACCCAACCAATCCAGCGGGGAATTATATTGTAATTAAAAAGGACAATACAGATAGAGTAATTGTTTTAGCGCACTTATTAAACGGTAGTGTAAAGTTGCAAGAGGGAGATACTGTTCAAAAAGGTCAGTTGATTGGGAAGGTAGGGAACACAGGAAATACCTCCGAACCTCATCTACATATTCATTGTATATTATTAGATGAGACAGAAGATTTTTTATTTAATGCTCAAGCGGTTCCTTTAACCTTTAGAAATAAATTTTTAGTTAGAAATAGCGTTTTTATCTCAAGAGATTAATTTCTTACTTTATAAGCTATCGAAAGATTTTGTTTTTTGAATAGGGATTATTGCATCAAGGTTATAATGAACAACTTGATAGTTTTTACCATCGGTGGCAGTTAGCCGGAAATTCCGGCTAACTGAATCTAATTCATTAAAAAACATCTATATAAAAATCAAATTAGTAACTCTAGTAAAAAAACACAAAACCCCTCAACATGTTCGTTAATTTCTTTTCAAGACGCACAAGGTCTCAACATGGTTACTTCCTGGAAAAAACAAGTACCCAAAAGCTTTTTCTACGCGCCAACCGTTTTTCAGCAATTCATCACAATCGCGTATAAATGAGCTTGTAGAGCAGCTTAAGTAAATAAGCTGTTCAGATTGGGATTGATTAATTGCATTGAGCACGAGAGCTTCTAAACCCTTTCTTGGGGGATCAACAACAATCACTTCGGATGTTTTAAGCAGCCTTAAACTTTTCTCCATGGATGCTGGATGAAAAAACACTTTGTTTTTTACCTCCTGAGGAAGGAGGGAACAAGTTTGATCAAAACACTGTTTAGCAAATGGGTTCATTTCAATACAGTGAACCTCTTTGCTAAATGAGGCGAGATTTAATCCAATAACACCTATTCCAGAATAACACTCACAAACCCTTTTTGATCGAAGAGCTTCTTGACAAATGATGGATAAAGCGTGTTCAAACAAGCTTAAATGGGCTTGAACAAAACAAGCAGGATGAATAGAACAAAGCACACTGCCAAATTTTTCCTGAAGGTACAGTTCGCCTGCGCACAACAACCAATTGTCACTAAAAATGCGGTTGGTCTTTTCTGTATTAAAATTTAACCAGATCGAATGAAATCCTCCCAAAGAATAGAGATGATGAATCCACGCATCAAGCTTGTTTGTCGATTGGGAAACATTGACAACAATAGACAATTGAACCGTCTGACTTTTTTTTTCTACCAAGAACTGCAGATAACGTATAAGACCTTTTTCTTCATCATAGGGTGTAATTTGAAAATCAATCATGGTTTGTCTTATCTGTTGATAACTCTTGAGAATTACTTTGTGGTGCAAGGGACAGTTAGGGATGGAAACCACATGGTGAGTTCCTCGTTGAAACAAACCAATACGAGGAGAGTCAGAACCTCCTCTTACTGCAAGTTTAGCGCGAAAGCGCCAGCCCTGTGGTTCTTGATAGATGAGAGGAATTTCTATATGAGGGGCTTGCTTGATGAAAAAATCCTGTAAAGAAGAAAAAACAGGAGGAGCAAGCTCTTGTCCTTGAAAGTCACAACCCGAACAAACAGGAAAATAATCGCAATGAAGCGGTGTTGAAAATGTGTTCATAACCATGTCCATAACCTTGTTAACAAGATGTTGATTGTTCAAAACCGCTACTTTATCATCAAGCTATCTTCAATTCATGAACAATTTATTTTCTCTATTAAAAACACCTACTTATGAACACTTTCACACACCCATAAGAAGAAGACATATATATATATAAGAGTAGTTAAAGGGAATTTAGACCTTAAAGTCTTTGTGAAAATACCCCTAGCTAATTAACGCACTTAAATATTATAAATGTTTTTTTAACCCGTTGGGTCTATGTTAACTTTAAGTCAATTTGAAATTATTCGTCCCATTTACGAAAGCTCCCAAGAAGAAACATTGAATTGGCTCATTCAAGCGCATACGCAGTCAGAAGCTTACACACAAGGAAAAAAAGCAGAGCAGATTCAACCTTTTACGCTGAATTTCAAACAAAAGCTAGATCATGTTGCCTGCAAACCCAATCGAATTTCAAAAAGAGGACATGTTTTAAGCGATTTTTTGCACACGGAGTGGGAAAAGATGAAGGTTTATCGTCTGGAAGAATCTTCTTTTGGAGTTGATTTAACAACCCGGTCTAAAATTTTTTCCGATCAGGTGGAAGCTGCATTTGAGCAATTTTATCCACAATCTGCTACTTCTCCAGATCACTTAATTCATGTAACTTGCACTGGATACGTCTCTCCTAGCGGTGGGCAAAAAATGGTTTCTCAAAGAGGATGGGGAGAGAAAACCGTTGTTTCGCATGTCTATCACATGGGTTGTTCTGCATCTATTCCCGCTTTAAGACTAGCACAAGGATCTTTACAATCTGAAAGTTGTACTGATATCGTTCACACAGAGATTTGCTCTTTACACACAAACCCTTCTTTGCATGAATTAAATCAATTGGTTTCTCAATCGTTATTTGCAGATGGGTTTATAAAATATCGAGCCCAAACCAATTGTTCTTCTGAGCATTTTCAACTCTATATCCTTCATGAAGAGTTGGTTTCTAATTCTTTTAACGCTATGCATTGGAAAATGGAAAATTGGGGATTTGCTCTTTCCTTGTCTCAAGAAATACCTGCTTTAATTGCTCAATCTATTTATCCTTACTTGGTTCGCATGAGTCAAAAATCGGGATTTACCATCGAATACATCTTACAAAATGCACTTTTTGCTATCCATCCAGGCGGGCCTAAGATTGTTCAATCTATTCAAGCTGTGTTAGGTTTAAGTTTTGCCCAAGTAGCTCACAGTAAATTCATCTTGCAACAATTCGGCAACATGTCTTCAGCTACGCTGCCTCACGTATGGAAAGAAATTTTAGAAGACCCAAAAGTTGTATCTGGATCTCTTATTATAAGTTTGGCTTTTGGCCCGGGTCTTACGATTTGTGGGTCTATAATGGAAAAGAGGTTACCATGTGGTTAGTAGCTGTTATCCCCTTTGTTTTACAAGCGGTTGCTATGGTTTTTGATGAAGGATATTTTCATATAAAAAGAACGCTACCTCGTTGGGAGAGAATTGGACACCCGATTGATACGCTAAGCGTTTTGATTTGTTTTTCCTTTGCCCTTTTTGTTCCTTTTTCTTTTTCAACTTTGAAAATTTATTTGCTTCTTGCTGCTATCTCTTGTGTTTTGGTAACTAAAGATGAATTTGTGCATAAGCACCATTGTTGCGCAAGGGAAAATTGGTTGCATGCACTGTTATTTACCCTTCATCCGATTACTTTGGGGCTAGCTGGATTTATTTGGCCGATCAGTCAGGAAAAACCCGTTGCCAGCTGGATGCAGCAGTGGTTAAGCAAGCCACAAATCTTGCACAAATTTTTACTATTTCAAGTAGCAATGCTTACTCTTTTCTTGATTTATCAAGTGGTCTTTTGGAACCTGGTTTGGAAAGAAAAATGCGTAGAAAAAGAATAATTAACAATTCTTTTTATAATGAATTGCAAGAGCGTTGGTATCTAGAAAATGATCATCCGGTTGCCCTGCTAAGGGCAGAAAATGCACTTCGAAAAGATTGGGTAGCCTCTCAAATAGCTCCTGATCAGAATATTTTAGATATTGGTTGCGGTGCGGGCTTTCTTGCAAATTTTCTTGCTGAAAAAGGACATACAGTAACAGGAATAGATCTTTCGGAAACAAGTTTAGAAGTAGCGCGCTTATACGATCAAACCCATTCAGTGGAATATATTAAAGCTAGCGCTTATCATCTTCCTTTTGAAAAAACAAAGTTTGATGTTGTGTGCGCAACAGATGTTTTGGAGCACCTAGAATATCCAGAGCGGTTGATTCAAGAGGCTTCTCGAGTGCTTCGCCCTGGAGGACGTTTCTTTTTTCATACATTTAATCGCACTCTTGCTAGTTATGTTGTTGTGATTAAAGGAGTAGATTGGTTTGTTCGAAATGCTCCAAAGAACATGCATGTTTATTCCTTGTTTATTAAGCCAACGGAATTACAGAAGATGTGTCATTCAAATGGTTTTAATATAGAAAATTTAAGGGGATTTCGCCCTAAAATTTTGACTAAGAGTTTTTTTCGCCTTTTATTGACTAAAAAAATTTCTACAGATTTTTCCTTCTGTTTCTCTTCTTCTCTTAAAACCGGTTACTGTGGAGTTGCACAAAAAGTTCGCTCTCATGCTTGTTATGAAAAAATTTAATAAGGAGATAGAAAAAATGTCTCTGCACATTAACTCCGTTATCCTTTAAAATGAAAGATTCAAAAATCTTAAAGGGTAGCATGGAAAGTCTTTCATTATTTTGTCTGGATACCTGTAAACACAAGGATTTATTTAGCAACCTGGAATATCCTTGGGAAGCTTTAGAGAAACTACCCATCTATCTCTTAGAGCAAAGCCTAGGAAAGATTGAGATAAACATCGCTTCCGGTGTCTTGCTTATAGATCCTGATAAGATCTCTATTGGACCAGGAACAATCATTGAACCAGGTGCCTATATTCAGGGCCCTTGTGTAATTGGCCGGGATTGCCAGATCCGTCAAGGGGCTTATATTCGAGGAAACGTGTTAATTGCAGATCAATGTGTAATTGGTCATGGTTCTGAAATAAAGCATTCTATTTTTTTTAATAAAGCAACAGCTCCTCATTTTAATTATGTGGGAGATTCTATTTTAGGTAATAATGTCAATCTTGGTGCAGGAGTAAAGTGCGCAAATTATCGATTAGATCATCAATGCATTTCTGTTCATTGGGGACAGCAAAAAATAAAAACTCGACTCAAAAAACTAGGCGCATGTGTAGGAGATAACTCCCAAATTGGATGCAATACTGTAATCAATCCCGGCACCTGTATAGGTAAAGATGTGATTTGTTACCCAAATGTGACCTTGCAGAGGTATGTCTCACCAAAAAGTCTTGTAAAATCCTCTTCACATATGATGGTAGAATCTCTATGACAGCCTTAACGAAACAGCCTTCTTTTTCTTCACATTTAGAAAAAGTGGACCAAAAAATCACCCAAAGCCTTCTTGAGTTTGGAGAAAAAACTAAATTGCGCGATGCCTGTGAATACGCTTTAATGAGTGGTGGTAAGCGTTTTCGTCCTTTAATCGTTATCTTGGTTGCAGAAGCGCTAAGCAATCAACTAGATGTTTTAGATGCAGCCCTAGCCGTAGAATTTTTTCACACAGCTTCTTTAATCGTCGATGATCTTCCCTGTATGGATGATGATGACCAAAGGCGTGATAAGCCCTCTACCCATAAGATCTATGGGGAATCAACAGCTCTTTTGGCCAGTTATTCTTTGATGACAGCTGGATTTGGCAAGATTCATCAAAATGCTGAAAATTTGAAAAACTCTTCCTCTCCTTTTTCTACATCTAGCGATGTCATTTGTACTTTAGCTCTTTCCACAGCTACCCAGTGTTCTGGGATTTTGGGAGCTACAGGGGGTCAGTTTTTTGATCTTTTTCCCCCAGATCATTCTTTAGAAACCGCACAAAGAGTCATCTCTCAAAAAACAGGAACCCTTTTTGAAATCGCTTTTACTTTCGGTTGGCTTTTTGGAGGAGGGGATACAAAGCAGATGGGATTGGTTAAAAAACTAGCTCATCACTTTGGTTTTGCTTTTCAGATTGCAGATGATCTTCATGATATCAAACAAGATGAGCAAGAAAATCTTAAACTCAGCATAGCTCATATGCTAGGTTCTGAAAAAGCGCTGGAGTATTTCCAAAGCGAGTTATCTAGTTGCTGTGAATATTTAAAGAAGCTAGGTCTTTTTACCCCTTATTTTGAAAAAATTACCCATATGCTTTCTCATTACGCACGGTTTGAAAAGTAGTTTTTTTACTTAGATTGTTTTTTTTGATATTGATTGTTGTAATTTTAATGAATATAGTTATTAACTATTCATTAAAAATAAAGATTTAAACAGTGAAACCATTTGTATTCTTCATAGCAGGCAAGCAGACAACGGCGATACTTGGATATTATTGGATGTGTTTTCCTGGCGCACCCTTTATCAGCTTTGGCAGGAAAAGTTAGGTCTCACTGGAGGACAAAAGGTAAATCATGTTATGATTTATGGATATGGAAAGGAGATGAAAGAAATTGCTCGTCAGGCCTATGAAGCTTATACAGGGAATTAGGTATCTGTAGATGAAAAGAAATTTGTGATGGGTTTGTCTTAGATAAATCTATTCCGCTTGAGATTAAAAACCACAGGAGCTTTGGTCCTTAGATGTTTTAAACATAATAAAGAGGTAAATATGGGCATAGACTCTCAAACCATCACTGTTATCGTCAGTATTCTCATTCCAACGATTACTGGATTCACTTGGATGATTCTTAGAATGGACTCGCGATTTGAGAAAATGGAAGTGCGTGTGGACTCGCGATTTGAGAAAATGGAAGCGCAAATGGATGCGCGATTTGAAAAGGTAGATGCGCGGTTTGAAAAGATGGAAGCGCAAATGGATGCGCGGTTTGAAAAGATAGATAATCGCATGAATAGCATGGAAGGCCGTATTAGCAGCATGGAAAATAAACTTACTGCTATTGATATGCGAACAAGCTTTATTGAAAGACTATTAGAGATGTTCAGATTGCCCCAAAAAATTTCTCAAAAAGAAATAAAGGAAGTAACAGATCCTTAAATATTCAAAATAGTTCCACCGGTAGTAGGGTTGTTGTAAATTCAGGGCACACTTCGGTGGATATTTCAATTATTAGACGGAATAGAGCATATCTGTATGAACGTAGATGGAATTATTCGTGAAATCATAACAGGATTATCTGCTCTTAGACAATCTTTTGGGCCTGCTGTTCAAAAAATCTACAAACTGAAAAAAGAACCCGCTCTGCATGGCTGACAAACAATTAGAGCTAATTTGCTCAATATGGGTTTAAAGAATCTCAATGTTGGATTTATCTCTTTGTTTTTCAAAGTGCTTCTCTATATGAGGAGCAAACTCAATTTGATATGTAATGGGCATGGACTAGCTCATGTGCTTTTTCATTTCTTCAAAAGAAAGGCTTCCTTTAAAGCCAATTTTGCTTCATGTATGTCACGAGCATCTTCCAAAGCTTCTAAAAGCTCTAAATCTTCTATAGGCACCATGGCTACGCTCTTTTTGTGGCTTGTAAGCACTATTCTTTCTTTTTGGTAGTTAACCTCACCAAAAACATCTCCTAAGATTTTTCTAGCCTTTGTTACCGAAATGCTTCTGTGTTTTATGCTAGAAGAGGTTCTTTTTCTCTTTGTAGCAGACGACTTGACCTTCATGGTTTACCTCTCTTTTGTTAATTGTATTTTACCCTAAAAATGGAATTATGTACAATATGTATATTTTGTACACTTTTTCAGTAGCTCATCTTACGTTATAGGATTGCATTCAGACCATAAATCTCTAGAACCCCAGTGTTGAGTTTAATTAACTAATAATAGGAAAGATAAGACAAAAAAACAGTGTAAAAAGACCTCTTAATGTTGTACAAGTTCTGTTTGCAAAAAAAACAACAAAAGAGGTCAAAAATGGAAATGCTTGTTGAATTGTACTGCTCTGTGGATGATTTTTGGAGGGATTTTAACAAGCAATGGGAGCAACATTTAATTACTAAAGGCAAAACCTCAAGAGGTCCCAAAGCAGAAATGTCTATTCCTGAAATGATGACAATATCTATTTTATTTCATCAATCAAACTACAGGAATTTCAAACACTTCTATTGTAGCCACGTTCTGATTTATCTTCATAAGGAGTTTCCCACGCTTATTAGCTATAGCAGATTTGTTTACCTTCTAAAAAATCTTTTTATTCCTCTATTTGCTTACCTTCTACACAATAAAGGTACAGTTACTGGAGTTAGTTTTATTGATTCAACGAAGATACAAGTTTGCCATAACAAAAGAATTAGAAGAAATAAAGTTTTTGCAAAATTTGCAAAAATGGGAAAAACAGGAGCAGGATGGTTCCTTGGAGTTAAACTCCATTTAATCATTAACGAAGTAGGAGAAATTCTAGCTTTTCAATTAACCCCTGGAAATGTGTCGGATGTTTCTGTAGCAGATAGCTTGTCCCAGGGAATCACTGGAAAGCTCTATGGAGATAAAGGATACATTTCGGAGAAATTAGGAAAAAAATTAATGGATAGAGGTTTACAACTATTCACAAATTTACGGTCTAAAATGAAAAATAAGTTCATGAATCTCCGAGATAAAGTGCTTCTTCGTAAAGTAACTTTTTGGTTAATACGCTTTGTGGAATTGCAGCTTATATGAGGCAACCTAAAAAACCTCGTATTAGGATGTCTGATAAGGAAAGTTTAGGGCTAGTTGCTTGCTAGAAAACCCAAAACTGGGGTCTAGAGGCAAACAGATGAGATTTGTTTACTACTTTATTGTAATAAAATAAAATTTACAGCTATGTATTGTCAAGATTCAGTTGTTTTTTAAGAAAGAAAAACCACCGGTTAATCAACCGGTGGTTTATTTTTGTTAGACCAATGCCTCTTCTTTTTCTTCTTTTACAAGAGGAGTAATCGGGCCTTTTGTTTCTTTGATCTTAGCTAGGATTAGCCTTTCTATTTCTTCTACTAGATGAGGGTTTTTTTTCAATTCTTCTCTAGCAGATTCTCTTCCTTGTCCTAAGCGGTGGTTTTGGAAACTAAACCAAGTGCCTTTTTTTTCAACAATACCTAGATCAACACCTAAGTCGATTAAAGTACCAATACGGGAAATCCCTTCGTTAAATAAAATATCAAACTCCGCTACTTGAAAAGGAGGGGATACTTTATTTTTAACAACTTTTACTTTAACACGGTTGCCGACTTCTGTATTATCTGGACCTTTAATGCTGCCACAGCGACGAATGTCTAACCGAACAGAGGCGTAAAACTTTAACGCTTTTCCACCTGTTGTGGTCTCTGGATTACCAAACATAATTCCAATTTTTTCACGTATTTGGTTGATGAAAATAGCGCAAGTATTGCTTTTAGAAAGAGTAGCTGTTAGTTTTCTAAGAGCTTGAGACATCATTCTTGCCTGCAATCCCATAAAAGAATCACCGATTTCTCCCTCAAGCTCGCTTTTAGGAACCAAAGCTGCAACAGAGTCGATGACTATAACATCTATTGCATTAGAGCGTGCTAGCATCTCTGCAATATTTAACGCTTCTTCTCCTGAATCAGGTTGAGAGATCAATAACTCATCGAGTTTAACACCGATTTTAGCTGCATAAATCGGGTCTAATGCGTGTTCTGCATCTATATAAGCAGCACGGCCTCCGCTCTTTTGTGCATTGGCTACAATATGGGTAGCAAGTGTGGATTTCCCAGAGGATTCATGACCGAATATCTCTACAATTCTTCCACGAGGCACTCCTCCAATTCCCAATGCGAGATCGAGGGTTATTGCGCCTGTTTTAATCACTCCCATTTCCCCTTTTAAGGAAGAGTGCTTACCTAGAGTCATGATAGATCCTTCACCAAATTGTTTTTCAATTTGTGTCATTGCTAGCTCTAGAGCTTTTCTTTTTCCTGTATCATTTTGTTGAGTCATAAAGTTCCTTTTGTTATCTGATCTTAAGATTGAATCTGATTTACCTTTGCGTCAAGGATAATCGATTTTGCAAATGGTGTCTAATTCCAGAATTAATTATAAAAAAATAAAGGATAAATTATGTTGTTAGCAGGTGATATAGGAGGAACAAAGGTTAGTTTAGCGCTTTTTGAAGAAGATAAGCTGCAGTGCGTAGAGGAAAAAACCTTTCATAGTCGTGATTTTTCCGATTTTTCTTCTTTGCTGCATCATTTTCTAGCCCCATTTCCTCACATTTCTATTTCCCGTGCTGGATTTGGAATAGCTGGACCTGTACAAGATGGAGTTTGTCAGGTAACAAACCTACCCTGGACCCTTTCTGCAGAAGAGCTGCAGCATCAATGTAAAATCCCTCATGTGTTTTTACTCAACGATCTAGAAGCTAGCGGATGGGGATTACAGCTTCTCTCTCCTAGCAAGTGCGTAACATTAAATGAAGGAAAAAAAACAAATGGCAATCGGGTATTGATTTCTGCCGGCACAGGTTTTGGGGAAGCGGGTCTATTTTGGAATACAAAAATACACCAGCCTATTGCAACAGAAGGTGGTCATACCGACTTTGCCCCTTGTAATGAAGAGCAGGTGGAGCTTTTTTCTTATTTATATAAACAATACAAACATGTCTCTTATGAAAGAGTTTTGTCGGGATTTGGTCTTTATCAAATATATCGATTTCTAGTTGATACTCAAAAGGAAGAAAGAGACCCGGAAATTGAGGCGGTCTCCACCAAATTAGAACCGCAAAGACTTGTAATAGAAAAAGCACTAAAAGGTTTATCTACAGCTTGTATACATGCTGTAGAGATATTTGTTTCCATATATGGCGCAGAAGCTGGGAATTTAGCGCTTAAATATCTAGCTAGAGGGGGTGTTTATTTAGGTGGTGGATTAGCACCGAGATTATTGCCTTTTTTTAAACACGGCGATTTTGTGTCAGCTTTTACAGCCAAGGGAAGATTTTCTTCCCTTATGCAAGATATTCCTATTCATCTTATATTAGAAGATAAAACAGCTTTGTTTGGAGCAGCGCATTACGCAAGATTTAAAATTTTAAATACCAACGGCGAATGACAAAAGAATCATCAGAAGGGTTTTCATGTACAAGTTTTCTTGTCTTTAAAACCTCTTCTATTCTTTCAGGAAGACAGCGTAGATGAACTCCTTTTTCGATGGTGCTTTCGATACAGAATTCCTTATCGATGACAATAATCACATGTCCTTCCCATACAATTAAATCCAGTGGTTGTACTATTTGGGCAATCTCTTTTTTCATTAAGACGGCTTTCCCGTAATTCACTAAATCAGATGTATTGCGAGGCGTATATCCATTAGTAGAATAGTAGAGAAGACCTGAGCAATCTACTCCTTTAAGTAACCAAGTGTTTTGTATTTTTTCGGAAAGACTAGAGAAATCAATAGAAGGAGGATAGAGTTTAAGCATTTCATCGATACCTAATGGCCAATTTCCTCCCCATAAATAAGGAGTTCCTATCAATCCTTTTAAAGTTTTACAAAGTTTATCAGCAGTGAATAAGTTATTTGATTGTTCTGTGGGGAGGGACTTGTTTACGAGTCTTTTATCAACGTACAGTTTTTCTCCAGAGTAACTAGGTATTTCTATTTCCCAAATATGCTCAGATATCTTTTGTTTTAAGATTAATGAACTCCCTGGTAAAAGAATGGTTTCTAAACCCCTCATTAATCCTTGATCATCTAACGGGATAGAACGACCATCTTCCCCTCCAAAACAGGAAGCAAAACCAGGGGTATTGAGCACAGGAACAGGAGCATATATTATTGTAGACATAATTTTTTTAAGCCTCGCGTTATTAGATCTACTTATCTTATAGTGAAAATAAAAAAAATTTCCTTAAAAAGTGACAGGAAAATACTATGGTTCAATTTTTTTTAACATGTATTATTGTGCTTTTGACTGGTTGTTTTTCTTTTTCAAAAGAAAAAAAAGAAACTCAATTACAAGTGCTGCGTATCAATATAGGGGATGATCCTCAAAGTTTAGATCCAAGACGCGCACGAGCTCTTAAAGACATTACCTTATTAAGACATTTATTTGAGGGGCTTACACGCAAAAATCCACAAGGCAAAGTGGAATTTGCTCTAGCAAAAGATATGCAAGTATCAGAAGAGGGAACGCGTTATCGATTTACTTTAATTAAAAGTTATTGGTCGAACAAGGACCTATTGACAGCGCATGATTTTGCCTATGCTTGGCATAAAGTGCTAGATCCTGCATTTCCATCAGATATTGCCTATCAGATGTATCTGATTAAAAATGCACAAGCTGTCAAAGAAGGAAAGATGCCCAGTTCAGAATTAGGAATTCGTGTGTTATCTGATTATGAATTGGAAATTGAATTAGAACATCCAGCACCTTATTTTTTAGAGCTGTTATCTTTTCCCCTTTTTTTCCCCGTGCATCGCAAACTAGATGCAGAAAACCCAAACTGGGGCTGGCAGGATTCTGGATATATTTGTAATGGTCCTTTTACTCTAGCTAATTGGGAACAGCGCAATTTGATTCGACTACATAAAAATCCTATGTATTGGGATAGCTCTTCGGTTTCTTTATCTGAGATTCTAGCCTATATGCTCTCTGAAGAAACAGAGCTGCGTCTGTTTGAAAGAGGAGAAATTGATTGGGCTGGATCTCCTTTATCCACCCTTCCTATTGAGGCCTTAGATTCTTTGAAAAAATCTGCTTATTTTATGGATAAAGAATTTTTGGGGACATTTCTGGTAAGAATACAAACGCAAAAACCCCCCTTTAATAACCGATCTGTTCGACGCTGTTTTGCCTTAGCCGTGAATAGAGAAGATATCGTCTCTCATATCACTCAAGGAAATCAAATGGTTGCAACAGGCCTAGTTCCTACTGGACTGGGTCTGCAAGATAATCCTTATTTTTTAGATGCAGATCTAAAAAGCGCTAAAGACCTTTTGCAGCAAGATCTTCCTAAGATCACTCTTCTTTATCGAGCTGATGAGAAAAACCATGTATTAGCACAAGGGTTGCAACAACAATGGATGAAATCCCTTGGAGTGCTTGTAGAGTTAGAAGCTGTAGAAGCAAAAATCTATTTTGATCGTGTTTCTAAAGGAGATTATCAACTAGCAACAGGGTCTTGGATTGCAGATTTTGAAGATCCGATGAATTTTTTAGAGGTGTTTAAATATAAAAAAGGCGGATCCAATAATACCGGTTGGGAAGACGCTCATTATATACAGTTACTCAATTCTGCTAATAAAACGGTAAATAGTAAACAAAGAACGCTTCTTTTAAAACAAGCAGAACAGGTTTTAATGGATAATATGCCCATGATCCCCATTTATTATTATCGCATGCTCTATTTAAATCGAAATGTTCGTCAAGTGGCACTATCTTCTACTGGCGGAATCGATTTTAAATGGGCTAAAGTTGACAGAAAATAAATTTTTATCTATTTCTAAGTAAATTTATTTAAGGTCAACTATGAAAATGATATTGGCGCTAGCTTGCTTTCTTTTTATGACTTCTTATACACAAGCTGAATCTATACGTTTATTTAATGATAGTGTTTATGATCTGCGAGCTGTAGTACGAGGAGCAGATGGTTCTTTTTTAGGAGAGATGCTCATTCGTGCACAAAACTCCACTACTTGGTATAATACATATGGGCCTTACCAAAGCAGGGTTCCCATACAACAGAGTCGTTCACAAACCCCTTATGTAGTAGTTTGGTATTGCTTAAGTGGAGAGCAGTTCTCTATATGTGATACAGTAGCTACTGGAGGGACTGTGGAGGCTCTTAGCTGTTTAGGCACGCGTACATGTAGAGCTAAGAAAAAAGATAATACTCCACAAGAAGAGTATCAAGAGATGCAACCCCCGCAAAGACCATAGAGTTTGTTTCTTTTTAAAATAACAATAATTCATTTAGAGCAATATCATGCTCTTCAACAGGTAAAGGCTTGATGCAGAGCTGTTCTTGAAAACCGATTCCTATTGTATGAGGTTTGAGGTGATCCTTTTGCAACTTTTCTAATAGTTGATCGTAATGACCTTTGCCATAGCCTATGCGGTGACATAGGCGATCAAAGCCTAATGCGGGTACTAAAATGCAATCGATCTTTTCTAGAGCAATGGGGATAGAGAATTTTGGATTAGGCTCTAGTATACCGAAAGTAGAAGAGATAAATTCGAACTTAGTAATTTTATGTGCGCTAAGACCTATATTTTCTATTTTAGGAAGTAAAAGTTTATGCTCTTTGAATAAGTCTTGGTTCAATAAATCGATGTTAATTTCATTTTTAATGCTGTAGAAAGAGAGTATATTTTTGTAGGGTTTTAATTTTTTGCTAAGTCGCAAATAAGCGTTGTGTGCAGCTTGTTCTTTTCTAGTCTTGCTAAGACCTTTACGTATCTTAATGAGTTCTTCTCTAATTAATAACTTAGCGTAAGAGCGGTTCTTCATCAATTTTGGGCTTTCCTTTTTCATAGCTGATTTTTTTTAAGAATATGCCGTTGGAGGTATACAGGGTAGCAGTTCCTTTTCCTTGTTCTATTTGAGAGACAGGGGTGTCGTCTTTGGGCTTGAAATAACTAGCGGTAATCAATAGATCCCGGTCATATTCTTCGATCAACATTACATCTCCACTTTCATACCAAGCTACGCTAGTCCCATGTCTTTTATTTTGGTTGAACTCTCTTTGGCTCTCTGGCTTGCCACTAAGGTACCAAGTTTTAACCATACCTTGGATCATATCATCATCCCAATAAAGGCAGAGTTTGATTTGAGGATTTTCTAAAGAACCTCTGTAATAGATCTTCTCTTCGCCATGCTTTTTTTGATCTTTAATAGAATAAATAGCATGTAGACTTCTGTTAGGATTAAATACTTTTATCTCTCCTTCTGCAAGACCTTCGGTGAAGGTGATTAATTGATAGAGTCTTCCTTCTATGAATTCTGCTTTTTGACCAGATCCATTGTAGATTTCTGCTATTTTTTCCCCATTTGGATCAAAATAGGTAGCCTCTATTAAGTGATTTTTCTGGTAGAGCTCGCTAAATTGTAACTGTTCTTTATCCCAATAGCCTACAGAGAGCCCTTCTTTTTCTCCTTTGTGGTAAGCTAGTTTTTGCAAAATGTTGCCATCGAAGTCAAATTCTTCCAAATAACCTTCAATGAGTCCTTGCTGATAAGGAATGATTTTTTTGATGGGTCCTTCAGGATAGTAATAGGTGCTGGGCATGTGTAAGAGACCTTTGTCATAGAAAATTTCAGCAATGATTTGTCCCTGTTCATTTCTTACAGTGCTCCTTTTATCAAAGATCCAGCTTGCTTGAGCTAAGTTATGAATGTCGGCTACACCCTCGATGACAAAAGCATCTATTTTGAGCTGGCCATTGGAGTAATATTCTTGATAGAGACCGTGAGCTCTACCATCGACAACCTCTAAATGATGCCAGAGCTGGCCATTATCATGATAACTAGTCACTATGGAAGAGCTTTTTCCAAGATCGGTACGCTTATAAACCCTAAGCACTTTTTGATAGGGTTGAGGTTGTAGAAAATCTACGTTTTGATAAGTCGATAGACGATCTTGATTGCTAATGGTTTCTGCAAAACCATTTCTATCGATGAGTTGTAAACTTACAATTGCAGGAGAATCAGATCGAAAAGAGGATCCACAACCAGAGCAGATGATAAGAGCCATTATACAAAGTGTTTTTTTCATCATAGAGCTTCTCGTTTAATCAATTTCATATCGATACAAAAAACTTTTTGTTGAGGGGTAATAGATTTTTTAACCAGATTAAAATCTGTGATAAACAAAAAAGGAACACCAGGTTTTGGCCCATAGGGCCAGATGTGCACCTGTTCGATAAAACAAAGCAGTTGTTTTAAGTCTTCTTCATTTGCTTGAATGGTCTTTTGTTGTCTCTCTTCTACCTCACAAAACAAAGAGTGTTTTCTGATTTTTTCTTCGAAAAACGCTAATTGGTTTTCTTGAGAAATCCAATTTAATCGTTGAGAAGAGGTAGGATCTAACCTGTTTTCTAATAAAAGTGTCTGTAGTTTTTTTTGCTCTGGTTGCAGAAAACAAAGAGATTCTACATATTTATCTAAGTATTGAGGGTCACTTGTTTTTAATTGAGAAAGAATTTTTTCTTCTTTTTTTTGAACCAGTTCATTGTATAGAATTTTTTTATGAATGATTCGGGTAGTATTTGTCAATTCTTCCAACTGATATAGGCGATAATAACCATGAAGAATAATCAAACAGCTAGGGAGAGGCGCTAGTAGTAGCAGCAATATCCAGTTATATCTTGTGATTATCAAACGATGCAAAAAAGAGTGCATAAAAAATAGTTAGTTCAAAGATTTTAGGGTAAAAATAGCGCGATATTTATTTCCCTGTGCATGCCATTGTACAGGTTTTTTTGTATGAATCATTTGGTTCTCTTTAAGCAGAGATTCATGAAATTCACGCGCAAGTCTTGGAGCTGATGCAGTAAATTCAATTTCCACCTGTGCTTCGTAGGGAATGTTTTTTTGATCAACCGTTGGGTATTTGAGCATTTGGTAGTGAATAGATAGAACCTCTATTCCGTCCTTTGCCTTTCCTTCATTGATAAAAGCTGGATGAGCGCTTATCCAGGCTAAAACATCACTTACTTTAGGAACTGTCGGGAGGAGGGAGAAGGGAAGTTTTTGCACGCTAAGCTTATTTTTCCAAGAAAGGAGATGCTCTTGCCAATCTTGAACCGATTTAGGAGAGGTTTTTTGCTTAGGTAAAATAGAAGCAATATGCGCAAATAGTGCCGTTTGTTTTTTATGTAGATATGTTTGCACTCCTATTAAACTAGTCAGATTTAGAACTGCGCAAGCCCCTAGATAATAAAATGTTTTTTTTAAAAAATGTTGTTTAGTTTTTTTTGTCATAAACATTTTCTGACTAAAATTCACTTGGCTACCATCCTTGGCAATAGCTTCTAATGCTACTCCTATGGCAAGAGCATATGGGTGATGATTTGGATCTTCTAAAAACAGCTGCTCACCAACAAATATTTTTCCTACTAAACTTTTAAAATCGACAAGGGAGGAGGTTTCTTCAATACATATATAAGGACAATTGGTATTCCACCCCTTTTGAGTTAAGAAGAATTGGTATTTCTCTAAATTTTTTTGCAAATATGTGGGATCCGCTGAAAACGCCTTAGCGGATTCAAGATGATTTTCCTGATAAAACAAGCAAAGCACTTCTTGAGATCCAATATGAATAACAATTCCCGTTTTTTGCTTGGGGAAAGCCCAAGTGATAAAACGAAACAAACTAGAACTACTACAGCTGACAAAATGCGTATGAAGACCTTTATCTTCTAGAGATTGCATGTGCTTAAAGAAAAGACTCTGAGAGGTGATAAAAACCCCAACCGAAGAGCTTTTTTTAGAAATCCGATCAATACACACAGAAACCATAGAGTCATTTGGGGTCATTACTAAGGACTCAATTTGGAAGGGCAGAGTCGCTAGAACCTTTCTCTTTTCTGTTAGGGGAAGAACCAAGCGCCTTAAGATGACATCTTGTGTTTCTAAAAAAGTAGCTATAATAAAATTTTTATTATAAATAGATAAATCTCTGTAAAGCTGTTTTACAGAGTCAGGCGAGTTGGTTAGTGTATAGAATTTTTGAATGGTAATTTGTGATTTTTTCTTAGTTAAAATCGCAATACGTAAGTGCTCTTGATTTAGTGCAATCCCTACTGTAACCAAGAATAGACCTCAAATGATAAAAATTTTTACTATAATCTAATCAAAAGTTGGTCTTGAAAAGATTAATGGAAGTTAGATAATATTAGTGCCATGTCTATTTTACTAGCTAATATTATTCATTGGATTTTCTTTGTCTATACGATCATGTTGACCTTGCGTATATTGGGTTCCTGGTTTCCTTCTTTTTCCCATACGAGATTCATGCATTTTTTACGGTTTTATACAGATCCTTATTTAAATGTGTTTAGAAACCTCATCCCTCCTATTGGCGGGCGTTTAGATTTAAGTCCAATCATTGCTTTTTTTGTCCTACAATTCCTTGAAAGTTTTTTCTTGCGGCTTTTCTAAATGTACTTGCTACAGAAATCTTTTTCATTAGGCTCACTTGTTCTTCCTTCTAATATCTTTTGCGCTCCCCTAGCCGGTTGCTCAGATCTTCCTTTTCGTCGGATGCTTGCTAAGTACAAACCTGGTTTGATTTTTTGTGAGATGGTCAAAATGGATGCTTTGGTGCGTCAGAACCCCAGAACCTGTCGTTTTTTAGACTTTGAGCCTACCATGCATCCCATCGGTGCGCAATTATGTGGAAGCAAGCCAGAGCTTGCAGCAGAATGTGCGCGTATTATCCAAGACTTAGGCTTTGATAGCCTTGATTTAAACTGCGGATGTCCTGTTGATAAAGTGACAAAAGATGGTAGTGGTTCGGGAATGTTAAAAACACCTCAGTTAATCGGAGACATCTTAGCAAATATGGTGTCTGCAGTACAAATTCCTGTTACTGTTAAAATCCGTGCTGGTTGGGATAGTTCTCAAATTAATGCAGTAGAAATTGTGAAGATTGCTGAATCAGCAGGAGCCAAAGCGATTTGTATTCATGGAAGAACTAGAGCTCAAGCTTATAGAGGTCCTGCGAATTGGGATTGGATTCGCGAATGCAAACAAGCAGCACAAACCATCAAAGTAATCGGTAATGGCGATGTCTTTTCAGCTTCTGATGCAGAAAGGCTTTTTTTATACACAGGATGCGATGCTATTTTAATTGCTCGTGGTACGATGGGCCATCCTTGGATTGTGGAAGATGTCTATGAATATCTAACTACAAAAAAAATACCTATCCGAACTTCTTATGAAAGACGCGATATCTTTTTAGAACATCTAGAGCATATTGTCTCTTATCAAGAAGAGAAAAAAGCCGTTCAAGATTTAAGAAGGGTTGGGTGCTGGTTTTTAAAAAGCATGCAAGGTGCGTCTAAATTACGCGAAGCGATTAACAGAGCAGAGTCAACGTTAGAGATCCGCAAGTTAATCACAGATTATGCTTGGGAAGAGGTGATCGTCTCTTCTTCCAAAACAGAAGAAGAAACCTCTTCTTGTTAAAATGGTTTTTATGTTTTTTTGTCCTCATACAACTTTCGAAAAAAAAATATTCCTGGTATAATAAAGTCATCTCTATTCATTAAGAACTAAAAAAAGGCTGCATGAAAAAACTTTTAAAAATTGCTCATACTTATCTTACGTTAGCTTTTAGCTCTTTATTTGCTAATACACAAGAAATACAAGATTTAGAAGTCATACAATCTATGGAAAATTCATTTCCAAATGCGAATATAGATAAATCAGAAGGTTCCTTTTCTGGATATGGGCAAAAAGATTACCGGATTTTAAATTTATCTATATCTTATGTAAAGCTGTTTTATATAGGGATGGGATTAGATATTGATTACCATATGAGTAAAGAAGAGGCAATGGATGCTTTCTTTTTTAGACGTTCTACTGAGATAAAACGTAGACCCTTTTTAGAATTATGCCCAAAGCTTGGATTAGGGAAACAATACACGAGCAGTTTTCTAGAAATGCAAGTGGGCTTCTTAAAAATACCTATTCTCTTCAAAGAAGAGAATGCTGTTGTATTTGTTCTTAGATATGGGATTGGTTTTTAAGATACATTTACAGTTCTTTATTCAGAAAGCATCTTTCTAGTTTTCTCATTTCTCCAACTTAAAGATTTTATTTAATATTTGTTGTTGTCATATAAATTTTCTTTCAAGAAGAAAAAAAAGGTTCTCGTTAATAGAATGGTCGTTATCCATTTTATTAATAAGAAAAGAGAAAGATTATATGAAAAAAATATTAAAAATTGTTCCCGCTTTCATGCTGGCCTTTGGCTCTTTATTTGCTGATACACAAGAGATAGAAGTTGCAAAACCTATTGAGAATTCATTTGGGTATGTGAATGTTGGTATGGAGTCTCTTTTTTCCGCTCCCTTTTTTGGAGTCGGATATAGATTGCAAAAAAATCAGCATGGTTTAGATCTGTCAGCATCGATTGTATGTAGAACCATTGATTACACATCTTGCTTTGAAGATAAAAAAACTCGTATTCAAAGAAGAAAGGCTAATGTCTTATACAATTTCTTTTTCTTTCCTAATTTAAGTTCTCAGGTTTACGTAGGATTAGGAGTTGGTGTTAATTACATCGATACAAAAAGACTTGGATCCATCGTGGGTTTCTCTCCAGAGATTGCCTTGGGTAAACAATATAACAATAGACAAGGCAATCAACGTTTTATACAGCTACAAGTTAGTTTACCAAGTCTTTATACCAGATCTAAAAAAATCAGATCTTATCGCGATTACCAAACAATAAAAACCGATTTGGAATGCGCTCCTTTATTTACTTTTACCTATGGGATTGGTTTCTAAGCATCTTTTAGAACTGTTTTGAAAAATGGAACGGGTTCTAGAGATTCTTAGATTTTCTTATATTAAAGATAAGATAAGGAATTTATTTTTGTTATATAAATTTTCTTTTAAGAAGAAAAAAATGTTCTGTGTTCATAGAATGTCTTTTGTATTTCATTATTAACAACGGAGAATGTGTATATGAATAAGATATTGAAAATTGTTACAGCTTGTCTTGTGTTACCTGTTAGCTTCTTATGTGCTAGCACGCAGGAAGATCAAGAAGAGAAACAAACCAGCTGTTGCTGTGTTGAAAACTCATTTGGATACCTTAATGTTGGAGTAGGTCCTCTACCTGAACTAGTTCCTTCTTTTGGAATTGGTTATAGAGCGCAAAAAGATCATCACGGATTTGATTTGTCTGGATCTATTGCTAAAACTTGGGTACATACAACAGCTCGTGCAAGCGTTTTATATAATTACTTTTTCAAACCAAACCTAGAGTCTGAATTTTATGCTGGTTTAGGCGTGGGCATTAAAGGTGTACATGAGAAAACAGAGTTTATGAATAACTCTCATGTAGCTATTTATCCAGAGCTTGTATTTGGTAAGCAATATAGAAATGAAACAAATTGTCAGCGTTTCTTCCAAATGCAAATTGGTTTCCCTGTTTTTGCTCTTGATAAGATCGTTAAGAAGACTTGGACTCATCGTAAGAGCTCCTATAGTATTTCTTATCCTACATCTTACAAGACCTCTTATGTTCCTGAAGTGATTTTCAGTTACGGAATTGGTTTCTAAGTTTCTTAAATTAAGCTGCCTTAAAATTTAGGGCAGCTTTTTAATAATAGAAAATTTAAGAGGCTCAATGGAAGCATTTGCTGGTTCTGTAATATTAATAATCACTCTAATTTCAGCGCTATTATTTCCTGTAATAGGTGCATCTTTACTTTTTGAATGGGGTCTTAGTAGATGGGAACAAAAGAAATTCAGCAGAAAACGGTGTTTTACTATTTTGATTTTAGCTCTTGCATTTCGTCTCTTAATTCTTAACGTGAAATAAATTTTGCAATAATCTAAGAGAGCAAAAAGCACTTAGAAGCTAACTTAGATTTTCATGGTTCTTTTAATTTTTTCTCAAAGATTTTTAACAGACGGGAAATTTCCTGTGGAGTTTCTTGAGCAGGAGTTGCTAGGGATCTTTTTTTCTTTTCATTTTTTTTAGCAATATAAGAGAGAAAATCTGTTAAGGAAAGGGTTTTTGCTCCTAATGCTCTGCAGCGAATAATTAGCTCTTGGTCATTGGATACAACTGTTGTATGTGCTGGGTTTTTATGTAATTGAACCTCTTCAAAGATATAGAAATCAGCTGTCATGCACAGAGGGGTATAGATGATCTCTACTTGGCCTATGTGATGTTTTGTGGAGTGTTTTTCATGTGGATCGCTGCCATCGAAAACTAAGACAACATCTAAAAAAGAAGAGATAGAGGTTGCGAAATACGTGATGAGTTCGTGACGGTACTGGCGCAAAGGGTTGCGTTTTTTTGTTAAATGAAAAAGCAGGTTATATCCATCTACAAAGTAACGCATTAAATGAGAGATTCTAATATAGGAAAAAGTTTATCTAATGCTTTTCTGCGATGAGAGATTTTGTTTTTAGTAGTCTCTTCTAGTTGAGCAAATGTTTTTCCATATTCGTGCTTCATGAAAATAGAATCATAGCCAAAACCTAAACTGCCTTTTTCTTTTTCTAAAATAACTCCCTCCACTTTTCCTGTAGTGGTTTTTTTTAAACCCTCTGGAGAAGCTAAAGAGATTACACATTCAAAATAGGCATGGCGCAAGGGGTCTTGTAAATGCTGCATAGAGTTAAGGAGTTTTTGCCTGTTTTGCTTATCGGTTGCATTATCCCCTGCATAACGATGGGAAAAAACACCGGGATCCCCATTCAAAGCGGGTACAACAAGTCCTGAATCATCCGCAATTACCCATGCATTCAATTGAGCAGCAGCATGTATAGCCTTAGCAGTAGAGTTTTCTATAAAACTCATTCCTGTCTCTTCTTGAGGGTTGTAAAAAGGAAAATCGATTAAGCTTAATAAATCCAATTTAGGAAATAGTTTAAGTATAGCACGAAACTCTCTGATTTTATGTACATTCTTACTGGCAATAATCAAACGCATAAAGCTATTCTCTTGTTTTAGTAAAGATATAACAAATCAGATACATTGGATGCAAAGTTCCTTTTCAAAATTTTAAAGATAGCTATGGATTGCTTCTATAGTAAAAGTTTCTTCTTGAAACTGAAAAGACTCTCCTACTGATAAACCATTAATCGTCGAGGCCAGCTTGGATTGAAAGGACAGGACATTTTTTTCTGGATCTGCATCCCAGGGCCCTAAAATTGTATAGCTTATTTTTTCTCCGTGAGTATTTTTACAATCAATAATAGCTCCTACTCCTACTTCTTGAGTGGAAATATCTTCTTTAGACAAAACACGTGCGCGGTGCATTTGTTCAGATAAGGTTTTAAGCTCTGATTGCAGTCTATCTCTGCGTTCTAAAGCAGCTTTGAATTCTGCATTTTCTCTTAGGTCTCCATGAGCTCTTGCAATTTCAATTTCTTTAGCATTTTCTACAGTTTCTACTGTTGCTATTTGTTGAATTCTTTGCTGTAGTTTCTGATATCCTTCTTGGGTTGTCCAAATGGTAAGATCTTCTTGAGGCTCTTTTTTATGAAGCTTAGCCAATTGAGGATATGCTACTTCTGCAAGTGAGACAAAGATTTTCTGGTCATGATCACTCAAAGAATGACATTTTGTAGCCAGAAGAAGAAATTCTTTTACATCTTCAATGCTGGACTCCTGCATGATCTGTCTTACTATAGCAAAACGACCGGCTGATATAAGATTATGAATCTTTTTAACAAGGTCTCTTTGTAGAGGTTGATGCTCAATCCTGCTAAGTAAGACTAAAAGCCCTTCAAAAAATCTTGTTCGACCCTGTTTATCACAAAAGGGAAGTGTTTTTTGGCTAATGACTTTTTGAAAGTACCAAATAAAAGCAGATGGGTATTTAGCTGGATTTGTGTATAGTTGTTCTAGCTTTTGCATGAGCCCATCGGAGGCTTTAGCTGCAAGTAAAGCAGAAAGGATATAATCTCTTAATGCAGAGACATCGATATAAAAAAGCAAATCTAAAAAAATCTGCTGCCATTCTTCAGAGTGTTGTTGTAAATAATTTAAGCAACGTTTTTTAAAGCTAATGATTTTGATCTCATCGATTAGTTTGAAAATAGAAGAACAGTTTTTAAAAATTTCTTTTACATTCTCAGATTCTTTTTCATCCTTTAAATCCTGCAGAAAGAAATGAATTTGTAAGCTTTGAGCAGGAGTGATGTCAGTGAGTAAAAGAGCTTCAGAGAGTTTGGTCTTAAGGGTTGTTTTGAACTCTTCATTTTTCAGTGTTTCTGGGAAATCTTTTAAAAAGCCATAGACCATTTCAATAAGGGTGTCTGCATTGGGCTTGCTTTGTAATACATCGCTAAGCTTTTGCTCATGACTTATTTCTGTTTGCCTTAACTTAAAACTATTTTTAATATCTTCAGGGATTTCAATAAAGGTGTCTTTTTTTAACTTTGATCTAGTGGTTTGCCACCATCTTGTCCATTCTTTAGCAGGAATGATGAGATCGCATAGTTCATCTTTGATTTCTGCTGTTGTTTTAGGGCCTAGATCTTTTAGTAACATATGAATTACTCCAACAGGATCTTTTTTAGCTTTTTTCTCAAGTAAATCAGGATTTCCAAATCGCAAAGCCAAAAAATGATCAGGAGGGATAGGTATTAAAACTTTAAATGCAGTTATAAAAGAAAGGTCCTTTCTACCAGGAACATAGTCAAACTCGATACTTACTTGCTCGAGAACAAAAGAAAAATCTACAATTTCTCCAACACCCCATCCACCTGTGTGGAAAACATAATTTCCTATTTTCATGTGAGAGAGTAGTTCAAAGTTACTAACTGCGCCTTGGAACTTTTCTCGATTGCGCAGTCCTACTAGACGGATTTTCTCGTTGAAAAGAGGATCATTCGGGTATTTAGCTTTTAAGAAATCTAGCGTCATCTGAGCTAGGGCATCATCATTCATTGTCTGCAAATCAACGATAAGCTTGAATATTTCTTGAGCACCAGGACTTTGTGGGGTAATTTGCCATAAGGGCAGAATTTCTTGTACGTGTAGACCGAAAGAATCGGCCATTTCAGAGTGTTTAATGCTTTTTAAAATTGCTTTGAGTTCTTCTATATCCAACTCATCCCCAGCGCAATACTCCTCCCACAACTTGAGTACTCCAGAATAGTTATGCTTAGCGATATGAGTTTGGAAATCTTTAAGATAGCTCATTTGAATTCCTTATAACTTATAGAAAATATGTGAAAGAAAACGTCGTCAAAAGGATCATAAGCTCCATTTTTGACTTTTTAACTAATAGTTCAGATTGCTTTTTCTTGCATCCGTTGAGTATATGAGTTCAACTAATTATCTTCAATTAAAACCCTAAAAACAATTCCTGCGATAGAAAGGATTGTTTTTTTTGAAATTCAAATTTTTATTGATTTTAAAAAAAAGGTTATTTTATTTTTCTTGTTTTTTTTGCATCTAAAAGTAGATGACTCCAATCGGCCAAACAAATCCCTATTAAAGCATAGATAAAATATGTTTTAAAATTTTTGTAAAAAGAAAAGAGATGATCTGAAAAAGAAAAGCTAAAGCCCAATAAGAACAGAATGGAGCTAAGCCAAATAATACGGGTAAAAGAGCCTAATAAAAAAGAGTGAGAAACCCCTCTATGTTTAAATATTTTGGAGTAACCACGGAAAGGCAATGTGATAAATCCACGCAGAGAAAATAGTTTTATTTTGTGAACAAGATCTAAATCTGGGTTCATAAATAAAGTAGCATAAGTGAAGGTTGCAGTAAAAGCGATTAGGGCTTTTTCTGAAGGTTGGAAGAAGTAATAACCAAAACCTACTAGAACAGGTAGCATGAGAAAAAGATTGAATCCAGTATGAGTTCTATAGTTTGCCATAGTTTAATCCTTTTAAAGTCTTGTTAAAAACTAAGTAGCTCTTTATTTTTGGTGCGTCCTTTGAAAATACGCATGCTAGATTAAGAGTGCTTTGTGGATTTTTCACTTAAGATGTGTTGTGCTATTTTTCTTGTTAGCGCTTCTTGGATTTTCGCAGAACAAAATTCTTTTTGCCTAGAAAAATTTGAAGAGAACTCTCTTTTTCATGACCTAGAAGGAGAAATTAAGATATCTGATAGACTTCCTTTTATCTATAACTATTCGACATTGGGGGGGTATTTCCATACCCCTTCTGCGCGTATGGATACAACAGGTACTTTAGCAGCAAATATAACGGCTACCTCCTCTTTTCAAATTTACGGTATTGGATTTCAATTCTTTGATCGAATTCAAGTGTCAGCTAATTACCATATTTACAAAGGAATGAAAAAGCAGAACACAGATAGAATAGCAAATATTAAGTTAGGATTGGTTACAGAAAAAGACGGTTTTACATACCTTCCATCTCTTGCTGTGGGCATAGATGATTTTATCGGAATAGGGGGCATTAATTCTCCCTATATTGTGATGAGCAAGCAGTTTCTTCCTCTAAATGTAGAATGTTCTTTGGGATGGGGCAGGAAAAGATTACAAGGAATATTTGCAGGCGTGTCTTGGAGCCCATTTAGAAAAAGCGAAAAAGGATTTCTGAAAAATCTCTCATTTATCGCTGAATATGACTCTAGTAGGGGAAAAAAGGGAAAAATAAATACAGGTCTTGTTTTTTCAGCAGGTGATTATTTTCAATTTTCTCTTGCCAGTCTAAGAGGAAAAGAAGTAGCTATATCTGGTTGTTTACAATTTCCTCTGGGATTAAATCAAAAAACAAAACCACAAGATCCTTGTTTATATGTATCGCCTGTCAATACAGAGCCTTTAGGATGTATTCGCAGCGAGCAAGATTTTTCTCAGGAAATTGCTTATGCATTAAAACAGCAAGGTCTAGACTTATATAGAGCATCCCTTCAATACGATGCTTTTGGGAATAAGCAATTGTGTTTAAAGATTATCAATACACGTTATCGCGAGGAGTGTGAAGTTAGAGAGCGAATTCAATGTGTTTTGGCCGCTTTGACTCCTTCTGATATAAAAAGCATTCTATTAGTTGTAGAAGAAGATGGGGTGAACTGCCAAGCGTATTGTTTTGATAGGGAACTTCTGCGATGTTGGTATCACAATCAAATAAGCGATTTTGCATATAACGCACTCGTTCCTCTACAAGAAGTTCCAGAATCTAAGAATTGTTATGAAGAAGCCATCATTTTTCAAAGGCATAAACCGATTGGAACATTGGTAATACGTCCTCGTATGCTTACCTTTTTTGGTACCAACAATGGCAAATTTAAGTATAACATAGGTGCTATCTTTTCCCCTGAAGGTTACATTAAAGATCAGCTCTACTATAAAATCCAACTGGGTTATTCGATTGCATCTAGTATGCAAAAAATCACGCAACATCAGAAAAACCCTTCCTATCTACCCATTGTGCGTTCAGATACGCTATCCTACTTACGTCCTAATCGACTTTCTTTAGAAGAGGCTTATTTGCAGAAAACCTGGAATTTGGGATATGGATGGTTTTTTCGCACAGCAACTGGTTATTTTGAAATCGCTTACGCAGGGATTGCAGCAGAATGTTTATTTTATCCGGTTAATAGTAACTGGGCAATCGGTTTAGAATGTGCTGCAACTTATAAACGTAAGTATCAAGGTATTGCCTTTATGAGCCATGTAAAACAATTAAAAAAAACAGGGTATGTCGAGATTCCTTTTACGGGGATGCAATATTTCTTAGATATTTATTATGACTGCAAGCCCTTACATGTAGATCTGCAAATGAGTGTAGGGCGGTTTTTAGCCAAAGACAAAGGAGTTCGCATAGAGTTAGGGCGTTACTTCCCCAGCGGATTGCGCTTCTCTCTTTGGATGACAATCACAAATGGTCATGATCGAGTAAATGGAAGAATCTATTACGATAAAGGCTTCTGTTTTGTTTTACCTCTTGATCTTTTTTTCCCCCGTAGTTCTCGTAACTATCTTGGATTTTCCATGTCCGCCTATCTTCGAGATGTAGGAGCTAGAGCAAAAACAGGGACATCTCTTTATGACACTTTGTATCGCGCTCGCTATAATTATTAGATGAGATCTTTTCTTTGGAGGCTATGGTATCGCTCTTTTCGCTAATTGTAATTGGATTTCATTTTCTATCTCAAGTTGCATTTTTGGAGATATATTCTCATTGCCTTTTTCTTGGTTCTTTTTTAGAAAATAACCACAAACACATAAAGAATAAATGGCAGTAGGTACCATTACAGTTATAAAAGCATTTTCGGCCTGTGTGCAAGTTTTATAGTAGGTATCTGTCACATGCCAGTTTAAATCCCTTGCAATATCACCCTGGCTTGAAATCTCACCAAGCAATCCGGTTATGATAAAACCAATCGCTTGAACTCCTAGCAACTTACCTAAATCTTTTAAAAATTCTTGTTGGGGTTTAAGAAGATTCAAAGACCAACCTCTCCAAGGAGCTTGGCTTGTGGTTTGTGCTGGGGGTATTTCCGATAACAGTCTTTGGTATGGTGGTGTAACTCTATTCATATGAACCTCTTTAAAAATGATTAATTCATGCTTGCAAACCGCTTGGTCCCGGAGTTTCTTTTTGGATTTCTTCTTTTATAATAGAAGTTATTTCTGGTGTTATAATGCTTTCTACTTGTTTCTGGTTTTTCAAGAAATGCTTTGCGCAAAGCACGGTAGCAGTTGTAATGGCTAGAGAAATAATACTAAAACTCCATTTCTGGGTATTTTTTGAGACAATTGTACTATCTACAAAAAAAGGCATGAGGCTATTGGGGGGAGGATCTGGTTCAAAAAATTCTGCAATAGCTATAGAAGTAGTGCAAATAGAGCATGTTCCCAGAAATATGATTAACCCTTTTTGCGATGCCGGTATTGTAGTAATTCTATTCCAAAGGCCGCTTTTTTGAGCTAGCTTTCCTTGTTGGGTTCGTGGTATATCTATTTTTACTACAGACGATGGATTTATCAGATGCGCCCCGTTTTCTGAAGATCGACTATCGCCTTGTAATTGAATTCGCATGCTTTCTTTTACTCGCTCTTCAATTTCATGTTTTAATTTAGTAGATACCTCTACTTGGCTTTCATTCGTTTTTTTTAAATAGGTAGTAGTGATTTTTGTAAGGTATAGAGCACTTGCTCCCAAAACAAGACAAGGAAATCTCAAACTGCTAATCACTCTATAGTCAGGATCCATTAATTCAGAATCAGAGCCAGAATCATCAGATAATGGTATGGTAACACCAAGCAGGACTGAGCCTGCTACACAAAGAGATAAGCCGAATAGATTTATCACTCTTACCAAACCTCTTTGATCTTCAGGAAGCGAAGGATCCCCTCTTAAAACAGGACACCAAGTTCTTCTTGCGAAATTTCTTTGCTCTGGTTGTCCAGTTACAGGAGTGTTGTTTACAAGAGCTGGACTAACTGGATTTGTCATGACACCTCCGTTGATTCATTCTTTAAAAAATTCAGCTTTTATAACCAAATCTTAAAGAATCATTAAAAATATGATAAAAGTTAAAATTTTAAGAAAAAATAAGCAAGTATATTTTTCAATATTTCAAGAACTTTCGCGTGCTGAAAAAAATCAAGCAGCCATTGTCTAAATTTGTCATACCTTCAAAAGGGCAAATAGATCCAAGGAACACATGTTGAATTTATTAAGTCGTTAATGAAAAAAACAGAGTAAAATGCATGTAAGAGAATGTAGGTTCAAACTTGCAGCAAAACAAAAAAATGGATTGCTAAAATGAGCTATTATATAATGAATAGCAGATAGCATAAGTTCATTGAGGGAGACTTAACGATGGCAATTGCAAAATATTTAGATCCGAAAAACGATATCGCTTTTA
>JBAUFS010000018.1:0-14162 GCA_049679255.1 Candidatus Rhabdochlamydia sp.
TCTGAAATAGGCATTTTTAACATAAAAAGTACTATGAACTTTGAATTAACTTGATGAATTAACTAAATTTTTTGGAAGAAAATAATAAATCATATACTTAATATTGCAACCTGCTCAATGTGGGTTATAGAACTTCAGTTCCATTCTTCCCCAGATTCACTCTCTGAACTAGATGATGAATCGCTGGGTTCCTGGGCTACTCTTCTTGCTAATATGCTTGCTACACCAAGATCATTTCCTGTAGAATTAGAATTTGCTTTCTGAGTGCTAGCAGCTTCCTCTGATTTTTTTTCACTACGCCTTTGTAATTTTTTAATATGCTTATCTATACTTTTTGATTTTTCAGAACAATGATTTTGTACTTCATCGGAAAGATCTTTACGTTCAGATAAAACCTGCAATAAAGATTTTATCCATTGCATATTTTTTAAAACAGAATCTAAATGGCTTGCTTTTTCACAGATGTTTTCCATATCTGAATATTCAATTGTTTGATTTCCTATTTGTTCTTCTATAGTAAAATTCTTATCAAAACTATCTACCTTAGATTTAAAGTATCCTTTCCAATCTTTAAAGCGGTCTGATTCACTAATAGCTAGAGCTCTTTCATAAGTGGCTTTAAGCTCTTTAAATAATAGATTTGAAGGGTATTTTTCAGGATCTCCTCTAAGAAGCTCTTTTGTTTGCATAAAATTAAAAGAATTTCTTATGGAGAATAATAGTTTATCTCTAGAATCTCCTGAAGTGCCGGGCTTGTTTAAATCTGTGTGTGTAGAATCTGTTTTTCGGCTTTCTTCTTTTTGTTTTGATGGCATTGATGGTGCTGATGGCGGAGGTGGCGGTGGGGGTGCCTTAGTTGAGTTTGTAGCATTAGACACAGGAGATATTGGTGGTGGTAAATGACCTGTATCAATAGGTTCATCTAACAAACTCACTGAATCTACCCTTGCTATCTGCTGTTGAAAAAGATTCTGAGCTTTAGCATTTTCTGAAGACAACTCTTTTGCATGCAAAGGAGTAATTTTTCTATTTACTAAATAAGCAAAAGCTATAACCCCTACAGACCCAATAGCAGGAAGTAGCACTGACCAAACACAAGATACAATCAATCCCACCCCTCCTGCTAATCCTAAAGCAGAAGTGTAAAAATGAGGGCTAGGTTTTCGAATAATAGGAAATTGTCTACTGCTTGCTTGTTGAGCTGATGGTACAAAAAATTCCTGTTTATTTACTGTTAGAGGTGTAAGTATAAATTTTCCCTCTTCTCCAACAGATAAATTATACACTCCGGAGGTAAAATTAGCGGATGTCATATAAACCTTTAATTAAAATACAATTAATAATTTTATATTAGAGAATCTCCTAACCGCTCAAGACTATATTAAGTTTGCTCGCTTTAGGAGATCGTAAAATGAAGATTCTTTAGGCTTGATTTATAGAATTTTTGATGTTGTTTTCAATTTGATTAATAAAGCCTGTTATTTCTTTTGCTTTATGGGGCTTCTCTAGCTGCGTATATAAATGTTCTATGATGCTTAAAGTTGAAACAATTGATAATTTTTCTATTTTCTTTTGATCTCCCGTGAGCTCAATAGTTATTTTATCTTTGCTCCTTTCTTTTACTAGTTCATCGCTGGATACTTTTGCATACTTCTCTATGCCTTCTAAAAGATACTTTTCAATGGACTTACAAGGGGTCTTACGATGCCAGAATTTTTTAGATGTATTTATTTCTTTAGGCATTTCTTCTATTTTTTTTGTTGAACAGGAAAGGCAAACTGTTAATAAATCGTATTTTTCTTCTGGAGAATAACCATCAATTGCTTTCTTAAATGCATTTACTACATCACTCTCATTTTCATTTAACTGCTCTACTCGTTTGCTTTTTAACATAATAGCAGCTGTAGTGGCTGCTATTACTCCGGTGCATATTACTGCTGGTATCAACGCTGAAGCAAATACAGAAGCAACTAAGGCAGAAACAGCTAAAAATCTTATGGCACCTGCTTTAGAAGGAAGTCGTGATTCTTCTATATTTTTTATATCAAAAAAAGAACTAGTTGCACTCAATACACCATTCATAAAAATTTCCTGGGGTTAATTCAAATAAAAGCATTATTTTTAGGAATATAAAATGTCTAATTTGCAATATTTTATGTATTTACACTGCGTAACTTATACAACTCAAAAAGTATCTTAGTACTTAAAAGCAGACAACATACGGTCCTTACTCTGTGATGATTTAGTTTTTTTATTGGGTAGAAATATTGCTTTAAGTTTAATTATTTATATCTTCTGTGAAGTAATTTTTTGACTTAGACTCATGCTGTTCTAATTTAGTAATGTATTCTTCAGCATGTTCTGCTTTTTTGTTATGATGACCTGCTTCTTTTTCGTTCCCATAGCTATTTTGTTCTTGGCTTATTTTTTGATGTATATTTTTCACAAATTTCATAATGGAAGAAGGCTTAGCATTTTTTAGAGCCCCTCTTAGAGCTTCTAAATTTTCAATCCCTAATATTGAATCTCCTTCATTATCTAAATTAGGAAAATTCTTTTGTGTTTCTTTAGAGTAGCGTTCGATTTTTTGATCCAAATATTTTTTAGTTTCATTTTTTACTCCTTTTCTCTCTAAAGATAGAGGCATGTCTTGTTTTTTATCTGACAAGGAGGAATAAGAGAAATTCAAGAGGCAATACAATTGATTTATATTAAGCTTTTGTTCAGCTGCCCAAGCATCCAAGGAGATCTCTTTTATATCTGTATCTGTAGGAACTACTTCCGAAGTATCTTCCGATATTGGACCCAAAGATGCTGTTACATTTGATCTAGTGGACCCTTCTCTTGATATAGTTCTTCTAAGATTTTCTTGGCTAGTTCGTGGTACTGTTGATGTAGACCCTTCCAAGGTTTGATTAAAAACTTCTTCAGCAGCTGCAGCTGAGGCTGGCCTATCTTTTGCATCTAATTGGATAGCTCTGTTTTTCAATACACAAGCACCCGCCGCTATAGCTGCAAAGCCTAATGCGGGTAACAATACTGAAGCGAATGCAGAGCAGACCAATCCAATAATAGCTAAAAACCTTGTTGTCTCTATAATAGCTACATTACGAATAGTATTACTTAAAACAACAACAACTCTGGATTTTAAACCTTTATGATTAGGCTTTTCAACACAACTTAGAGCAATCTTCTCAGGATCTGGCAAATTAGCTATTAAAGCAGCTCCTGCTAATTGCATGCGTTTAGAATCTTTACTCAGAAAGGCTTCGCGAAACTGTGTAGTGCTTGGTAAGGTAACAGGTGATGCTGAACAAGCCATAAACGCTCCTAATAAAATGAAATATGGTAAAAAGAATGGAAGTTTATTATTTTAATAAAAAATCAATTTTATGTTTATTATTATTACGACTTTTATGAATTAATAGTGCTTTGATATAATTAGCGGTTAATATTAATTATACATTTGATCATAATAAAATCAATTTTAATTTCTAATTATTTTTAATTAGAAGCATATCCTTTCTCTTGTCAATAGAGAAAGAATGCTCTATTATCCTCTTTCTATTTCAAGCTAGGTATAAGATGCGAGAACTTTCTTGTGGAATCGTTGGTTTACCAAATGTGGGTAAATCCACTTTATGGAATGCATTAACTAAAAAAGCTGCAGCAGCGGCAAATTTTCCTTTTTGCACGATTGATCCTAACGTAGGTATTGTTGAGGTGTACGATCCTCGATTAGAAGTGTTATCTAGCATCTCTAAAAGTGAAAAATTGATCTACTCAGCTGTGACCTATGTAGATATTGCAGGACTGGTAAAAGGCGCTTCTCAAGGAGAGGGCTTAGGCAATCAATTTCTAGCTAATATTCGAGAAAGCAACATCATTATTCATGTGGTTCGCTGTTTTGAGAATGCTGATGTGATCCATGTTGCTGGAAAAATTGATCCCATAGATGACATTGAAGTGATTCATTTAGAGTTGATTTTATCCGATCTACAGATGGTAGAAAATATTCTTACTAAGGTAGAAAAACAAGCTAAGGGAAAAAAAGAGCTTCAAGATACCGTTGCTGTTTTAAGAAAAGCACGCGATCATCTGAATCAAAATCACCCTTTACGCACTTTATTCCTTACTGAAGAAGAGGATGTCTTATTGAAGAATTATCCTTTTCTTACCAACAAGAAAGTATTGTATGTAACAAATGTCTCCGAAAGCGATTTGCCGGATATGAATAACCAGTATGTGGAAAAGGTGCGCGCCTATGCAGAGAAAGAAGGAAATATCGTTGTGCCTATTTGTGCAAAAATAGAAGAAGAAATAGCGCAGCTAAACGATAAGGATGCTTTAGACTTCCTAGAAGATTTAGGTATTAAGGAAACGGGCTTAAATCGCTTGATCAAAGCTTCCTTTGATAGTCTTGGACTCATCACTTATCTTACTACTGGAAAAATAGAAACTAGAGCTTGGCCTGTTAAAAAAGGAACTAAAGCGCCAGAGGCTGCAGGAGAAATCCACAATGATTTGCAAAAAGGCTTTATTCGTGCGGAGGTGGTCTCTTTTGAAGATATGGTCAAATATCAGGGAAGAGTAGGGGCTAAGGAAGCTGGTCGTGCTAGGTCTGAAGGTAAAGACTATATCGTCCAAGATGGCGATGTGATGATTTTTTTTCATAATTAAAGGATTTCATGTTCGACTTATTATTTATTTCTTCAGCGCATTGTACGCAAGAATTGTTAGCAAAAGAGATCGAGGAATTGGGTGTGTCCGATGTTCGTATCGGTCATTATGGCGTTTTTATTCCCAAAACAATGGATAATGTGTATTTGGTAAACTATTTGAGTAGACTAGCTAATCGAGTATTATGGCCCATTGCACAATTTAGCTGCCGTCACAAAGAGGATTTATACCAAGAATCCCGAACTGTAAATTGGGATGCCTTTTTAACTGTGCAAAAAACATTTGCCATTGATGCCAATGTCTCTCATCCTAACTTGCGTAATAGCTTATTTGCAGCACAGGTACTCAAAGATGCTATTTGCGATCATTTTTGGGAAAAATATGAGGAGAGGCCATCTGTAGATACCAAGAAACCAGATCTGCAATTGAACCTATTTATTCATAAAGGACGCGCTACCATTAGTCTAGACACTTCTGGAGCTCCTCTTTATAAACGCGGTTGGAAACAAGAAGGTGGGATTGCTACAATCCCTGAAACACTAGCTGCTACACTGCTTAAACTATCCGGCTTTACAGCAAAAGAGGTTCTCTGCGATCCTTTTTGTGGTGCGGGGACATTATTAATTGAAGCTGCTTGTGTAGCAACAAATACGCCAGCTGGCTACTTTCGCAAGGAATGGGGATTCTTATCCCATCCAGACTTTGATCAAAAACGATGGTTAGAAATTAAGACAAGCTGGGATGCCAAACGCATACCCTGCCCCTCTATTTGCGCTATTGGAGCGGATAAAGATCCAAATATGGTAGCTTTAAGCCAAAAGCATCTGCAAAAAACAGGTTTTAGCAAACAAGTACTTGTTTGCAAATCAGAGGTAGCTCATTTTAAACCTCCTTGCCTTCCTACTTTAATTGTGACAGATCCTCCCTTTGGCAAAAGAATGATGCAATCCAATGATTTAATTGCTTGTTTTGATCGATTTCTTAAAGTTCATTGTCTAGCTACTCCTTTTGCTTTTTTACTTTATCCTTCTGATAAAGGCGCACAGTTAGAAAGAAATGGGATGCAAATTCTAAAACGCTGGCCGCTTACACATGGGGGCTTGGATGTAAGCTTGTTCTGCGTTCAACATGCTATCTAGTTTTTTTTCTTGACGCTAAGGGGTATTGCCAGTATAGATTCACTTCGATTACAAAACTTTTAAGAAGTTGTACAGGATTTTTTTCTCATGGCCGAAAAAACAGAAAAGGCGACGCAAAAGAAATTGAGAGATGCGCGCAAAAAAGGGCAGGTTTCCAAGTCTCAGGACTTCCCTGCTGCTTTTACCTTTGTGGTATCTATAGCTACTACCATTATAAGCGCTACGTATCTCTTTAAACTACTTGCAGATTACATGATCGGCATGTTTACTCTTTCTAAAACGCAAATCGATTTACCCAATCGAGCTCCAGGAATTATTAAACAAGCCATCTTAGTGATCTTTCAAACAAGCGTTCCTATTATAGTGATAACAGCTTGTACTGGTGTTTTGGTGAATTTTCTGATTATTGGACCTATGTTTGCTTCTCAAGCAATGAAGCCGGATATCAAGCGATTAAATCCTGTTACCAATCTTAAGAACCTTTTTAAGTTAAAAACACTCGTAGAACTTACTAAGTCTATTTTAAAAATCTTAGGGGCTTTAATTATTATCTACTCAGTAGTTTGGAATATTCTACCAGATATTGTATCTACTGCTGCACTTCCTGTAGAAGCGAGCGCTTTAGTCTTTACGAATTTTCTAAATAAGGTAATTATTCGCATAGGGATCTTTTTTCTAGCCATTGCTATATTTGACCTCGCTTTTCAAAAAAGAACCTTTGCTAAAGAAATGATGATGGAAAAGTTTGAGATTCGCCAGGAGTATAAAGACACAGAAGGAGATCCTCATATTAAAAGTAAAAGGCGGCAAACCGCGCAGGAAATTGCTTACCAAGAAGGACCCCCTTCTGCTAAAAGAGCAAGAGCGATTATTACCAATCCTATACATATTGCAGTAGCCATTGATTATAAATCAGAAGCAGATCCTTCTCAAGAGCCCGCCCCTCGCATTATCACAATGGGCAAGGGTCTAGTTGCTGATCAGATTATCAAAGTAGCTCAAGCAAATCATATTCCTATTATGCGGAATGTACCTTTAGCACAAACCCTTTTTGAAAAAGGGTCAATTGGTGATTATATACCTGAAGAGACCTATCAAGCTGTAGCAGAAATCCTAAGGTGGTTAGAAGGACTGGAATCATTAGAGACATCGGGAGTGGAGTTATTTACATGAAAGATTTGCTGAATAGAATCACGCGCGCCTTAAGCAGCCAAAGAGCTTTAAATATCATTAATTCATCTAGTGATATTATTTTAGCTCTTTTCATCATCATGTTAATCATGGTGATTATTATCCCTGTTTCCCCAAACATGCTAGATAATTTAATTGCTATTAACTTAGCTGTTTCTATCTCTGTGTTAATGGTAGCTCTCTATATTCCTAAAGCAGTTAATCTTTCGATCTTTCCCTCTTTGTTGCTGATCACAACCTTATTTCGTTTAGGAATAGAGATCTCTGCAACCAAACAGATTTTGCTCCATGGATATGCAGGACACATCATTTATACTTTTGGAAACTTTGTCGTTGGAGGAAACTTCGTTGTTGGAGGAATTGTTTTCTTAATCATTACCATTGTGCAGTTCATCGTTGTAACCAAAGGTGCTGAAAGAGTTGCTGAAGTTGCTGCTAGATTTACTTTAGATGCGATGCCTGGAAAACAAATGAGTATTGATGCGGATATGCGAAGCGGTGTCATTGATGCCAATCAAGCAAGAGAGCTGCGTTTAGCCATCTCTAAAGAGAGCCAGATGTATGGAGCTATGGACGGAGCGATGAAATTTGTTAAAGGAGATGTCATTGCAGGAATTGTCATTGCATTAATTAACATCATCGGGGGCTTGATTATCGGGGTTGCTATGCGCAATATGACTGCTCTTCAAGCAGCTAAAACCTATACTCTTCTTTCTATAGGCGGTGGTTTAATCGCGCAAATCCCCTCTTTGCTTATCTCTTTAACAGCAGGTATTGTGACCACTCGTGTTTCTTCGGAGAAAAAAGATTCTCATTTAGGAAAAGAGATCTCCTCACAGCTCTTAGGGCAGCCTAAAGCCATCATGATTTCTGCTGTAGTTATCTTCCTAATGGGATTGATTAAAGGTTTCCCTACCCTTGTTTTTATCGTGATTTCTGTTGCTCTGGGTACCGTTGGTTTTGTGGTATGGTATAACGCTAATAAAGCTCTAGTTAAGGCGCAAGGCGGTATTTCTACGGCAAAGATGGATACCGATGTAGAAGGACACTCTATGATCCGAGGAGGAGCAGATGATTACGCATTGACCCTTCCCATTGTTCTAGAAGTGGGTAAATCTCTTTCTACTGTCATTCGCAAAGAGAAACAAGGTTCTACTTTTGTAGAGGATATGATTCCTAAAATGCGTCTTGCTCTTTATCAAGACCTAGGAGTGCGTTTTCCTGGGGTACATGTACGTACTGACTCACCTACTTTAGAATCTGATGAATATGCTATCTATTTAAATGAAGTACCAACGGTCAGAGGTAAAATTGTAGAAAATGCACTTTTAACAACGGAAAACCCAGAAACACTGCGTCGTTATAATATTGCCTTTAGCACAACGAAAAACTCAATTGGTCAACCCTCTGTTTGGGTCGAAAATCGATATCAAGAAATTTTAAAAAAAGCAGGTATTAAATTTTGGAGACCTTTAGATGTGATGATCCTGCATCTTTCTTATTTTTATCGCCAACATGCAGCAGACTTTTTAGGCATTCAAGAGATGCGAGGCATTTTAGAGTTCATTGAAAAATCTTATCCCGATCTCGTTAAAGAAGTAACACGCTTGGTTCCTCTGCAAAAACTGACTGAAATTTTCAAACGTCTAATTCAAGAACAGATCTCCATTCGTGATTTACGCACTATTTTAGAAGCCTTAGCAGAATGGGCCCAATCGGAAAAAGATACCGTCTTGCTCACCGAATACGTTAGGTCTTCTTTAAAACGCTACATCAGTTTCAAATACTCTCAAGGACAATCCATCCTATCTGTTTATTCATTAGATCCAGAGATTGAAGATATGGTTAGAGGAGCTATCAAACAAACCTCAGCAGGATCTTATTTAGCGCTCGATCCTGATTCCGTACAGCTCATTTTACAAGCGATGCGCAATGTAATTACACCAGTTCCTGTGGGAGGACAACCACCTGTACTACTCACCGCCATTGATGTAAGAAGATTTGTGCGCAAATTAATCGAAGGGGAATTTCCCGATATGGCAGTCATTTCCTATCAAGAAATTGTACCTGAAATCCGTGTCCAACCTTTAGGTCGGGTTCAACTTTCATAGAAGAGATCATTTATGGCAGATCCAAATCATATCGATGGTGTTTCTCGTAGCGATGCTTCTAAAGCGCAAAAAGCAGCAGCAGCAGACATGGCTAGACAGAAAACAGATATTATACAAGAGGCTAGTGAAGATTTACAAGAATGGACGGAAGAAGGCGCTTTTCTACCAGGTTTTATGAGAAGAGCAAAAAGCTTGGAGACAAGAAGATCTCCTAAAGAAGAGCGCGCAGAAAAAAAAGAGCAAGTTAGAGAAATAGAGCAAATCGAAGAGATCAGTGAAGAATTTCAACAAAGAAACCCAGAATTGCAAGCAAGAGCTCTTAGACTTTTACGCTCAAGGCTGCAAGAAGAAGATACCGCCGAGGATATACAGAGAAAAGTTGCAGAAATTTATCCCGATCATTTCTTAGCTGATGAAGCTTTAGACTTTGTCCTTCGAACATCTACAGGAGAGTTATCCAAACAAGCAGCACTTGCTAAAGAGCAATTAAATCAATTTTACAGCCGAGAAATTAAAGCTGGGAAAAATATAGCAGGACAAGTACTAGAATTTTCTATACAAGGTCTAGAAACCTCGATGGGACTGCGTGCTTTATATCGAGAAATTACAGGAAATCCCAGAGATTGCAATACGCTTTTTAATACTCTTTTATCTATGTTTAAATATGACAAAATGAAATTGGTCATCGCCTTTATTCTACACTCATTAGGCAGTGATTTAAAGGCAAAAGGCTCTTCCATTGATCGTGGAGAGCTACACAACTTACTCACAGAAGCGCGTAAACTACAAGCCATTTTAGGGATTTTTCGGTTTTTTGAATCTCGTATGTCCTTCATTGCTGCTGAATTTAAACGTCAAGGGCTTACCCTATCGGATTTACTGACCTTTGAAGAGTTAGCTAAACAATTTATGGAGATTCTGCAAGATCGTTACCCTTCAGGAGATAAAATTCTTCAGCAGTATCTCAAAAAATGGATGTTAGCCATTACAGGAGACATCACTCTACTCTCTTTATATCACAGAGGTCTTAGAGAAACGAGCGGAAGACTATACAGAAACAACCAACATAGACAAGAGCTTAGCAATGCTATGGTCGATGGGCTAGAGGATCTTTATGATCAGTTAGAAGATGAGGAAGGAGAAGAATCATGATGGATCCATTTGCTCAATTGTTAAATGATTTAAGCCTATTATTGGATACGCATCTCTCTCCTGATAAAAGAGGAGCCTGCAAGCTCAACATAGAAGATGCCTTGCATATACAGTTAGAGCCTGATGCTAATCGAGAAAAACTCCTTTTTTTTAGTTTCCTCTCTGAAATCCCTCCTGGAAAATTTCGTGAAAATGTCTTAAGAGATGCGCTGAAAGCCAATGCAGATCTTAGTACCCCTGGAACACTTGGATTTTCCGAGCGCAATAATCAATTGGTTTTATTTGCTAATCTTAATTTACATCCTTTAACAGCAAAAGAGGTTTTAGATTTTCTTCATCTATTTATGGCAAAAGCTCAAGCCTGGAAACAAGGTATTGCAACAGGTCAGACTAGTAATCTTTGCCTTGAGCCCCTACAAAAACCATTAAGCCCATTTGATCTAAAACCTTAAAAACATATGAATCCTCTCTCTTCTATTACAGGTAAACAATGGGGAAAAATTGCTGTTAAACACCACCATGGAATCAATCTACCCCTATCAGCCTTGCATAGCGCACAAAGCTGTGGGATTGGTGAGTTTTTTGATCTGATCCCTATTATTGATTGGTGTAAACAAATGAGATTTGATGTGATTCAGCTGCTTCCCTTAAATACCACGGATAATGATCCTAGTCCCTATAATCCCAACTCCTCTTGCGCTTTGAGCTTTATCTACCTCTCCTTATATGCCCTTCCCCTTATGGAAAAAATCCCAGATCTCAAAGAAAAACTCACAGAATTTCATAAATTTAATTTAAGTCCTAAGGTACCTCATGCGGACGTATTAGCTCATAAATTACTTTGGCTACGCGCTTATTTTGATGCGGTGGGAATTGAAATTACCAATAGTTCTGCATTCTTGCAATTCTGCGGGGAAAATCACTGGGTACAATCTTATGCTCTATTTAAAATCTTAAAAGATCAACTAGGCAATACTCCCTGTGCTACTTGGCCACAAGAATTACAATTTCTATCTAAAGAAAAACAAGAAGAATTACTCCTCAAGCATCGCTTAGAAATACTTTTTTACAGCCTTCTGCAATTTCTTTGTTATGAGCAATTGAAAAAAGTAAAAGCCCATGCAGATGAATGTCATGTTTTGCTAATGGGAGATATTCCTATTTTAATTAGTAAAGAAAGCGTTGATGTATGGCAATATCCAGAGTATTTTGATCTTAATTTTGCAGCAGGAGCTCCGCCTGATATATTTAATCCAGAAGGACAATATTGGGGATTCCCTCTTTTTCGCTGGGATGCATTGCGTAAAAATCAGTTTGATTGGTGGATCAAACGTTTGAAGTTTGCGGAGAATTTTTTTGACATTTTCCGCATTGACCATGTCTTAGGTTTTTTTCGCATTTGGGCTATTCCTTTAAACCACCCCGCTCAAGAGGGTTATTTTATTCCTGCAAATGAAGCTCAAGCTTCTATACAAGGGCAAGAAATGCTCAAAACACTGATTTCAAATACGACAATGCTCCCTATTGCAGAAGATTTAGGCGTTGTAGCTAGTTTTATACGTCCTTGCCTAGAAGAGCTAGGCATTTGCGGTACTAAAGTCATGCGTTGGGAGAGAAAGTGGGAAGAAGATGGCAGCTTTATCCCCTTTGAAGAATATACCCCGATCAGCTTAACTACCGTTTCTACTCATGATTCAGAAACGCTTACACTATGGTGGCAAGAATGCCCCGAAGAAGCAAAGCTATTTGCAGAGACAAAGAACTGGATATACTCTCCTCTATTATCACAAAAGCAACGCTTAGAGATCTTATGGGATAGCCATCACACTCCTAGTCTATTTCACATTAATTTACTACAAGAATATTTAAGTCTATTTCCTGCCTTAAGCTGGGATAATCCTCTAGAGGATCGCATCAATATCCCTGGCAAAGTATTATCTACAAACTGGACTTTTCGCTTTCGTCCTTCTGTAGAGACACTGATCTCTCATCAAGGACTTAGCTCTATCTTGCAAAATTTAGCATTCTCTACAGCTCCTCCCACAGAGGTTCTATGAAAATCCTTGTGTGTTTTTTTCTTATCATCGGTTGCTATGGACATACCAATCAACTTAAAGCACTATACAATAGCCTAGATCCTAAATCTGTCATGCAACATGTGGCTTTTTATGAGCTCTACCCAGATTCTAAAGAAGGGCAAGCAGCGCTTAAGCGCGCTTGGCAACTCTTAAGTCAGGGAACACTTCATCAACAAAATACACCATTACCTACCCTTGATCTCAAAGAAATTATTTCTCTGATTACCAGACAATCCTTTGAACCAAACGTAATGCTCAACCAAGAGCAACTTCAGCTGATTCAAGCAATCGCCCATAATTTAGCCAACCGCAAAAAAAAAGGTGTATCTCTTACCTGTAAAGAAGATGTTCTTAAAACCCCTTCAGAAGAAATCGACCTTGCACGAGCATTGTTGCTTTTTCAATCCGATACGCAAAACCTTGAGTACATTAAACAATATGAAACCCTGTTAGATCTAATGGCTCTTCAGATTTTAACACGCCTCTGTCCCAATTCTTCCGATCTAGAAAAAATCCGTGCGTTAAACGACTTTATCTTCCAACAAATGCAATTTCGCTTTCCTCCCCATTCTTTATATGCGCATGATATCGACCTATATACTTTTCTCCCTTCTGTGCTAGATAATCGCCAAGGGGTATGCTTAGGGGTTTCTATCCTCTACTTATGCTTAGCCCAAAGATTGGATCTCAACTTAAACATTATTACTCCTCCTGGTCACATCTACCTAAGTTATCCCGATAAAGAACGTGTAATTAATATTGAAACAACTTCTAGAGGTATTGATTTACCTTCCGAAGATTACCTAGGAATTAATAATCGTAGTCTACAAAAACGCACGATTAAAGAAGTGATTGGTTTAGCTTTTATCAACCAAGCATCTGTATTCTGGCAAAAAGATGACTATCAACAAGCAATAAACCTCTATAAAAAAGCCCAATTATTTTTACCTCAAGATCCCCTACTTAAAATGTTTTTAGGAATAAACTATTTATTAATAGGAGAAAAAGCTAAAGGGAAAAAAATACTACAGGAGATTCGAAATTTAACTTTTGAAGACTCTGTGTCAGCTGAAACAATTCCAGAAGATTACTTAAAAAAAAGAATAGATGCAGAAGGTATTCGTGCTGTGTTTTTAAGCGTTGATGAAACTAGAGACTCCATTATACACAAACAAGAAACATTAAAAGCAGTACTAAAGCGTTTCCCTAAATATCGTGCTGGAATTTTTCAATTAGCCACCACCTGGCTACAACTCAATCGCTCGATGGAGGCTATGCAAACGTTAGAGACCTATTATGCATTAGACCCCACTAACGCCACCGTCGCTTATTATTTAACCATCCTATCCCTACAACGCCTTGATTTTAATCGAGCTTGGAAATATTGGCATCAAGCCAATAGACTTACCCAAGAAAGAAACCACAGTCCTAAAGTGCTTAAAGAACTACACGTTCATTTAAAACGACTTTGTCCAGATCCTCTATAAGAAACTCGAAAGTTAATCAAGCTCATTTAGGTCATCTTGGATCTGTGTAGTATCTATAGCTCTAATACCCTCTACATCCTTATCCAATTTCATTTCCTTAATCCAATTATTAAAATTCACTTTTTCTGTTTCACTTTGTTCCTCAAAAACATCTTCTTGACCTTGAATTAGTCGTTCGAATGCTTTAGGATCCTTGTCTATAACTCGATGAGCAAGTTTTTTTATATTGCAAGAAATTATGCAGCAACTCCCATCATGTGTTTTTTAGATGGCCTTAGAGGATATAGATCATCTAAGCTGTTTACTAGCTCTTTTAACTTTTCC
>JBAUFS010000019.1:0-4584 GCA_049679255.1 Candidatus Rhabdochlamydia sp.
CTAATTTAAAAGATGTATTTACATCTTTAAAAAACCATGGAATTCACTATGACAAGATCACTTTGGAATTTTGTCGTTCAAATATCTTTTTATCTACGATTAAACGAGCTCCAATATATATACCGGCTACGTTCTAGATAATATTTCTTAGCCTTTCAAAATTTTATAGAAAGGCTTTTTAACTTTAAGAAGTCTTAAAACACACAATGATCAAGCGTACATTTTCTCTTTACAGACAAGACAAGAAAATTTATACTGGTCATTCGCATTAGATGTTTATAAGGGAGCTAAATGACAAATTTTGATGAAGAAGACCTTGAAAAGCTCAATAAACTCTGCCGTCTTGGTGAAGCAACACAAGAAGAAAAACAAGCTATATCCAAGCACTTAAAAAAAGTCTTAGGCTATATGGAGCTACTTTCTGAAATTGACACAACGGGTGTGCCCACTTGTTATCAAGTAGGAGAAATTCAAAAGAGTGTAACAAGAGATGACATAGTTATGGATACTTTATCCAGAGAGCAGTTCTTAGAAAATGCTCCTTCTCATGTAGGTGGCATGATTCGCGTACCTACAGTAATTAATTTTTCTAACTAAAGAGTTCTTGTACATGTATCGATTATCCGCCCGCGCTATTCGTGAAGAATTTTGCAAAAAAAAAATAACGGCTACGCAAATCGCTGAAAAGACACTAGAGCGAATCTCCTTGTATGATGGAAAAATTGGCGCTTTTTTATCTGTAATGGAAGAAAGAGTCATGCTAAAAGCTGCTGAATTAGATCGCAAAAGAGATTCTGGTAAACCACTAGGAGCTTTAGCAGGAGTACCTATCTCCATTAAAGACAACATTCATGTTCAAGGGGAAAAGACAACCTGTGCTTCTAAGTTTTTAGAAAACTATAAAGCGGTTTTTGATGCAACTGTAGTTAGACTTTTAGAAGAAGAAGATGCGTTGATCATTGGCAAAACCAATCTTGATGAATTTGCCATGGGATCTTCTACAGAAAACTCTGCTTATCAGCTAACTAAAAATCCCTGGAATCTTAAATGTACACCAGGTGGATCTTCTGGAGGCTCTGCTGCATCTGTGGCTGCGAGGTTTTGTCCTATTTCTCTAGGAACAGATACAGGTGGATCTATCAGACAACCAGCTGCTTTTTGTGGAATTGTAGGATTTAAGCCCACATATGGACGCGTCTCTCGTTATGGCCTAGTAGCCTTTGCATCTTCTCTAGATCAGATCGGACCTCTTACCTATGATGTAAAAGATGCCGCTTTATGCATGCAAGTCATTTCAAGACACTGTCCTCATGATTCTACCAGCATTAAATCTCCTGTAGAGGACTATTTAAAAAGACTGGATCAACCCATTCACGGTCAAACTGTTGGTGTTCCCTATAGTTGCTTAAGTGAATTAGATCCTGGATCTAAGGAGCATTTTTTAGAAGCTATAGAGGTTTTAAAAAAAATAGGCGTAACTATTGTAGATGTAGATTTAAATCTGTTAAAATACGCAATTGCCGTCTATTACATTCTAGCTACAGCAGAAGCATCCACAAACCTTGCGCGTTTTGATGGTATTCGTTATGGCAAGCGAGCAGAAGACGCCAAAACCCTCGAAGAGCTTTATGTGCTTTCTAGACAAGAAGGTTTTGGACCAGAAGTAAAAAAACGCATTTTATTAGGAACTTACGTTCTCTCTTCTGGTTATCAAGAGGCGTATTGCAAAAAAGCGCAGAAAGTACGCACTTTGTTGATCCAAATGTTTCAACAAGCCTTTGCTAAATGCAGCATGATTGCTATGCCAACATCTCCTTTAACAAGCTTTCCTTTAGGCAAATTTCAAGATCCTGTGCAGCTTTATCTACAAGATATTTTCACCGTATCTGCAAATCTGGCAGGATTACCGGCAATTAGTGTACCCAATGGATTTAGTGAGGAAAACCTCCCTTACGGACTGCAACTCATCGGTCCTTATATGCATGATACAGAAGTTCTGCGTTTTGGATATGCTTTTGAAAGTGCAACTCCCCACACAAACCTAGTTCCACCTTTATTTGATAACAAGGTACACAAATGAGCGAGATCTGCTATGAAGATTGGCAACCCGTAATTGGTTTAGAAATCCACGCACAGCTCAATACTAAATCTAAACTTTTCAGCCCTGCGGCTAATCATTTTGGAGATGAGCCTAATACAAATATTAGCGTTGTTTGCACAGGTCAACCCGGCGCTTTACCTGTATTGAATAAAGAAGCTGTTCATAAAGCTGTTCTATTTGGTTGTGCAGTAGGCTCTGAGGTTTCTTTAAGCAGTCAATTTGACCGTAAATCCTATTTTTATCCCGATAGCCCTCGTAATTTTCAAATTACACAGTTCTATAAACCCATTCTAATAGGTGGCACTGTAGTAGCTGATGTAGGAGGCACATTAAAACATTTTTCTATTAATCGAAGCCACTTGGAAGATGATGCGGGTACTTTAAAGCATTTTAGTACATTTACAGGTGTTGATTACAATAGAGCAGGGGTAGCATTGATAGAAATTGTCTCAGAGCCCTGCATGCATACTTCTAAAGAAGCAGTGGCCTATTCTATGGCCATTAAAGCTATTTTGGAATATCTAGATGTCTCCGATTGTAATATGGACGAGGGTTCCTTTCGCATCGATTGTAACATATCCGTCAGAAAGAAAAATGAACAGATCTTGCGTACAAAAATTGAGATCAAAAACCTCAACTCTTTTAACAATATAGAAATGGCGCTTGAGTCAGAGATTCGCAGGCAAATTCGTGAATACACCCTGCATCCACAAAAAAACTTTTATGAAGTAATATCTCAAGGAACTTATCGTTTTGATCCAGAAAAAAAAGAAACCGTTTTAATGCGTGAAAAAGAAGATGCTGATGATTATCGCTATTTTCCAGAGCCAGATCTTCCCCCTATTTTACTTAAAGAAGAAGAGATCAAAGCAATTAAAGCTACTTTGCCAGAATTGCCCTACCAAAGATACAATCGCTATTTAAAAGAATTAGAGCTGCCTGAGCCTGCTGCTGCCTTTTTAATTAACGATAAAAAACTCGCTGATTATTTTGAAGAAGCGCTCAAAATCTGTTCTAGTCCTAAAAACATATGCAATTGGATGATTATAGAGTTTTCTGGGCGCTTTAAAGATACGGGAAACAGTCTCATTCGCTCAGGAATTAGACCTAGTGATGTAGGTAAACTTGTCAAGATGATTGAATCAAATACCATCACTGGAAAAATTGCTAAAAGTGTTGCTGACGATATGTGCAAAAGCCCAGGAACAGATCCTGAGCAAATCGTAAAACAAAACCCTGACTACCAACCCCTGCAAGATACTTCGAGCATTACACTTTTAATAGATAAGGTTTTAGAGAGTAACCCACAATCCATTGCTGATTTTCATGCTGGAAAAGCAAGAGCCTTTGATTTCTTAGTTGGGCAAGTCATGAAACTGTGCAAAGGTAAAGCTTCTCCTGCCATAGTAAATGAAATTTTGACCAGGAAGCTAAAGCGTCCTTAATAAATTAAAAAATTGGAGTATTAGCTATGCCCATTCAAAATAATGCATAACCTCTCTTCCTCTACTTCTATAGAAAAAACTCAAAAAATAGGCACAAGTGATTTAAATCAACAGGCTTCAGATTTTGCATTACAAGCCATACAGGATAACCCCAATCTAAAAAATAATCACTCTTTTATGCTTAGGGCTATAATAGCCAATTCTTCTTTGATAAGCCACCTTCCTCCTTTTTTAAAAAATGATTCAAGTTTTCTGGAAAGTCTTTGCCAATCTATTCCTGGCATAGAAACTACCGATCAGGATATTACAAAAGCTCGAGAGAAATATAAGAGTATTTGTTCAGAAATGGAAGAAAATCCTGCTCTACGTAAAGATCGCCAATTTATGTTAGATGTTATAAGGAGTATTCCCTATTTCATATGTTTTGCTTCTCCTCATTTACGAAAGGACATAAGCTTTTTTATAGAGGCTCTAGAACTTTATCCTCTTCTAAAGAAGAACCATGATTTCATGTTGCTTACTGTAAAGAATCATCCTTTTCTCATGTATAGCGTTGATTCTGATTTAATGAAAAACCTAGAATTTTTATCAAGGGCTATAGAAGTTTGTCCTAATCTAAAAAATAATCGCCAATTTATGCTAGATGCCATAAAGAATGTTCCCTATTTCATACACAAAGCTTCTTTTCACTTGCAAAATGATTCAAGCTTTCTTGCAAAAGCTCAGGAAGCTAATCCTCATCTAAAAGAAGATCAGCTTTTTATGATAATGCGGCTAGACTCTTTTGGCGCTTGAATAGCAGCACTATCATATTTCAGAAAGTGCTTGTTATGCGATAAGGAAGTGTAAAATAGGCATAGCTCAAATAAGGCCCGAATGTAAGTTAGAAGTTGACTGCTGAAGGTTCTTTTAAGATGTATTTCCTTAAATCTTCTATTTGCTCTTTAGATAAATCAGCTGATAGGGCAATCACATCCATTCCTACTCCATTCTGCAATAGACGTTTTGCTAGCTCAATTTTACCCCTAGCTTCAGCAT
>JBAUFS010000020.1:0-2485 GCA_049679255.1 Candidatus Rhabdochlamydia sp.
TTCTTCTTACCCTGTGTGTTATTTTCTCTCCAGTCAACTACACTTCATACCAAATCAATAGGTAAAGCTTACAAATTTTTCATGGAAAGCCTCTTTTCTCATAGAGCGCTTATGTTAAACTGGCGTAGATTTAAGAGGGGTTTATATATTTATAAAGAGAATAGTCAGTGACACACGTATGAAAAAAACTTTACTTTACTAAATCTTTTTCTTATCATTAACATCTCTTTTTTAAAAAGAGGATCTGTAAGATAAAATAGCAAGCAGGAGTATGCATAAAATCACACTGCAAGAATTACTAGAATATTGTCATCTTGTAATGTTTAAACACCTTAATCATCAATTTACAAGCTCTCAATATAGAAGCTATGTTTTTAAAAACCTTAAAAGGATTATATGTCTATTTCACCTGTAACATCACCTTTGCCCGAACTATCAGCAGCTAATTTTTCATCCTTTTCTGATATAGATGAAAATCAAGAGCTTACTTTAAAAGATCGGATTAAATTAGTGATAGATCGTTTGGGTTACAAAGTCTATTCATCTTTTAATCGACCTCTTATTCTGACTCCAAGATTCGCAGAAGTACTATATAGGGCAAAAAAAGAAAAGTTTTTTGCAGAAAAACCACAGTCTTATGAAGAAGCAAGAGCAAGAGTTTTATCCTATACACACGTTAATATAGGGACTTGGGGACCCGATTTAGAAAGAAAAAATGTAGATTTATACGCTGACCCTGAATTTCGCAAAGAAAGAGTAAAAGCATATGCAGACAGCCTTTTTGATAACACTGCAGAGTTGTTCGAAGACCGAAAAGAAGAACACTGGCTTATAATGAAATTTTGCGAAGAAGAATTACATGATCTCTATAGAAGAGAACCAAAATATCTAAGACAGTATATTCCCTATGATCTTCGGATGATTAAGAGTTATAATAAACCCATTCTAGCTGAGCACAAGAAAGAGTGGGACCAATTATCGCCCTCTGAAAAAACAGAAAAGATTTTTGGGAAGCGATGGAAATATGAAATTGTGGCCGGACTTTCTACTGCAGCGAGCTGTTTTTTTTTATGCCATCATATCTTGCATTACCAACAACTGCAATTGCAATCACCGCGACAGCCCTCTACATTTTAAAAAAATACACTTAAAATAGGAAATTCTCATGATATTAGAAAAAATTAGAACCACATTTCCAGAATCCACTCGAACACAAGAACAAGATCTTCTGATTGGATCTTCTTGCTTAGCCTTAACGGATAAAGAAAGAGATACTATAGAAAATCTTAACTTTAATAGATACGAAGCTAGTCTTGACAGGGAAAAAAGAAAGGATCTGTCTTTGAGAGTAGCAAAATCAGTTGCTAACGCTCAATGGTGGGGAGAAGTTAGCGGCTTTGCAACCGGCGGAGTAAGTGCAGGAGCTGGTGCTTGGTATTTGGCTGCATTTACGCCTTTCTGGACTGCATTAAGTGGACTAGCGGGAGGATATTTAGGAGCAAAAGCTGGCGAGCAGATCGGAGGAGATATTGGTCATGAAATGACTATTACAAATGAGAGCAATACACCTGAATTTGTTCATTGGAGAAATAAAAAGTATGCAAACGTAATTCTTCCAGCGCTTTCTAGATATGTCGATCCTGATAAAGAGAGCAAAATACAACTTACCTGTCCCATTACTTTGGATTGGATAGTAGAGCCAGTGCGAGCTGATGATGGTCATGTGTATGAAAAAGAAGCTCTTATTGAACATTTAACAACTTGGAGAGAAAGGGCATTTGAGACACTCATATTGCGGGAAATACAAGGAGAGGGCCCACTTTCCCCAGAAGAAGAGCGAGAACTTTTAAGCACTCGTTCTCCTTTTAGAAATGGTAATATCACAATAGCTGGATTAGAAGAACTTCCAGGCTATTATGATGAAACTATTAAATTATTAACAGCCAAATATAATATGGAGGTTTTAAAACAACATGCTATTGTTGATCGATCTAAAAACCAAACACAAGAGTTGCCTGAAGAGGTAGCTAAAGTGGTTAGATTTTACTCAATGACTCAAGAGGAAAGGAATCATATTAAAACTGACATGCGGAGAGATTTATTGGGTCATAGAATTTTCAGGCTAGATGAAGAAGAAGATGAGGCTCTTGAATTTCTAAAAGCAGCTGCTAAACCGCCAGAATTAATAAAATACACTGTCTAATCTTTAGCGCGCAGACTTTTCTGTGCGCTAATTTCTTCAAATTACATAATTCAATAGAAGCTCATATTCCTCTTTGAGTAGAGGGAGGAGGCATCCCTATACTTTTTTTAAGAAACTATGCATCAAATATTTGATGATTATGAATTGGCTGAAATATTACGCCAGTTTAACATAAGGAACCATCATACATATTCAGAAATAGTTGTTTGATCAATTTCTTTTCGATGAAAAAACAAACGTGGCTTATCTGGATTGAGACAATAATTTGCTATTCCTGACAGC
>JBAUFS010000021.1:0-10426 GCA_049679255.1 Candidatus Rhabdochlamydia sp.
ATCAACAAATTGAGAAGATTCTTGCCATAAAGATTCTGATGTGGGTTCTAGTCTATGGAGCATTCTCAAAATGGCATCATGTGAAACCCTTTCATTAGGCTGCACTCGTGCTACTTCTGTGCAGCTATAGGCTTTTTGCGTCGCAATTAAAAAATCTATGTAATCTTCTTCTTTGTACTTAGGTGGATTCATACCAAGTAAATTAAAGTTTTTTTAGAATTTATTCAACTGCGTAACTTCTAATCTAGTTAAATCATTTGTTATCAGTATTTTAAATTGTAGTTTTATTGGATAAAAAACCCAAAACTCAGGTTCAGAGATGTTTTCTTCTTTAAAAAACAGACAGAAAATAGCATTCCTCTTTAGGTCTCTTCTAAAGATAAAGGAACTTTTCTTGCCTGATCTATGGTAAATTTGCCATTGGTTTTTCCTTCAGAAGCATCTACATATTCATAAGGAGAGCAACTTCCAAAGGACTTAAGTGTAAATTTTTCAAAGCTAAAATTATCCCGTGTATTAGAAGTAAGTATCTTCCTAATACTTCTATCCCTAGAAGAAAAAATAGAAAATTAAACTTCATCTTTATATTTACAAATAACCTATAAAAACTTATCTTTTATTTTTTAATATCTTAAAAAAAATATTTTCTATGCAAAGACTCATATCTGTTATGCTCATTGTTTCTGGATCTCTTTTTTTTTATTTATTAAACAACAGAAACACTCTAAGATAACACAAATCCTTCGTCTAAATATTAAAGAAGAACCTAAAACTATGGATCCTCGTAAAGGAGGAGATATTTATTCTTCACAGATGCATTTTCTCTTTTTTGAAGGGCTTCTAACACTATCTCCAGATCGCTCTATTCAGCTTGCTCAAGCAGAATCTTACAAAGTATCAGAAGATCAGCTTTGCTATACTTTTTACCTAAGAGATACCGTTTGGTCAAATAATACCCCTGTCACTGCTTATGATTTTGAACAATCTTGGAAAGATATTCTTAATCCCTACTTTCCTTCCATGAATGCGCAGCTATTTTCTCCTATAAAAAATGCAGACATGGCAAAGAAAGGTCTTGTTTCTCTTGATGAAGTAGGAATTAAAGCAATAGATGCAAAAACTCTTGTAGTTACTTTAGAAAGACCCACACCTTACTTTTGTGAACTGCTTTGCTTCTGTGTTTTTTCTCCTGTAAACATTGAGAACGACCGGAAGAATCCTAATTGGGCCTATGATGCAGGTCCTAACTTTTTAACCAACGGTCTTTATCTCTTAGAAAAATGGGATCATGAAAATCAAATCATTGCTAAACGCAATCCTAATTATCAAAAAGCAGAAGCCCTGCATCCAAATAAAATCGTTTTTAATGTTGTTCAAAATGATCAAACAACTCTGCAGATGTTTGAAGAGGGTTTAATTGATATGATTGGAGGCACATTAAATGCCATCCCCTTAGAAGCAATTCCTACTTTAGAAAAAAAATGGCATATTTCTCGTAAAGAATGCCCTACTACTAGAATTCTTACCTTCAATACCGATAAAGTTCCTTTTAATCATCCTAAAATCCGCAAAGCATTTGCGCTTGCTCTTAATCGTCAGGAATTGATTGGAGCATTAGGAAATTATGTTAAAAAAAAGATTTCAACAGATTACATTAACTTTGCTTATCAAGCAAGTTTAGTAGCTACAAATCTCATTCATCCTTGTTTAAAAGAAAACCGCCATCGCTCCTTCTTTACAGACAATGATAAAACCCAAGCAAAAGCTTTGCTAGTAGAAGGGATGTCTGAGCTAGGAATTACTAAAGAAGCCTTTGATCCTGTGGTGCTCTACTATTATTCCCTCTCTTCCTCTTCTGTAACAGGTCAAATCATGCAAATTATCCAACAGCAATGGCTAAATGCCTTAGGTATTTTGATTAAGATAGAGTGTTTAGATTTGAGAACTGTATTGGATAAACTAACTCATAGGGACTATTTACTATCTTTTACACACTGGACTGCTATGTATCATGATCCAATGAGCATCTTAGAAAGATTTACATACAAAACATTCCCAAAAAACTACACAAACTGGGAAAATCAAGAATACATACAATTGCTGAATCAATCTTTTTATGAACAAGGAGATAGGCGTTTTCAAACTCTAGAAAAAGCAGAAAAACTCCTTTTACATGAGATGCCTCTAATCCCTTTATATCATGAAGACGATCTATACATCATAAGACCGAATTTACCTTTCAGAATATCTCTATGGGGTGGGCGAATGATGTTATCAGAATCTTCCTAAGATCAAAATAGGATAGATTAAAAAAAGATTTAGAGCGTTTTAATTTTAAATTGCAAACGAAAACAACGTTTTGTAATATGAACTACACATCAGAGGTATTTTATGCAAACAATGGAAGAAAATGTAATCTGGAAAATAGCTGGTAGTTATCAAGATATTTTATATCATAAACATAGTGGTATCGCTAAAATTACCATCAATCGTCCTGAAGTGAGAAACGCTTTTCGTCCTTTAACTATTTCTGAAATATCTCATGCTCTACAAGATGCTCGTAACGATCTCAACATAGGGGTGGTCATTTTAACAGGGATGGGTAAAGAAGCGTTTTGCTCCGGTGGGGATCAAAAAGTTCGAGGCAACGCTGGTTATACAGATCTGGAGGGCACTGACCGTTTAAACGTATTAGATTTACAAAAAGAAATTCGTACTTTACCAAAACCGGTCATTGCTATGGTATCAGGCTTTGCCATTGGTGGCGGACATGTTTTGCATTTGGTCTGTGATTTGACGATTGCAGCAGATCACTCCATTTTTGGACAAGTAGGTCCTAAAGTAGGCTCTTTTGATGGAGGATTTGGCTCTAGTTATCTAGCTCGGATTGTAGGGCAAAAAAAAGCTAAAGAGATCTGGTTCTTATGCAGAAAATACACCGCAAAAGAAGCTTTAGAAATGGGGCTTATTAACTGTGTGGTCCCCTATGAAGAGTTAGAAGGAACTACTCTGCAGTGGTGTTATGAGATTCTTCAACACTCTCCCTTAGCTCTTCGCTGTATAAAATCTGCTTTTAATGCTGATTGTGATGGGCAAGCAGGATTGCAAGAATTAGCAGGGAATGCTACTCTACTTTACTATATGACAGAAGAAGCGCAAGAGGGTCGTAACGCTTTTCTACAAAAACGCAGCCCTAATTTTTCACAATTTCCTAAACTTCCTTAAATATCTATGCATGCTATTCAAATTTGGACACTAGCAATTCGACCTAAAACTTTAATTGCTAGTATAAGTCCTGTTCTGATTGCAACAACAATGACTATTAAAATGGGCAGTTTTGATTGGTTAGTTTTCCTCTGCACTATGTGCACTGCTTTAGGAATTCAAATCACAACTAATTTAGCAAATGACTACTTTGATTGTCTTAAAGGAGCTGATACTTATCAGCGCAAAGGGTTTATACGTGTTACTCAAGCAAAGCTTGTATCACATAAGACAATGCGCCAAGCAATAATGATAAGTATGTTATTAACTCTTTTAAGCGGTATTTATTTGGTTATCATTGGAAAAGCTCTTATTGCTTGTTTGCTAATTGTGTCTTTGTGTTTATCTATTTTATACACAGCAGGACCTTATCCTTTAGCCTATCTTGGACTTGGCGATCTTTTTGTATGGTTTTTTTTTGGCCCGGTTGCGGTCTGTGGAGCATATTATTTACAAACAGGCTCTCTATCTTTAGAAGCACTACTAGCTGGTATTGCTCCTGGAGCGATCTCTACTGCGATCTTAACAGTAAATAATATAAGAGATATCGATGAAGATCGATTAGCTAATAAAAAAACTTTAGTTACTTGTTTTGGTAAATCATTTGGCAAATGGGAATACCTTTTTTGTTTATTAACAGCTTTTGGCTCTTTATTTTTTTTCTATGATTCCCACCCGTTTGCTCTTTGTGCGATTTTATGCCTTCTGCCAGCAGGTATGCTCGTAAAAACAATGTTTACTCATAAAAGCCCTATGGAACTGAATCTTTTGTTGATAAAAACAGGTCAATTGCTATGCCTATTTACAGCTCTTTTTTGCATAGGTTGGATGTTATAAGTTGGCGCATTTTTCGTTTTCAACTTACAAAAAAAGATGGATCGACTCGCTTAAGTCACGTTGTTTGTCTCAAAGATAGCAACTATCAAGAAGCATGGGCTGAAATCTCTCCTTTCCCAGGCCGTAGTAAAGAAACAATAGACGAAGCTCTTTTGCAATTAATTGCTGTATTAAAAGGAAAAAAACCCTCTCATCTCTACCCTTCTGTTTCTTTTGCACTTGCGACAGCTCTTAAGCAATTAAGTTTTCCCTCTATTCCCCTATGCGCTCTTCTTTCGGGCTCTAAGCAAGAGATAATGCAGCAAGCGTTGCTTGCAGAACACAAAGGATTTTCTTCTGTTAAAGTTAAGATTTCACAACTTTCTTTAGAAGATGCTTTTACTGTACTTGATCAATTGCGTAAGATGTTTTCTCTACGAGTAGATGCAAATCAGCGCTTTAGTTTTCAAGAAGCCCTATATTTTTTCGGACAGTTTCCTTCCTTAGCATTTGACTTCATTGAAGAGCCTACTTGGGAAACTTCTCGATTGGCTGATTTTTCCCATCCTTTTGGGCTAGATGAAACCCTAGAAAAAAAACCCGATTTTATGTTTGAGAACCTCATTAATTGCAAAGCAATAGTTGTAAAACCCATGATTCAAGGTTTTTTTACCACAAAGAAACTCATGAAACGTTTAGAGGAAAAAAGGATAAAATTGATCTTTAGCAGTTGCTATGAGAGTGGTTTAGGGTTGATGCAAATTGCTCATCTGGCCATACAAACAAAGCTCTACCCTCTTGGTTTGGATACACAATCTTTATTTACCGAAGATATACTAACCCCCTTCCCTATTTTTTCTTCCCCTATCTGTTCTTGCCCTTTCCCAGCGCAGATACAAACACATCTATTACAAGAGATCTATCATGGTTAAAATGCTTTGTCCTATTGCTCTACAAGCAAAAGAGAATCCAACAGCTTTAGCTATTGAAACAACCTCGAATAGCTTATCTTATCAAGAATTAGATAAGCTATTATCTCAATTAGTAAAGTACCTACTTTCTTTAGGAATAAACAAAGGAGCAAGAATTGCTTTTGTTGCACCTACTGAATATAAAACGGTTATTTTATTACTAGCTCTTTTGCGCATGGGCGCAATTGCTTGTCCGATAAACCCTAAATTTCTTCCAATACAGATTAATGATTTAACTCAAAAACTTAAAGCCTCTCATTTTATCAATCTAGATACTCTTGTCTTTACGGCTAGCTCTCACCAGATAGACCCTATAATTGATACAGAGCAATTATTTACTTTTTTAGCAACTTCTGGATCTTCGGGTAAAAGCAAAATTGCTTGCCATACTTTTGCAAACTATCTAAGCAGTGCTTTAGCCACACATCTACCACTTCAACTATCTAAGAGTTCACGCTGGCTGCTATCACTGCCTTTATATCATGTTAGTGGTTTATCCATTTTAACACGCTGTATGACAATAGGCGCATGTGTCGTACTAACAGGCTCTAAATTCATTTGGGAAGAGATTATTCCTCATAGAATCACACATTTATCTTGTGTTCCCACTCAACTATTTCGCTTAAAAGATCAAAAATGTAGCTTACCTCTTTTAAGCAAACAGTTACACTGCGTCTTAGTCGGAGGAGCATATACAAGCCTTTCTTTGTTCCATTCTGTAAAAGAACTCCCCCTTTTTTTTACCTACGGTATGACAGAAACAACTTCTATAATTACACTAGCAACAAAAGAAGATCTGCAATCAAACAACGTAAACATGGGCCGTCCAATAAGTTGTTGCGAAATCAAAATAGCAAGTGATTGTGAGATCTTAGTTAAAGGTAAAAACCTCTTTCAAGGCTATTGGAATGGTTTTCAAATTAAGCCACCCACTTTATGGTTTGCTACAAAAGATTTAGGTAAAATCTTAAGTAATCATCTCCGCATAATAGGAAGAAAAGATCGTTTATTTATTTCAGGAGGAGAAAATATACAACCAGAAGAAGTTGAACAGGCCCTGTGCTCTATCAAGGGAATTATCTCCGCTACAGTGCTACCTAAACCTGATGAAGAATTTGGGCATCGTCCCGTTGCCTTTATTGAGGATGTTCAGCAAAGACCCTTTACTCAAGTTTTTTTTGAATTACGCAAAATTCTTCCTTCTTTTAAGTGTCCTGTAAGTATTTGGCCTTATCCTAAGCATCTAAAAAATACTTCTGTAAAAATTCCTATTCCTCTTTTAAAGCAGCATTTAAGGAGTCTTTTTGCCAAAGATGCCTTTCAAGACACTCTCTTAGCTTCAAAGGAAGAGGTATAGACTTTTTTGTAATGGAATCTATACATACATGTACGATAATAACACTACCTACTTCTTCTTGAGTTTTAAGATTAAATAAAAAATAGGATACGCTAAAAGAGGTATTGCCTAAGCGATTAATGCCTAATGTTATTTTTAATGGATCTCTTAATTGTAGAGGTTTTTTGTAATCAGCTTCTGCATGAACAACAGGCATTTCCATCTGATTTAAAAGATGATCTACATCCCTATTGATAGAGGCTAAAAACTCTTCAAAGACCTCTAGAGCAAGATTGAATTGTTCAGAAAAAAATAAATGCCCTGTTGCATCTGTATTCCTCATGCGAATCTGTGTTTGATATTCAAACATATTTTTTTTCTCACTAGTAAAAATTTGAATGCATTTTTTCCATAAAAAGTTTTAAGATGTCGATATAAACTAAAAAATTTTTTTAAAGATTATTTTTTTTTAGCTAAAAGCCTTATTATTAGTGATCAGATACAAATAAAAGCCCTTTAAAACCGATTAAAATTAGGTTATAGGATTGTCTAAAAAAAAAGCTATTTTTATAATTGCTATCACTTTCAAAAGCAGATATCTTAGTTAAGTAGATTTAAAAGAGTAAAATATAAAATGAATCCACGCAATTTACAATCTTCCGTCTTATTGAACCAAAATCAGTTACAAAATTTGCCTGAGCAAAGCATTGCAACATCCCTACAAGCAAAGGGTGAGCTTGCATTGCTTAATAAATATTTTGATAAAGGTTTAAATTACTTTAATAAAGCTCTTTCCCTTGAACCTACTAATTTTAAACTTTATTTTTCTCAAGGATTGTCCCTCTTTCAATTTGCGCAGGAAAAACAGCAGGAAAAACCACTCCTCTTAGCCAATAAACGTTTGAAAACAGCAGCTCAGCTCAATCCAAACCATTTAGATATCTGGCAAGCTTGGAGCAGTGTTCTCTGCGCTCTAGGATTTACTTATAAAAATGTAAAATATTTTTTAGAAGCTCATGAGAAAATCACTCAAGCAATTGATCTTTGTCCTATACAAAAGATAGATACCCTTACTGATTTAACTGCTGATTTAGGGTCTATTTTTCTACATATAGCTAGTTATTCCCAAGAACCAAATGATTTATATCACGCTATACAGGCCTTTGAAAAAGCAGCAGATTTAAATAAAATACTATCGACTGATATCTGGAAAGATTTTGGTTTAGCCTGTTATAGGTTTGCAAACTTCGTAAATGAAGGGCGTTTTTATTTCAAAGCAAATCAATGTTTTAAAAATGCTCTTTCTTTGGAGCCAGAATCTGCCTCTTTATGGCATTTATTAGCTCAAACTTTTTGTCGATTATACACGCAAACGCATGATGAAGACCATTTCGTCAAAGCGGATGAATATTTTGCTTCAGCTGCTCAAAGATCACCAAAATCCTTAGATATTTGGTTAAACTGGTCTTTATTCCTATGTGAAACAGGTAAAAACCTTTCTGATGTTAAAAAATTACGCCTATGCATTGAAAAGTGTCACGAAGCGCTTAATGTTGACCCAGATCACTTTTTAATCCAAGCAATCTGCGCTGAAGCCCTTAGCTTACTAGGAATGAATTTAGAACGCCTTGATCTCATTCACGAAGCCCATGAAAAAATAAGCCAGGTTATTGAACAAAAAGAAGACAGTCCTAATATTTGGCATTGTTATGGAGCTTGTCTACAATGTCTGGGCGCTTACTTCAAAGATATCGATTTTTATTACCAAGCAATTGAAAAGTTCCAAATAGGACTATCTATTGATCGCACATATCATCGCAACTGGCATGCAATTGCAAAGATTTACACAGCAATTGGAGATCTTGAACAAGACGCTGATATTCTTTACTCCTCTTTTAAATTTTATAAAAAAGCTCTCTATTTGAAAAAATCTAATTTTTACTTATTTGATTATGCAGTTGCTTTAGCTAAACTTGGAGAGATGAAACATGAAAAATGCTATTTAGAAAAATCTATCGACTTATTTGAAAAAGCATTAACCATACAAAAAAATGCCATCTTTTTATACCCAGAGTGGCTATTTCACTATGCACGTGCATTAGACACCCTTGGAGATTTTTTTGAAGAAGAAAGCTATTATTTAAGATCTATCGAGATTTTTTCACAAATTTTAATGATTGATCCTAACTTATACGATGTCCACCATCACTTAGCCTTAGCACTTTCGCACTTAGGAGAGCTTACTTCTAGCCGAGAATATCTCTATCGCGCTATCCATCACTATAGGCTTGCCGCTAAGCAAGAAAATGAAAATGATACAGTGCTCTTAGATTTTGCTTTAACGCTAATTAATCTAAGCCAGCATTTATATGACTCTGCTGAAATTGAGCAACTCTATCGTGATGCAGAACAAAAACTATTTACGGCAAGTCGTTTGGGTAACACTCAAGCCTACTACCACCTCGCCTGTCTTTATTCCCTTTCCAATCATATTGGACTTAGCATGCGTTTTCTAGAAAAAGCGGTTAAAACAGATTCTCTACCCTCTATAGAAGAAATACTCCAAGATGACTGGCTTGACAATGTACGCACAACGCAGGATTTTCATGAGTTTTTATCTCATCTAGAAAACAGCCGTAATTTAGAAGAGTATTAAGGCTTTTCAGTTTCGAGGTGCAATTCGATAAACAAACAGAACCTTAGTTATTTAATTCCATAAAAATTGCATGTACAGCAGATGTGGCAAATCATCTGCTCTTTATTTGTGTGTTTTCCTTTTAAAGACCACTCTAATCTTTTATGCTTTGAGCTTAAATTTTAAAGTTGTTATTAATATCTTGTGTCTTTACTATAAATCTTATTTTTTACTAAAACCTAAATTTTGGAGTTATTATGACAATGCAAGTTTCAGCTGGATCAGCAGTGGTGTTATTAGACAATGAATCTGAAGAAATTAAAAAAATCATGAATAAAGAAGCAAACAAACTTGTTGAGAAAACTTCCACTCAAGCTAAAACAGCTTTGAAAATACAGGCCGATACTTTCATAGAAAGCGCTTCTTCTTTCAGTAAAAAAACTGCTACAAAAGCCCTTCCAACTTCAGCTGCTCTTGCTGTAAATGCATCTGTTAATGGTGTTAAACCTATCAGCAAAGAAGCTGTCCATAAATCAATCGATAAATGTGTTGACTCCACAACTAAAAAAGCCATTAGCAGTGCAGTTGATGCTTCATTAAGGTCTTTTTCTTGGCGGAAATAGGCGTTTAAATTCACGGTAAAATTTATCCTGTTTTATGGATTTTCTAGTTGAATTTTAATAAGAGTTTTTTATGCAGCCAGTTAGTTCCTCCCTATCGCCATTGTTTAGCGATAAAGCAGCTCTCGAAGAAACTAGAATAGAACCAAAAAAAACTGTTCATCAATGGGCTGTTAATGAATTTGTAGTACATTTAATTCAAGGCCAGAATACGCTAGAATACAAAACCACCGACAGGAAAAAAAAAGAAGTCTATAATACAGGACGTATTGAAATTCCAGAATCTAGAACTCTAGATCAGATGGTCGCCTGCCTCAAGATTTGCAAAGTCATGGTAGATGAAAGTGGGGTTGTAAGCTTTTCTCAAAACTACCATACTTGGAAAAACCCTAAGATAGAATCTAAAGAAATGGTTTCTCTTTTTGCAATGTGCGATGAAGCATCGGATGAAAGTGATTTTATAAGCTCTTTTTCAAACTACTGCAACTGGAAAGATCCTACTATAAAGGTTAATTTGATTCGGGGGATTGAAGGTCCAATCTGGAATATATTCCACAGATTCACAAAACAGAGCTCTTTCTTTCCCTTTGCAGAAGCTACAATTCCTTCTCTAAGATGTCATCTGGAAACAATTGCTCTAATTGAGAAAATAAAAGTAGAATCTTTGAATAATCCACGATCTATAGATTGTTTAAGAAAAGACTTTAAAGTTGTTCGAGTTATTGATTCTAAAACTCTTAAAAAAGAATATAAGAAGTTAAAGGCTGCTCAAAATAACTACCCT
>JBAUFS010000022.1:0-19383 GCA_049679255.1 Candidatus Rhabdochlamydia sp.
AATTCAGTAATTGCTAGTTCGTCCATTTTGAGCCTTTTTTGTTTTTGAGTGTATGAATCAAAATATCATAAACGATAAAAGGCTCTTTTTCAATATGTTGTGATAGCTCTTACGTTAAACTGGCGTACATGTTAATGTTGAATTTATGGAAGGCATAAAGTAATTCCTTCTGGGTTAAGGATCAAGAATTTTGCTGTTTTCGAGGCTTTGAGGCGTTTGGTTTATTTGTATAATAGAGATGTTTTTAAGAGTGTTCTTGCAGTTTGTTGTTTCTGCTATCTGTTTTATCCATTTTTCAGCGATTGGAATAGTTTTTTTTAAGCCTAATTGAGTAGAAATACCAGGAAAAGAATTATTTTTACCCGCCTTTCCTGTCTTTTTTTGCTCTCTTAAAAAACGCAAAATACATATTGCACTTGCTGCATGTACACTGCACGACATAAATTCATTCCTTGTATTTTTTATCAATTAATAAATTTAGTAAAATACAAGGATTATTGCAACCTAATAGATTGATTATTGACATCTTAAAGTTATTCTCGAAAACGGTATCCTACACCGCGTACTGTTTCTATCCAATCAAAGTTAGGACCTAGTTTTTTGCGTAAAGATGCGATGTGTACATCTATGTTCCGATCGACAATAAAGGCATCGTCGTTATGGATGTCATCGAGTAATTGATTGCGTGTTAACACTTTGCCTCGATTTGTGAGAAGGCGACGTAGAATGCCGAATTCAGATAAAGTGATAGTGATTACTTTATCTCCTTTACGGAGCAAGTAGCGATCTACTTCTAAGGAAAACTCTCCAAAGGTAATGATTTTCGGTGCTTTTTCAGGTTCTTTAGCACGGCGCAGGACAGCTTTAATGCGGGAGAAGAGCACTTTAGGAGAAAAGGGTTTAGGTACATAATCATCAGCGCCTAATTCTAAGCCTAAAATCATATCTAACTCTTCTGATTTGGCTGTTAAGATGATTACAGGAATACCACGTAGATCAGGGTTTGCTTTCATTTTACGGCATACATCAAAACCATTTTGTCCAGGTAACATGATATCGAGAATGACCAGATCTGGCTTTTCTCTTTCAATAGCGCGATAACCATTTATACCATCTACTTCAACATGCATCTTGTATCCAGATGCTTCTGCTTGTAACTTGATTAGTGCTGCAATATCTTCTTCATCTTCGATTAGCAAGATTCTTTTTTTATGACTCATCTTTTGACCTCATTTAGCAATGGATAAATTAAGTTTGTTTTTTAATTCAAGCAGGGAAATTAAATTTTTTTCACGCTTTTTATGCACTTGGGTCATGATAAGTGGTGATGTTTTTTCGATGGGATAGTGGAAAAATCGTTTGCTTAATGCGGAAAATCTCTCTGGATCTTGTGATACGAAAAATTGATACTTGGCAGGATCTGTCTGCTGGTTTAATAGATCTAATTTAGATAGGAGCTGTCTTGTTGTCTGAGCGCATCTAGTTGCTGGATCTAATAAGGGAATTTTATTTCCCATAAATTGTCGAATTAAAGACCCAATGAGAGGATAATGCGTACATCCAAGAAGTATAGCATCAATCGACTCTTCCATAAGAGGGGATAAGTACTCCGTCACTGCTAATTGCGTGATTGGATGATCAAAATACCCTTCTTCGATTAAAGGAACAAATAGAGGACATGCAACACAAGATAAGCAGACATCGGGCAATTTGCTGTATAATTGCTTTTGATAAGTTCCAGATGAAATTGTTGCCCGTGTTCCTAAAACAACAATAGAATCATTTGGTTTAGTATCGACAATTTCCTCTATGGCCTGCTCTAAAATGGCTATAATGGGTACATTGACAACGCTCCGAATGATCTCTAAACAAGCAGCACAAGCAGTATGGCAAGCAATGATTAATAACTTAATATCTTGAGAGAGTAAAAAATCTATGCTTTCTAAGACATAAGTAGTAATTAGCTCAATACTTTTATTCCCATAGGGAAGATGGGCTGTATCTCCGAAATATGTGATATTTTCATGCGGCAAACAAGTAGAAATTGCTTGCATTACATTAAGACCTCCTAATCCAGAGTCAAAAATGCCTATTTTTTTTTGACTGATATCACTTTGTGTCATGGGGAATTTGTAGCTCCTGTCCGGGAAATATAGTATCTCTAATCAGTTTATTATTTGCTTTAAGCGCTTCAACGGATACATGGTGAAGCTTAGCAATTTTTTCCAGGGTGTCTCCTCCTTGAACTTTATAAGATTTTACTCTTGTTTTTGTTGTAGAGGAATGTATTTTTTTAAGTAGGTCTGCTAGCGTGTTTTTCAACTCAGAGACGCTTTGCAATCGATTTTCATGAGTTGTCAACTGTGTGTTTATGTTGCTTTGATGTTCTAAGAGGTGCTGTATATTTTTTTCGAGGGTTTTAATCTCAGAGCAGAGTTTGTTTATGACCTCTTCTTGCGCTTGAATGCGTGATTGGACTTCTTTACAATCAATAGCTTTAAGATTTTTTTGTGCATCTATTTTTTCCTCCATTAATTGCATATCAACTTCAAATGTGTGGATTTGATGCTTTAAATCTGCTATTTCTAATTGTAGCTCATAAGAGGAGGGATTATACTCACGTGTTTTCCCATAGCAAAAAGTGGTTACGAGCATACATGCAAGAAAAAATGTACTCATCATTTAAGAGGGATTATAAATTTTGAATTCCGCACGTCTATTTTTGGCCCAAGCCTCTCTGCTGCGCTCTTGAACTGCAGGTTTTTCCTTCCCATAGGAAACGGTGTGAATTCTTTCTGGATGCACTCCTTTTTGTACAAGCATGGAACGGACATAATTAGCTCGCCTAGCTCCAAGGGAGAGATTGTACTGCTCTGGCCCTCTCTCATCACAGTGTCCTTCAACAAAGATAAACAATTGGGGATTTTTCCTGAGGTGTTGTGAAATTTGATCAATGATTTGATAGTAGCTTTTCCCTTCAAGTGTGTCTTTATCTGTATTAAAATACAAAGTTCTAAAAATCTCTGCTTCAAGCCCTCTAGGGTGGTTAAATCCTTCAATTCCAGGCAGTCTTCCTTCTCCAGGATCATTTTTAGGAGCAGGAATAGCCGCATCGCTAAACTGTTGTTGCAAATCTTCATCACTTAATGCAATAAATTCCTCTTCCATAGGACCTAGAAGATGGTCATAAGGATCATTTGCATCATCCCATAAATGATTTGTCTTTTTATAGTTACTGGATATCAAACTGTCTTTCCAGACAGAGAATCTGTTCCCCATGCATCCTGTCAGAAAACAAGTGCAGCTCAAGATTCCTATAATGGTTTTTTTGCTCATCTTTCCCTCTTTTAAAGTCCCCAAGTAGGGTAGTGTTTTTTCCCAAGGCCTCGGCTGATTTTAATAGCTTGAGGTTGGTTTAAATTAACAACATAAATTTCAGAGTTGCAATCTTGTGTAGAATTAAAAACAATATGGTTACTATTTGGAGCCCAAAAAGGATTTTCTTTATCACCAGGCCCTGAGGTTAGTTGCCACTCTTCTTTTTTTTCAAAATCGTAAATCCATATTTGCCGTATACCATTTGTTTTAGCACTATAGGCTAATTTTGTACCATCAGAGGACCAAGATGGACAAGAATTTTCTCGGTTTTTTTTAGTGATCATAACAGCAGAAGGGCGTTTTTTGTCAGAAGTTATAGGAATAACAAAAATTCGTGTTCCGCCATCTTTATTGGAAGCGAAGGCAATTTTAGAACCATCTGGGCTAAATGTGGGAGAGGCTTGTACTGCATGTGGATGTGAATAGAGCTGAACGGGTTTTTCCATTTTTCCCGTTTCTGGCGAAAATGCTTGTACAAATAGATCTACGCGGCCGCTTGCATCAGAGATGAAAGCAATTTTATCTCTTTTAGGGGAAACAGCAGGTAATAGTTGATTGCCTCTTAAAGAGCTAATTCGTCTAGCTTTGTCTGTTTTTGAAGCTTGAAAATAAATTTTAGGTTGGCCTGTTTTATAAGAGACATAAAAAAACCCTTCCTTTAAAAATTTGTCTGCTTTAGGAAGTAAGATCGGGGTAATGCAATAGGTTTTTTCTGAGGTGATTTGACATGCATTAGCTCCATCCCAATCGCATTCCCAAATTTCAGAAATCCACTTTTCTGATTCGCTATGAGGGGTTTTTTGAGAGAATAAAATTCTGGTACTAGCAATTCCTTCTATAGAAAACAAGGTTTTATGAAGGATGTCTGCTAGCTTATGAATTTTTTTTCGATCTTGCGATAAATTGCCACTAAGCGAAATAGGACCGAATGTTTTCAAGCAAGAGTTGCTTACATTAAAGAGATATAGAGTTAACTGTTTTTGGTTAACGCAGCATTTAATGATAAAAGGAATACCAAAGCTCTGCCAGTTTTGGATTTGAAAAGCGGCTGTTAAATCTTTATTACACAGTAACTGTTCTTTATCAGACGTTCTTTGACAGACCTTTGTAGACCCATTATAGTCTAGATCATAGCAAAGAATGGCTTCTAATTGGTTCAAATAGTGCACATCAAAAACCGCGTCTTGAGAAAAGATTTTGCCTAAGTAAATCGGTTGTAGCGGACTTGTAGTTGGCAAATGGACTCTAATTTCTTCTTCTATTCTCTCTGCGCAAATCACAGAGGAGAAAAAGGTAAGAAAAAAATAGATACTAATAAAACGGATATAGATTTTAGAGGACATTACAAAAAGTTAGGGTGAATGTTTGTTCGTTATTAAGTGTTACCTTTTCATTATATTTAGGTAAGACAATGTTAGGTAAATGCTTTTCTAAATACAGTTTATTTACCTTACTTTCTGCTTGAAGAACTAATAGCTCAAGTATCTTACCAGCTGGGCTGACTTTTATTTTTATCTTTACTTCTCCATATTCAGGAAGCTGTAGCATCTGAGTGAGCTCTTTAACTAGTGATGCTGTATAGCTAGATAATGTAGGCTCTTCTTGTGCAGAAGTCACAACTACTTTAGAGGATAAAGATGCTGTAACAATTGTACTGCTTTTGCATTGTTTATCATCTTTTTGTTCAATTTTCGCAATACTTTCTTCTAATTGTTTTAGAATAGAAGAGGGAATAGCAAATTCTTGAGGTGTGTGTTTTGGAGTAGGGATTCTTTTTCCGCTCTGTTTTATAGAGGGATTCTTTTTAACTAATGGTTTTATGGGTTTTGGCATTTTTTTTTGCGCTACACTTCTCTTTTGTGTAGGAGGGGAAGAAGGTTTTAAAGAAACGGTCTTTACCACAAGAGAAGGGGTTTTTTTGCTTTGTTGTTTAGGCTTAGATCCCATCAACATACCCACAAATCCTATATGAGCGCTTATGAGTAAAAAGAGAAGAATCTTCTGACTCATGCTCATTTATCCAGATTTTACGATGACATCAAGCTGCTCAAATCCTGCTAATTCTGCTGCATTTTTAACAGATTGATAGACCCCAAATTGCGCTCTTTTATCGTGAAAGAGCTGCAAGGGGATATTGCCTTGTTTCTGATGAAGATCTTTTAAGCAGTGCATTAATTGTGCTTCAGAGATTTTTGTTTGATTTAACCAAATAGAATTATCTTCATATACATAGATAGTAGCTATTGGATTTTCATGAACAGGATGTGTTAATTCTGAGGAAAAAAAAGAGAGTTGTACACGATCTGCTTCTACCATGGGAGCAATGAGAATAAATAAAATTAACACAACAAAAACAACATCGATCAAGGGAGTTAAATTGACCAGGTTTTCTTCAGAGGAGACCTCTTGGTAGGAGAAATGTCTTTTTTGACGCATATTTTAATCCTGATCCACCCTGCGGTATTGTAGTTCTAAATAAGAAAGAAGTTCATATAAAAAATCCTGCATTTCTGAAGAGTAATTATTTATTCTATGTTTTAAATAATTATAAGCAATTAAAGCAGGAATTGCAATCACAAGACCTAAAACAGTAGTTGCTAAAGCGGTAGAAAGACCACCTATAATCACGCTATTAGAACCAATAGAGCTACTGTTTTGTAGGCCTGAAAAAGTAACTAAGATTCCCCACACGGTTCCTAATAAACCTAAGAATGGAGCCAATGATACAATAGTTGGTAGAATAAATAGGTTTTTTTCTAGTTGTTTTACATGATAAGAAATCGTAGTTAATACATGACTTTCCACTGCTTCTAAATCAGCTGAAGATAGATAGACTTTAGGTTTTTCTAAATCTTGTGTAGAAAAATACAAATTTTTATTGAGAATTTCTCCCGTTTTTATTTTAAGAGATCCGAGAATATGAGCAAAAGGGTGCAGATCCTTACAGGCGTTTATCTCTTGTAAATCGATTTGCAGCATTCTTTCTTTTTGACTTGTATAGTTTTTATAAAAGATCTGAGATAAACGAGCAGTTTTATGGGTAAATCTGATTTTTTGAATGAGTATAATCCAACAGATCAGAGAAAGACCGATTAGAGCCAACATAATTGCTTTGCCAAAAATATCAGACTGGGCATAAGCGGTTATAAATGTGGCAAAACTAGCTATTGGGATTTCAGTCATGATCATATGAAGGGTTCTCTTTTAAGTAGATAATGAAAAAAAAGAAATTTGTCAATCTTAAACATTCGATAGGAACGGTTATCAATTTTTGTAGTTATGACTTTGCTTTTCTCTCTCTTTGTATAGAGGCTGCTCAAGAATTTTCCTCCCAAATTGTTGTGCCTGTTTGTGATCATATGTTTAGTGGAGAAAAAGAAGATCCACTTTTTTTACAAAAAATCTACGCGCTTTTTCCCAACGTGCAATTCATCGAATTCCCATTCGATGTCTCTAAGAAAGACGACCCTCATTATTGGCATAACTTATCCCGTCTTATAGGTGGTTTCTTTTTAGAAAAAGAGATTCGGTATGCGCTCTTTCTCGATTGTGATGAAATTATAGATACAAGCAGTTTTACAGAGTGGTTAGAACATTTTAACTACACTCAATATACAGCGATACGGCTTGCTAATTACTGGTATTTTCGTAGTAGCTCCTATCGAGCTGCCACTTGGGAAGATACGCCTCTTCTCTTAAGAAAAACTAGAGAAAATCTACAAGCTCTTATGCATCCACAAGAAAGAGCAGGTACTTATTTTTCTATACAACCAGACAAAAAACGGATGTGCTTAAGTTTGAACAAAAAGCCCATGGTTCATCATTTTAGCTGGGTTCGTACAAAAGAACAGATGCTCAAAAAAGTCTCTAATTGGGGCCATCGTGAAGAACGTAATTGGAAGCCTTTAGTAGAGCAGGAGTTTTCTTCTTCTTTCCAAGGAACCGACTTTGTGCATGGTTACTTATTTGAAATCGTAAATCCTGCTTTTGCAATTGATTTATTAGCTCAACCTCTAGAAACAACCTCTAGTATCAAAATATTAAGGCTTAAAGCCCATCAGGTGCATTGTATCGATCTTAACATACATTTTGATATCGATTTCTCTAAATTTTTTTAAAGAAGGATTATAATTAGTATTAAAGGATAAAATAGGATTTTAGCAATGTCGTTCTTTCTCATGCTAGCTGGAGGGAAAATATGTCTTCGCTTATGAATCCTGTGTCTCCGAGCGTTTCTACTCAGAGTTTTATTCATCTTGAGTCAAAAGAAACGCTTTTCTTATACAAACAATTTAACAAAATATTTAATGACTATTCTAATAAGAATGTAAGCTCTTGTGGAAGAGTGGAGTTTGCGAAACAACTGGACCAACTAGATCATAAGATATGCGAATCAATCGATATAAATGCGCTTAAAGTTTTGAAATTGACCTTACGAAAAATTTCAGAATCTACAATAGAAGAATCTGTTTTATCTATAGAAAAACGTATTATAGCTATGTTTAAGCAAGCACCAGGATATCATATTGAAGAAGGTTTTCAAATTCCCAATTATTGGAGTGAGGATGAAGCTGTTTCTATACATCAAATTTATAAAGAACAGTTTTTTATATGGCTATTAAATGTACATAGTGAATTATCTTTTGACTCTATTTTATTAATGCTCCAAGTGCTACAAGCATTTGATGACCCATCTATTGACTTAGATCATAAAATTTGGACTCAATTAGAGCCGCCAAAAAACACTCAAGATCAGCTTGAAGCATTCCAATTTAAATATGAATTCTTGATTAAAAATAAACATTTACAGAATTTTTCATTAGAATTGAAAAATATTAATAGATCTTATGTAGATATAGAAAAAATAATACATAATCAGTACGAACTGTATAGCAAACTGTCTCAGTGGATGCGTGTTATTTTGCAATCTGATGATTTGCCAAATGACTTGTGGCGCACTCTTTCTCATAAAATGCTTGCTCATGAATTAAGATATAAGCTGCCTGTTTATGAAAGAAAAATACTAAATTTAAAGAAATATTTCGAAGTTTTTGGTTTGCTTCCACACCAAAAGCAAACAAGTGAACAACGTTTAAAAAAATATGAAAAAGTGCAAGTGTGTTTGGATGATTGTCTAAAGATCTTGAAAACAGAAGAAGAGAAACAAACTGTTGCTTGTAGTTCACAAGGTGCAGTATGTAAAAAAGAAGAAAAAAATAGCAAAAGCCCTAAGAAGGATAGGATTTATGATAAAAAAAATGCATGTGATGATCTGAAAGTAGCACAATTTGCACGGAAAATAAGAGCTATTTGTACAAGCAAGGACACGAAAGAGCAAAAAGAAAAAAAGATGCGGACTCTAGAGAAAAGTATGACTTCTTTGGAATATGTTGAAGTTCTAAAAAAAGTTTGTATGGATCGCAAGACAGAAGTCGATCAAGAGGAAATACTTTTGCAGCATGGCTATTCCATAAGGCAATTTTACTTAATTCAAGAAAAAACACCTCTTATTGTATGTTTACTGCATCAACTAAATAATTGTATAATTAGACAGGAGACTCGATTTAAGAAGGAAAGAAAAAACTTATATTTGTCTATAACAAAATTCGATGAAATCCTTGAAGGGCTACTCAAATCTGAAAAAACCTTTGACAGCTCTAAAGCTTCTAAAAATCAACTTCAACAAAGCCTTTTATTAGATTCTTCAGATGAAGAAGAACCTGCTCAATCTATTATTTCTCCCATAATCCCTGTAGCTTCAAAAATGGAAGAACCTGTTGATAATATCCAAATCTATTTAGAAAGTAGAGAAAGGAACAAACAACTGAATGGTGCTTTGAGTCGAACCATAGAGAGCTATTTACAGCAAACAAAGCTTTCTCCACGTAAGGAACAGGGTAAAGAGGTATATGATCACATTTTATTAGGCGCAGCAGCATTAGAGAATATGGCACAAGCAATATATGAGGGCAGGTGGAAGCACATAGCATTAGGTTTTCGTAGCACATGCATTCATTGTCATTTTGCTGTAGAACAAATGCTTTGCCAAGTAATCTTAAAAAAAACAGGTCTAAATCCAGATTCTCACAATTTACTCAATTTGGCAAAACTATTAGAGGAAAATACGAAAGTATCTATTTCTCAAGAATCAAAGAAGTTTTTAGAAGAGATAAGAGTGCATCTTTGGTTTCATTACCCAGAGGATTATCGATTATACTTTGCGTACAATCAGGCTACTCCAAAAGCATTTTCTTTATTAGACGTGCTTTTTCAATCTGAAATAAGTATAGAAAATGTAAAAGAAGCTATGGAATTTGCTTTTGAAAAGTATTGCCAAACCTTAGAATTTATTGCGAATCTCTCAGAAGTTCCTCTACAACATACGCTGAGTTTTAAAATAAACAGTCTGCAAAATCAGCTAAATGGCAGCTTACTAAGTTTCTTAGAGTCCAAGGGCCTCTCAGAGACACCATTAATACAGAAGGTTGTTGAAGCGCAGAGCATTCTTAATACAGTAAATACGCTTATTTATATAAAAGATTTCGAAGAGGGCTGGTTACTTACCTCTTTTAATACGATAAAATACTATCTGCATTTAATGAAAATTTCTTTAGAGGCTCCTCAAGAATCAATGGGTCATTCTCTGCAAAAGTTCATATTAGTAGAGACTCTATTAAATATGGATAAATTGTTTAAACAGCTATTTAGAGCTATTAGCATCTTACAATTGGGAGAAGATAATCATGCCCATGACTTAAAGAGATTTTATCCAGTCATAGATAATTTTTATAAAGAAAATTTTTTATTAGAAGAAGATAAAAAATTCTTAGAGAAAATTAATTTAGCAATTACTCATCACTATTTACATAAAAGTTCAAAAGTTGATTTGAAAAAAGATTATGAGTATTTTTTAAAGCAGGCTCGTGATTTATTATCAATTGATCAAGGATTCACTATTATTAAGAATAAAGGCGAAGTCTCTTATACAACTCTGCAAGCAGCTGAAAAAGAAATGGTGAGTACCATGGAGCGCTCTTTAGATCTATTTATTAAACTATTACAGCCTGTGATCGATCAGATGGAAAAAATAAATAGGGATATAGAAAAGGAAGTGCAAGAAACTACAGAGATTGTTTTTGCAGGTTCTGTTTAATAGAAAGTTGTATCAATAGCTTGGAAAAACCTCCTCTATCAGGTACCATCTTTTAAGATAGGTTCCAAGAGTGGTTTTTTTATGTTTATAGATACTCATGCTCATCTTACAAGCGACACACTTGTAAATGATACACAGCAGATTTTAGCGCGTGCTCAAGCCAATAGGGTTGATAAGATCGTCAATATTTGCACAGATGAAAAAAGTCTAAAAGCAGGGCTGCTTTTAAGAGAGAAAACCCCTTGGGTGTTTAATGCAGCGGCTACTACTCCGCATGATGTAGAAAAAGAGGGAGAAAGTTTTTTCCCTTTTGTAGAACAAGCGGCTTATCAAAAGCAGCTCATCGCTATTGGCGAAACCGGTTTAGACTATCACTATCAACACTCTCCCAAAGAAATCCAAAAAAGATATCTAGAGCTTTATCTAGCTTTAAGTCGCAAAATGGATTTACCAATTATTTTTCATTGTCGCGATGCCTTTGCTGATTTGTTTGCCATAGCAGGTGAGATGTCTGCAGTACTGCATTGTTTTACAGGAACTCTAGAAGAGGCAAAAAAAGCACTAGAGCTTGGGTGGCATTTGTCGATTAGTGGAATTGTCACTTTTAAAAAGTCTCAAGCACTGCAAGAGATCGTAAAATATGTGCCTTTAGAGCGTTTATTCATAGAGACAGATGCTCCTTATCTAGCGCCAGTGCCTTATCGTGGAAAAGTTAATGAACCTGGATTTCTTCCAGAAACAGCTAAGATGATCGCTTACTTAAAACAAATCAGCGTAGAAGAAGTGGCTAAAACAACTAAAGAGAACGCGGAAATTTTTTTTCGTTTTTGAGGAATTTTTCCTTTTGTAAAAGTTACCTGATCTATTTAATACAATCTTTGATGTTTGGAGATTGTAACAGTGGTACCTAAATCTTTTATTTGGCGTAGACTTCACTCTTTAATGGGTCTTTGGCTGGTCTTATTTCTATTAGAACATTTATTGACTAACTCTCAGGCAGCTCTTTGGGTAGGAGAGGATGGACGTGGATTTGTGAAGATGGTAAATAGTCTGCACAACCTGCCCTATCTTCAAGTGATTGAATTAGGTCTGTTAGCAGTTCCTTTTGCTATTCATATGTTTTGGGGTGTTAGATATTTAATGACTTCTAAGGCTAACTCTTATTCTATAAAAGAGCAAAATCCCCATTTGAACTATGGGAGAAATAAAGCCTATACATGGCAAAGAATTACCTCTTGGATCTTATTGGTAGGGATCATTTTACACGTAGCTAAATTTCGTTTTATAGAATATCCGAATTCTGTGCACTTAGGATCGCAAACCTTTTATTTGGTAAATGTCACGCTAGATAAGGGGCTATATACATTAGCTGATCGTATGCAAGTTGCTTTGTATGATGAAAATCAGATTTTAGAGGAAGAAGCCCTTCTAGAAAATCGCAACGCGGAAGAAAGAGTGATGCAAGCAGCTCAAGAGGTTAAGCAGCAGCATAGTTTATGGAAGGGACCTTTTGTCGAGTATAATGAGCAAGAGGCTCTTTTACTCACAGCTGCACAGAGCTATAAACAACGACTAGATTGGGCGCGTGCTCTAAAAAAACAAAAGCTATCAGGATCAGAAGTGGTAGCTGTAGCCAAAGATTTTGGCACAGCTACCTTGCTTACCGTGCGTGATACCTTCAAAAGCCCGGTTTATGTAGGTCTCTATACCGTTTTTGTATTAGCTGCTTGTTTTCACGCTTTTAATGGCTTTTGGACTTTTCTGATCACCTGGGGATGGGTTTTGAAAATGGCTGCACAGAGATTTTGGGTATGTATTGCCCTTAGTATGATGGCTATTGTTGCCTTTTTGGGATTAGCTGCGGTTTGGGGAACGTACTGGTTTAACTTAACATCTTAAATATGTCGAAGCGAAAAATGGGAAAAGAAGTCATTGTTGTTGGAGGGGGCCTAGCTGGTTTATCCGCTGCTATGAAACTAGCAGAAAAAGGCTGTCATGTCAAAATTGTCTCGGTGACAAAAGTGAAACGCTCGCATTCTGTTTGCGCTCAAGGTGGAATTAATGCAGCGATGAATTTAAAAAATGAAGAGGATTCTCCTTTCATTCATGCTTACGATACGATTAAGGGGGGAGACTTTTTAGCGGATCAACCTCCTGTTTTAGAGATGTGTTTAGCAGCACCTGGTATTATTCGTATGATGGAGCGTTTTGGATGTCCGTTTAATCGAACCTTAGAAGGGAATCTTGACTTTAGACGTTTTGGTGGGACCCTATATCATCGAACAGCTTTTTGCGGTGCTTCTACAGGGCAACAACTGCTTTATGCTTTAGATGAGCAGGTACGTCGCTACGAAGTACAGGGCAGAGTAGAAAAATTTGAGAATCACGAGTTTATGCGTCTTGTCCTTGATAACGAAGGCAGAGCACGAGGCATCGTGCTAATGGATTTATTTAACTTAGAGCTTAACATATTAAAAGCAGATGCAGTGGTCTTTGGCACAGGAGGGCCAGGGTTAATTTTTAAGAAATCCACAAATTCTACTTTTTGCAGCGGAGCTGCTAATGGCAGGTTATTTAAACAGGGGATGTACTATGCAAATGGAGAATTTATCCAAATTCATCCTACTGCAATCCCTGCAGAAGATAAAATGCGTTTGATTTCAGAATCTTCTCGTGGAGAAGGAGGAAGAATTTGGGTTTGGGGAGATAGTTCTAAAACAATTGCTAATGCAGAGGGTAAAACCCTTCCTTGTGGCGAAACGGGAAAACCCTGGTATTTTTTAGAAGAGCTTTATCCTGCTTTTGGAAATTTAGTCCCTCGTGATATTGGAGCAAGAGAGATCTTGCGTGTTTGTGAAATGGGTTTAGGGGTCGATCAAAAAATGCAGGTGTATTTAGATGTGTCGCACCTTTCAGAAAAAATCCAACATAAAATTGCTTCTGTTTTAGATATCTATGAAAAGTTTACCGGAGACGATCCCCATAAGGTACCTATGCGTATTTTCCCTGCAGTGCATTATTCCATGGGTGGGGCATGGGTGGATTGGCCAGCCGCTGATGACCCTGATCGCTTACAAAGGTTTAGACAAATGACGAACATTCCCGGTTGTTTCAATGTAGGGGAATCAGAATTCCAATATCACGGTGCAAATCGTCTAGGAGCTAATTCTCTACTCTCTTGCATTTTTTCTGGACTAGTATCGGGAATGGAAGTGCCTCGTTATTTGGACACGTTAGAGCATAGTTATGGAAACATACCTACCGCTATTTTTTCACAAACACTGCAAGAAGAAGAAGCGTTTAAACAAGATCTCATGCAGCGCAATGGACCTGAGAATGTACATGTATTGCATGAGGAATTATCGGATGTATTGATTAAATACGTTACGGTTAAACGCAATAATAGAGATCTGACAAAAGCAATAGATGCTATCAAAGAAATCCGTGAGCGTTATCAAAATATCTGTTTAGATGATAAGGGAACCTGTTTGAATCAAACTTATGTATTTGCCAATCAATTTTCTTATATGTTAGAGATTGCTTTAGTGATTACAAAAGGGGCTCTTTTGCGCGATGAGTTTAGAGGAGCCCATTACAAACCTGAATTTCCTCATCGAGATGATGAAAATTGGTTAAAAACAACGATAGCTACCTATCAAAATATAGAGCCAGAAATCAGCTATAGGCCGGTTGATTTGCGTTATTTAAAACCCATAGGGCGTGATTACAGCAAAGCTAAAAAAGTCATTCCTGAGTTTGAGAATGTTCCTACAAACATCGTATTGCCTTTGTGAGAGATCATGGAAAAAACATTCACTTTAAAAGTGTATCGCGGGATTGCTCATCAGCAATACTGGGAAGAATTTGAATTAGAATTGAAGCCTTTTTTGAATATCACATCAGCACTCATGCAGATACAAAAGTGTCCTATCAATAAAAAAGGAGAAAAAGTCACTCCGATTGCTTGGGAACAAGGATGCTTAGAAGAGGTATGCGGTTCTTGTTCTATGTTAATCAATGGTCGTCCTCGTCAAGGATGTACAGCTCTTGCTCATCAATTACTACAAGCAACAGGCAGTTCTTGCATTACGGTAGCTCCTTTGACAAAATTTCCCCTCATGAAGGATCTCGTCGTAGATCGTACAAGTATGTTTGAAAATTTAAAAAAAGTACGTGCTTGGATAGATGTAGATGATGCTTTAGATCGAGGTTTTGGGCCCAAGATCAGTCCCGAATTGCAAGAGGCTATGTATGTTTTATCTACTTGTATGACCTGTGGTTGTTGTACAGAAGCGTGTCCTCAAGTCAATCCTAACTCGCAATTCATGGGACCAGCCCCCATATCCCAAGCACGTCTTTTTAATGCCCATCCTGTTGGAAAATTAGCAAAAGCAGATAGGCTCAGGCCCCTAATGGATGAATCAGGTATCAGCGGTTGTGGAAATGCACAAAATTGCGTAAGAGTCTGTCCCAAAAATATACCCCTAACAGAATCTATTTCTGTCATTGGCAGAGAGGTGAGCAAACAAGCCTTAAGAGACATGGTGGGTCTACCCGATGTATAATTTAACTTCTTTTTAAATAAGATTTACTGTTACCATCTTTTTCAAAGATTTTCCGCTGTTGGGGATACCCGAGCAAGTGAAAAGCGCATTAACGATAAGTAAAATATTTAAGGGATCATGACGCTAGACAACTTTTATAAGTTTTTTAGGAAGCGATCCCACCTATTGAGAACAAGGTTATTGTAGCCATTGCCCGAACCCCAAACAGCGGTTTTTTTCTTCTTTTCTATGCAGCATTGAACTTATGATCTATAGAGCTTAAGATTTTCATTACGCTAACACTAGTACCAATAACCTTTTTATTACTTGTTCAAAGTTAAGTTTTTTTAACTTTCCAGATGGATCTTGAGTTTCTAACTTAAGCCAGTCGGTTGGAGAGGCATCGATCATCCAATTATGCAGGTTTTTCTGAAGAGTCTTAAACCATTTAGAATGTTGCTGTGCAAGAATGTTGAACTCAGCTATAGCCTGTTCTGAAAAATCTCCCAATTGCGTGGTTACATACCAAATCCCATATAGGTCTTTAAGCATCTTTGAAGAAGTTTTTCGCTTAGTAAAAGTAAGACCTTTATGGAATATCCATGCCCCTGGAGAAACAACTCTTCCTGTTTTTTTTGAATAAGTTTGAAACTCCACAGTCATCTGCAAACTCAAAGTCAAATAGCTTAGAGGCTGAGCAACCACACCAGCAATAAGGACATTTTTGCTTTTGTCACTTCGAGTGGCAGAATCTGTCAGGAATTCTACCTCTATTTCTGACCCATTAATTTCTTTTACATATGCTTCTGTGGCAGGGATGGCTACATTTTTAAAAACATGAGTGAATCCAGCCTCATGCAGATACTTTGCAATATTCTTTTTAGAGATTTCGGAAACTCTTCGAGGAATGAGTGAGTCGATATCTCGCGTTCCTATGGGAGAATTTTCTAATTTCTGATCAGCTAGATAAAGTTTGTAGATGAAAAGCGCGAAGCCACCTCCAATAACAACAAATTCACTCCATGGACCAATCGAACTTAAGAATTCTGAGATAATCTTATCTTCTTGATTCTGTTTCATTGCAATCAACCATTTTTGTAGATGCGCTTTAATTCAGGGACACGTTCTGCCATAAATTCAGCTTGTTCTTGTCCACGTAGAGGAAAATGGTACAGATCAAGGAAAGTTAAAAGAGCCGGACAGATTTTTATGCCTCTACTTGAATCCATGCTCGTATTAAGTAAGCTCTCATAGTAGGGCTCAATAAGCAGAACCTCATATCCTCTTTCTTGGGGATCTAATTGAAGAACATCTTCGAGTTTTGATCTGTCAGCTGGATCAAGCATATAGATTTCAAGGGTATTCAAATTGGTATTTTTATATCCATAAGCTTCAGCTGCAGAATGAAGAGCTAGTACAACTTTCTGATTGAATTTTGATTTCTTTAGTGCATCAAGAAGTTCTATTTTTTCAGACAAGCCTGAGCGATAAGTCCTCATCTTACACTTTTTCGTGATGTTGTAGTGGTCTAACCAGCTCTCAAGAAGAAGCTTTGATTTTTTAAAGAAAAATCTCTTAGCAGTTCTCATTCCTTTGGTTTGGAGAATCCCCCCTAATACCAAAACCCCAAAAACCCGTTGAACTAGACCGACGCTTACCCCTACTTCTTTAGCCACTTCCCTTAAGGAAAGCTCTTGTTTTTTCATTCCTTCTCTTAAAAGCCAATCAAGAATAAGCGATGACTTATCAGCATAGATATTGCCTTCAACGGGTTCTTCATTTGAACTCACTAGAAATCGACCTTTCATTAGGATCTCCTGCTGTTCATTAGAATATACTGTTCAATATATATTGAACAGTTAAAAGTAGTGAACAGTGGGTTTCAGTCTTCCCTATAAATAGTTGTCATAAAAAAGAAAGAAAAAATAAATCTATAGACAATTCTTCCAGGTAATTCAATTTTATTTTTTTATGTATTTAATAATAGTTTTTTTATTTGTGCAGCTCTCAAAATATAAGAAGCTTCAGTATATTCTTAGTAAAGGCTCTGCAATAAAAGCATGATAGATAATGCATTTTGAACGTATGCAAATGATATATCAATTCCACAAAAATGCTCTACTTAGTTGTGTTAGAAAAATGAGACAAAAGGAGCATCTAATTTAAGAAAATCTTAGCTCATAGAAAGGTCCATGCGCTTAAAGCTTGAGCCAATTTAAGTTAAGCTGTAGCTATTTCGAGCCTTAATTCATCAAGTTCTATTCTCTATTTGATTCTTCCACTTTTCTCGACCGTGTTTAGCTTCTGAAAAAGTATCTTCTGAAGCCTTTTCATGGGCTTCAGTATCGATTGTTCCTGCTTCAGCATGAATCCAGTTTACTTTTGTCTGTTCTGTAAACAACAATATATAAAATTCCGTATCAATAGAAATCCAAATTGGAGATATAATTATTCCAAGCGCAATGCCTCCAATCAAATGCAAGCCTTTAGAAGGAACATTCTTAAGAAGGGTCTACCCGTATTGCCGCTGTTCTGAGGATTGGTAAGGAGCGATCCCACCTATTGAGAACAAGGTTATTGTAGCCATTGCCCGAACCCCAAACGGCGGTTTTTTTATTTGTGCAATATCCAAAAATAATGAGTTTCAATACGTAAGGCATTTTCCTTAGCAAAATGCTCTATAGCTGATCTTACCTCTGCCCAATCATTTAATATTAAGTTAAAAAAACTATAAAACTTCTTATCTCAAATGATCTAACTATAGCAATAATAAAAACTCCATATACATAGATAGTTTTTTAAAATCAAACTGGTTTTACAGTTTGCTTTTATGATTTTAACTGGTTTTTATCTTAGAATCTTCTGTGAGGGTTTGATTAACGATTTCAGAGAGGCTCTCAAGAGCTTCCTTATCTAAGGATGAAGTATGACTGGATGTTATTCCTAGATAGTGCTTATTCTCATGAATTTCTCCTTTCAGCAACTCAAAGGCTAAAGAGCCTTCCTTTTCAATTAGACCGTCTGATTCTCTTAAATCATCGGTGCTTTTTAATTGGTGAAAATTGTTTTTTTTAGTTGTTTGTAGGACAATTTCTGTTGCTTGTAATTTTTTAGAAGAAGTTACAGAATCCATCTCCCAACCAAAGCATTTTACTGAGAAGCCTAAAATCCTACCCATCATTAGAGAAACTAGCTGACTTAAGGTAGAAAACGTTCTATCTTTTATAAAAACGTATTTTACATCTTTTTTTAATGGGTGCATTTTTAAAGCCTCTCCTTGTATACCTCCCCCAATAGAAAGCCCATACCCAATAATACCTTTAGCTCCGATGCCTTTTTCTTTGTCTTCTAAGAAGGAAAGCATGGCACGGTAAGCTTTGGCCATTGCTTCCTTACTAGATGGACCAGAGCTTGATCCAACTCCTGGATAGTTAAATACAAGAGCATTACTATTACATTTATTCAAAATTTGCTTGAATTCGTCGTTTATCAATAATTTATGCTCATAAGATTCATTGTTACCATTGGATGATAAAAGCCATCTTCCATTACCCAAGGTAGACGGCTTACCAACTATTACACTATCTATTTTATAACCATCAACTTCGGCAGTTATACGCTTATACTTCCATTGACCTCTCAATGAAATCCATGATCGGATATTATTGAGCTCTTTTTGCATTAGACTTGTGGCCGGCAAAATGAGAGTTCCTGTAATGATCTGAAGAAGCTTATAAATTCCTATTGATAAAATAAGCGCTGGTAAGGGTTGCTTTAAAGAAGCTTTTCCAGCAAGGATGCAAAGAAGTTTGTAAACTCCTGTTGAGAAAATAAGAATCGGTAGAGTTTTCTTAACAACTCTAATGGTTTTATACTCAGTATTCCATGTATAACTAATGGGCAAACACTTATTTGAAGACCAATCTTGTTTTCCAGCTTTCAAGTAATTGGGTTGGTTATAAAATGCTTTTTCTCCAGATAAAATATCTCGAAAAGAGATCTCTGCGCGAATAGAATCAGTAGGACTTTGACAACTTATATCTGAAATAAAAGGTGTTTCTTCTTCATACTCTACAAAATCAATAGTGCTATCGTTAATGAGAACGGGATACATCTCTAATAAATGATTAATAGAGTGCTCTAGACTAGCAGAATTAGGAACAAGAATTGGGACCTTAATACCAACGCCAGTTTAACATAAGGAACCATCATACATATTCAGAAATAGTTGTTTGATCAATTTCTTTTCGATGAAAAAACAAACGTGGCTTGTCTGGATTGAGACAATAATTTGCTATTCCTGACAGC
>JBAUFS010000023.1:0-16228 GCA_049679255.1 Candidatus Rhabdochlamydia sp.
GCTGTCAGGAATAGCAAATTATTGTCTCAATCCAGACAAGCCACGTTTGTTTTTTCATCGAAAAGAAATTGATCAAACAACTATTTCTGAATATGTATGATGGTTCCTTATGTTAAACTGGCGTTGGAATATTTGAGATACCTGCAGTCTCAGTAGTATATGATAAAGCATAGGTAAGACCGTCCTCTTGTACTTGCCATAATAGAGCATCTGCAGATATTTGAAGATCCCATCCATTTCTAGTCAAAGGCATGGCAGGAGGATTTATCAATCTATTTTCAAGAGCCTTAAGACAATTCTCTAAATTTTTTTCAATAAGAATAAGGCGATTTTCTAAGTCGGGTTTAGTCAAATTTTGTTCAAAGTGAGGAAGACGGTTTTCTTGGTTAGGTGTAACCAAATTCTGTTCAAGACAAGGGAGACAATCTTCTAGATCAGATGTAGATGAATCATGAGAGTCTGCATGAGCAGAGCTTATTAACATGAAGGTAACAATTGTAGGACACAATTTTTTTGTATTTAGTTCGCATAGGACCTCTAGTTTTAATACAGCTACACTGTATGACTTTTATGAGCCCAATTTAATTTTTATAAAGAATTTGGTCAATAAAAAGTAAGTGCATGAAATCTTTAAGAGGCCCATTTAGGGAAATTTATGAAGATATTATTGGTAAACTGTAAAATTTGTGCACTTAACCATCCTCCAACAATGAGTAGAGTAAAAATCACAGCAAATAGTTTGACCATGAAAGAGAGTGTTTGTTCTTGGATTTGTGTAGCTGCTTGAAAAACAGCAACTGTTAATCCAAGCAAAGTGCTGATTAAGATGGGGGGCCCCGATAAAAGAAGAATCAATAACAGAGCTTGATAGGAGAGTTGATAGATTTCTGTGTTATACATAGTTTTTTCCTTAAATTAGCGAAATGATAAAACTAGTCCCTGAATGATCAATGTCCATCCATCTACCATTACGATTAATAGTAATTTTAAAGGAAGCGCAATTGTTAAAGGGGATAACATCATCATACCCATAGCAAGCAAAATATTAGAGGTAACTAGATCCACTACAAAGAAAGGCAAGTAGATTAGGACACCAATTTCAAAGGCAGCTTTGAGCTGTGAAGTAATGAAAGCGGGAATCAAAATGATAAAGTCATTGGGTTTTAATCCACCACGGAATTCTTCTGGTATAGAACGCTGAGCGAGCTGGTAAAAACCACCCATGTGTTTAGCGGTGGTATTTCTCTGTAAAAAATCACGCATGGGCTCTTTTGTAACATTGATTACATCTACCATATATTGCGCACTTTCAGCGGAAAATAAATTTGTAGGAGCTCTGTCTTTAATCTGATTCTCTCCTGCTTTATACATGGCTACAGCAGTGGGAAACATCACATAAATTGTCATTAAAAGAGCAATACCGCTTATGACTTGATTCGGAGGGGATTGCTGAATACCCAAAGCATTGCGTAAAAGAGACAACACGATCACAATTTTAATGTAAGAGGTTAAGAGCATAATGGCAAAAGGCAAAAGCGCAAAAGCCGTGATTGCTGTTAACTCTTCTAAAATAGTAGGCGTCGGTGCTAGTTGCTCAATAGAAGGTGAAGAGGCTTCTTGTGCATATAAACAGTCTCCTAAAAAAAGACAGGCTAGCAATACAAAAGAAAAAAGCAGAAGGCGTTTATGCATGTCAGTACCATTTTTTTACCGAATTTAGTACATTCTTAGATTTTCTCTAAGAGAAAAGAGAGAAAGAGGTTTTAAGAGTTTTAAAAATTACATATATTTCTGAAAAGCGTGCTCTAGAGATTCCCAGAGTTTATCTATTTTGGCATTGATAATTCCGCTATCTGTTTCAATGACACAGCCTCCTTGTTCAATATCATCCCTTTCTTGAATCGTAAAAGTTTTTACTTGTTCAAGATTTTTCTTAAGAGTGGGTTTATTTGCTTCTAGGATCTCTTTGTCTAATTTATTGACATAGATGGTGATATCAGGACTTTGTTTCACACTTTTAAGTGTCTCAGAAACGATCCGCACGATAGTTTCAGGATCTAAAGAGAGCTGTTGACTAACGATTTTTTTAGCCGCTTGTAGAGCAAGAGGAAGTACTTTTTTTTGTAATTCTGAATACCAAAAAAGCATTTTCTTTTCTAAATCCGTAATATAGGTGCCAAATTGCTCGAGTCCTTCATCAAAGCCTTGTTGTTTTGCTTGGGCACGTAGCTTTTTACACTCTTTTTCCACCTTTTGTTTATAAAGAACAATATCTTCTTGTGCATGTTCAATAAGCAATTTTGTTTCTAGTAAAATACTAAAATCTTTAGCAGGGATCACTTTCTCTGCTGATGCTGGATGTATTTCACTTTGTTGAATGAATGTGAGAAATTTCATAAGTTAAGCTTGATAGTTAAGTGTTTTCAGGAGTAAAAGAACTTGATTTTTGAGTAGATCAGCTGCTTGTGGAGCATTTGTAGCAGTGGATAACTTGGTTAATAACTTACCTTTTTCCATTTCTAGATGATGACTTATATACCAAGTAAAACTTGCATGAATGGGATAAATAGCTTTAGCTAATCGATTAATTCCTCTTTGTGTTAGTGCATTTTTCAATACGTCTAAATCTGCATTCCATTCAGATAGCCCTATTTTTTTAAAGATAACAGGTTCTTTTTGAGATAGAAGACTTTTTAAATAATGAGACTGTTCTTTAGTAAGAGCTCTATCAATCAATTTTAATTTTTGCGTAGAGATAATTTGAGGAATTTCCACTGCTAAATCATGCATAGCTAGTAGTTCAATCAGGGTATTTAATTGTGTAGTATTTAAATCAAGTAAAGTCAGTAAAGGATGTTGCGGTAGAAAGCAACGAGGGATTAAGTTTTCAGGAGCAATGGCTTTAAATAGTTCTTGAGTTAAGTATTTTTTTGCTAAAGCTGTAGGCTTTGGAAAGGATTGAGAGAGCATCAACGCTTCTTTTAACTCTTGTGTTTGTTGAATCGGTAAACAAGAAATAAAGAGCTTAGCCTCTTTTTCTGTAAGAGAGCGCAAATAGGGTACAAACCAAGAAAAATGTATGGCATCAAGCTGCTTGCATATAGAGGAAGTTGTATCGGTTATCTCTATATTTTCTCCCTGAGATGCGTGTATTTCAGTTTGCAGCTCTTCTGATAAGCAGTTAAGCAAGTCCTTTTTTTTTTGAGAGGACATCATAAGAGAGCGTAATGTATAAAAAGCTACTTTATCCATAACTTAACTCTCATTCTCAGGCGGCTTTATTTCTCCTTCTTTTTCTCTAAAGGGAGCGATTTTAAGCAGATTTCTCCAATTCCCTTTTTCTTTAAGGAGGGGATAAAACTTCCAAATCATCCAACCGATGAGCAGGGCAAATACAAATAAGCAAAACATGAGAAGAAAGAAGACAACGCGGAAACGAGAAGCTGATTGTTTGTTTAATATAATTGACCAAATGCTCACATATTCATTTCCAGCTCCTTCTAAAGACTCGCTCATGGGAGTTAATGAGACATCGATAAAACGCGCACGATCTGAAATAACTGTAACATCATTGAGATCAAGGCCTGTTACGCTACCAGATACAAGGCGTTTAATTTTAGAAGAAAGATGGGCATTAGGGTCATCGAATATTCCTTGATGTTTTACATAAACCGCTGCTGTAATTTTTTTCAATTTCTCTTGTTGTGATCCATAAGCCATAGAAGAAGCTTCGGTGGAGGGGAAAGAGATTTGCACGTCTGCATCTAGCACGCCATCGATCTTACGGATCATGTTAGCGATTTGTTCAGCAAGCCCTGCTTGATAACGAATGGTTTCTTCTTTTTCTGAAGACATCAAACCCGCTTTTGCAAAAAGGTCCAATAAGCTTGTTCCTTTTTTACGAGGTAATCCATTTTGATTTAAAATAGCCATGGCTTTTGTAGAATGAGCTCCATCAACTGTGATGCTCCATTTTACAGCTTCATTTCCTGTTGCACCAGCTCCTGTACTTACAGCTTGCATTTTCTCTGAAGATATCCCTCTACTTGCTAGAAAGACGATGATCTCATTTGCCTCTCTTTCATCGACATCGTTTATGATGACCATATTACGATCACAGCTTACAAAAGTGAAAAGAAGAAAAACGAAGAAGTATTTTAAAATTTTGTTAATAGTCATAAATCAATAGTTGTAAAGATTGAAAATTGCCAAGTCTGTCATGCTTATGTGACAAGATGCCCCATTTCTTAACTTATAGCAGTTTGTCTTAGCTTCGTCAAATTAGAACTCTATTTTAGTAGCAATCAGGCCCAGGCCCAAAGCGACGCAAGAGATAGTCTTTTACACCTCGTAGAGCTGCTTTATAGGTAAAAAGTTTATGTCTTTTTCTTTCTTGTTCAGCTTTAGCGTAAAAAGATTTAAAACAAGTATACTGCATAGATTTCAGAAAATAGATTTTTACCAAATGAAGGATCTCGGGAATTAATACTCGTATATAGATGCTTAAAAGGTGCTTAAAAGAGCAGTTGCGCTCGATCCAAAGAAGACGGTTGCGCCACCAAAAATAGGTGCTATGTGTTTTACCTATAAAAGAAGCGGAAACTTTATGCCAAATTTTTGCAGATGGATAACTAATAATTTGAAATCCTTTGCGTTTTGCACGCATACAAAAATCGGATTCTTCCCAAATTAAAAAAAAACGAGATTCCAATAGTCCTATTTGTTCAAAAACTTCTTTTTTAACCATCATAGCAGCCCCACAAACATAATCAATACAGAAGGCTGTGTCCCAATTCTCATCTGGCGCATGCAGTCCGATTAAATCAAAAACTCCTTTTTTTTGATTCCAAGTTCCTCCAAAGTGATCTAATTTTCCCTCGTTCTGCATCAAGCAAATTTTAGCTCCGAGAATTCCCGCCTTAGGGAATTGTTGAAATCCTAGCATAAAGTGCTTTAATAAATCAGGAGAAACCTTGGTATCATTATTGAGCAGCAAAACAAAATCGGCTTTGTGATTTAAAGCGTATTGGATTCCTACATTATTACCACCTGTGAATCCTAAGTTAGTTTGATTTTCTAGCAGTAAGTGATGGGGAAACTGAAGCTTTATAGCAGAAATAGAATCATCCTTTGATCCATTATCAACAATGATTACGTGATAGTTAGAATAGTCCAATGACTGAAGAGAACTTAGGCAGGTTAAGGTATCTTGCTTTCCATTCCAATTAACAATAATAATAAAAACCTTAGGAAGATAGGCTGAAGGCATAAGAGGACCATCCTGCTTTGCGATATTCGCTTGCTGCTTGTTTTGGATTTTCTGCTTGATAAATTCCTCGCCCCACAATAATTATATCACTTCCTGCTTTGATAGCTGAATCTGGGGTTTGGTATGTCTGTCCTAAATCATCTTTATCGTTAGCAAATTGAATACCAGGCGTAAAGTAAATCCATTTTGGATTGTTGGAAATTTTTTTTAAGCAAATGAAACCGATCACAAAATCCTCATGCTGTTCAGCCATTTTTAGTGTAGCTTCTGTATATTCTTCTTTAGCAAGGGTTCCAGAAGAGCTCATTTCTGCTAATAGAAGCAGTGCTCTGTTAGAGCTAAGACCTATATTTTTGAGAGCTGAGATGATGTCAGGACCTACAACGCTATGCGCATTGATTAGATCAGCCCATTCGACCATTTTAAAAGGGCCTCCCTGGTATTGCAATTGTACTGTATTTCCAATATCGGCAAATTTACGATCTTCAAAAATCACAAAATTCTCTTTATGACTAAGCTCTTGAAGCTTTTTTATCGTATTTGGATGAAAATCATGGAGAATGTCTATGTGTGTTTTTAACATACAGATTTCAGATCCTACTAATTCTGCAAAAGCAATTAAAGCATTAGACGAGGTAAAATCAGCTGCAACGCAGAGATTGCTTTGTTTTTCTTTGCAGATGCTAAGTAGTTTTTTGGCAACTGGATTAGAACAAAACTCTATTCTTTGCTCATAACTATATTCTCTTATCATGGGGTTTTTAAAAAACAAGTGACATTTTGGAATACATTTTCTTCGATTCTTTTCTCTTCGTATAGTACTTCTAAGACTTCATAAATACTGATTAAGCTATGCACAGAAAGCCCATTTTCTTGCATGGTTTTATTACCTGTTTGTTCACGGTTAAGCACAACACAAATGTCTTTAACAACGACTCCTAGATTTTGTAGGGGAATAACTGTTTCAAGAATACTTTTACCTGTAGTAATCACATCTTCAATGACTAAGCAAAGCTGCTTCTTGCTAAATACGCCTTCAATACTAGATTTTGTTCCATATTCCTTAATCTCCTTACGGCGCATCAGCATGGGGACATTATATTTTAAAGAGATGGCTGTAGCAAGCGGAAGAGCTGTGTAAGGTACTCCACAAATCAAACTAAACTCTAAATCAGATGTAAGTTGCCAGAGAGCATCGCGGATTTCTTTTACCATCTTTGGAAAAGAGATAATCCGTCTTAAATCGATATAAATCGGAGAGGTAATGCCACTCTTTAAAACAAAATGGCCAAATTGAATCGATCCTATGTTGAAAAGATCAAGAATCATTTTTTTAGTTTGTAGTTGGATCACTTCTGCTCTTTTGTATGGTATTTTGCTGCTAAATAAGGATCCCACATCATACCTGTTGCGGTCATTACGGCGTTAGCTTTAGCTTTAAAAAAAACCGAAAAATGCTCTGGCAGAGAAATACCGCCTACTCCGATTAAAGTGAGATCGAGCTTTTCTTTTTGGATGATTTCATGGGCTTGTATAATAAATCGCACTGCAGTGGAGAGAATAGGACCTCCGCAAATACCACTTGTTGGTCTATCAGGCCCTAAAGGAGAATTCCCCTCAGAATCAATTACTTTAGAACGGACTGAGTTGATCCCAGAAATGGCTTGTATGCCATTTTGAGCAGCTGTGATTAGCACTTCTTGTAATAGTTGTTTAGAAGGAAAAACACCCACTTTAATGATTAAAGGAATAGGGTGAATAGCTTTAACAAGCGCCTTTCCGATTTCTGCAACGGCAGAAGCAGACATATAGATAGCTCCCTCTTTTGTCTTTACATTAGGACAAGAGAAATTCGCTTCGATAATCTTAGCACCTGCTGCTTTAGCTAAGGTGGCAACAGCTACAAAATCTTCTATAAAAGAACGCTCTTTTTGAAAGGAACCTACTATGGAAACAACCATAACTTGTCCTTCTTGTAGATAAGCGTTTGCACGAGGGATATCCTCTAGTAAAAAAGCAGGTGATCTAGAAGGCATGCCAAAAGAGTTTGTAATAGCTAGGTCCTCTATTTGCTCAGGCGGAAAAGAAACTTGTTTAACACTATATTTGGGATCGTTTGCATGTATAGGGCCATTTGTATCGACATAAATGATATTTGGCATAGGATGAGCTGCATATTCTTTGCTGCGAATGGTTTTATATACAGGAATATCGTACCCTAGCTTAGCTGCTAGTGAAATCCATTTGGAATTTAATAAAGGCCCAGATGCTACACCAATACAAGAGGCTACTGGGAATCCCAAAAAATTAAGCATTTCTTCTCTAGAAGGAAGGTTTCTTTTGGGAATTGCCCCATCAAAGAAAGGACCCTCTTCTGCATTTTCTAGATAACTTTTTTTCCTATCGTAAATAGGGGCATGATCTGGATACCAAGTAGGTAATTTAGTGGCAGGCATAGAGATTATCTCCTAAAACAGTCATAACGGGCCAACCTTTTAGAGTAAGACCCGCATAGGGACTCCAACTGCATTTCGTCTGCAATAAAGAGGGGTCTAGTACTTGTGTTTTTTGCATATCAACTAGAACAATGTCTGGACAAGGAGGGAGTCGGAAAATTTCTACGATTTTCTTATGCATGAGTTGTTCAATATCGGATAATTGGATTTTCCCCTGATTACAGGCATCGAGAAGTAAGGGAAGGGTAGTTTCTATGCCGGGCATTCCCGATAAATTTTTAGGATAACTTGCAGATTTTTCTTCTAGGGTGTGAGGGGCATGATCTGACCCAATTGTATCCACCACTTTTTCTCTAATAGCCTGCCATAGTGCATTAGAGTGAACTTGTTGTCTTAAAGGAGGATTAACTTGTGCTTTAGTTCCTAGTGAATCATAGGCTTTTGTCGAAAGAAATAGATGGTGGGGGGTTACTTCGCAATACACGCAAAGGCCTTTTTCTTTAGCTTGCCGAACCAACTCTATTTCTTGACTTGTGCTCACATGTAGAAGATATAAGCGTGTGTGGTACTTACGAGCTAAATCAATAGCTTTGCTAGTTGCTAGATAAGCTACTTGTTCATTGCGAATTTTAGAGTGAATTTTAGGCTCTTTATGATGAGAAAACCGGGCTTTCCTTTTAAGAATTAAATTTTGATCTTCTGCATGTACAGCAACTAATAGATCATTTTCTGCAGCAAGTTTAAAAGCTGTTTCTAGTGATACATCGTCATCTAATAACAAACCACCTGTTGAGGATCCCATAAAGATTTTCAAACCGATAACTTCATTACGACAACGCGCAATCTCAGAAAAGTGGTTTTTATCTACACCTAGGTATAAATCAAAATGTAAGGAAATTTCTGCCTGCTTTAACTGTTTTTGGATAAGCTGTTTTTTTTCTAAAACTCTCTCTAGTGTATTGGTAATAGGCAGAGTGTTAGGCATGTCAAATACAGTAGTAATCCCTCCTTGTAAAGCAGCTTTAGCTCCTGTCTTCCAATCTTCTTTATATTCTAATCCGGGAGTGCGAAAATGAGCGTGTGGATCGATTAAAGCAGGCAGCAGTGTAAGATGATGACTATCAAAGGTCATCTCTTTTACAGAAGGGATTTGCCAATCAAGCCTTTTACCATCGATAGTAGAGACTTGCTTAAACGTAATCATATTTTAAGGATCCTTGTAAAATAGTATGCAATAGCCCCATACGAGTGTATACTCCGTTCTCCGCTTGTTGAAAATAGTGTGCAAATGGGGTATGATCAATTAAAGGATCGATCTCATTATTTCTTGGAAGTGGGTGTAGTATTTTTAAATGTGAAGGTGCATTTACTAAATGATCTAGTTTTAAGGGATAGAGGTTAAAGAAGGTAGGATCGGTGCTTGTCAATTTATCTGTTTGCAGACGTGTTATATAGAGAATGTCTAAATAGGAAATGATTTCATCTAAATTTTGATGGAAGGAAAATGGTATTTTTTTTCTTGCTAAGTGAGCGAGCAATTCTTGAGGGAGAAATAAGCCATTGGGAGCACAAAAAAATAAGCGCATACCAAATAAAGCGCATGCAAGGCAGAGAGAGTGCACTGTGCGCCCATATTTAAGATCCCCTACAAAGGCAATGGATAATCCTTGAAGATCTTTTTGTGTTTCTTGCATGGTAAATAGATCTGTTAAGGTTTGAGTAGGGTGTTCTTCTGTACCATTGCCTGCATTGATAACCGGTGTTTTAGTACTTTTATGAGCTAGATGTATAGACTCCTTAGAAGGATGCCGCAATATAATGACATCTGCAAAAGATCCTATAACTCTTATCGTATCTTCAAACGATTCTCCTTTTTGTGCAGCGGTATTTTTTTCATCGGAAAATCCAATTACCCGGCCTCCTAATTTAAGCATAGCGGTTTCAAAAGAGAGACGAGTTCTAGTAGAGGGCTCGTAAAAACAGGTAGCGAGAATAGGAGTTCTTAGTAAGGGTGGAGGGGTAGAATTTTTCATGATGTGTGCTTGTTCTAAAAGATAGAGAATCTCTTGGCTAGAAAAATTTTCCATCGAAATAACACTTCTATTTCTGAAGCCATGATTCATGAGAGTTTCCTTAAAGATTTTACAGCAAATTTTTCTGATTTACAGAGTTGATGTAAAACAGCTTCATATACTTCTTGTATTCCTATTTGCAACATACAAAAGGGATTTGCACATTTTTTTTGCAGGCAGGGAGAACATGTTTTTTTCTTTGCAATTACCGTATAGTCTTTTACAGCATAAGGACCGCACAGGTGGGGATTTGTAGGACAAAAAATGGCAACAGTAGGTGTTTTTATAGCAAAAGCCATATGCATCGGGCCTGTATCATTACAAACCATTAAGTCCATGTTCTGAATAAGAGCAGCAAATGTTTTTAAAGGCAGATCTATCAAGGAAGTGCTATTGGGAATATTAGAGGCAATTTGTAAAACTAGTTCTTTTTCCGATTGACTGCCTGTAATAAATATGTGGCATTTATGTTGCGTGCTTAGTAGATTGCCTAGAGCAATAAAATGGGAAGGAGGCCAACGCTTGAAAAGATCTTTAGATCCTGGATGAAGCAAGATACAAGGGTGTGTGTGATCTTGTAAATGATCTATTAGAGGGAGTGCGTTTTTTTTGTCTTGTGGGCTTAAAGCAATTTCTATTCGATGGTGAGCTGGTTTTTTACCAATTAATGCTGCAATAATTTCTAAACGTCTTACGATTTCATGTTGTGGTTTTTTGGGAAGAAGGTGAGTCATTAAAGAATCAAGCCCTTTATTAGACCCTTCCGTGCCAATAATTTTTTTAGCTCCTAATAAATAGACAAAAGGCAAAACTATTCTTTGAGAGGAATGAAAGAATAAAATATAGGAAAACTTCTTTTTCTTTAGCTTTGAGTAAAGAGAAATAAGAGAGGTAATTATGGGTTTTTTCAATAAGAATAGATCATTGATATAAGGATTGTTTTCCAATAATTCTTTTCCGATATGGTTCGTTAAAACTGCAATATATCCTTTAGGATACTGCTCTCTAAGGGAGCGGATCGAAGGAGTTCCCCATAAAGTGTCTCCTAGCCCAGTTGTAGAAACAACTAAAAATCTCTCTTGTATAGCATTTTGCTTGATAAAATAACGCAAAATCTTTACAAAACTTTTCAGTAGAATATTTTTAAAAGACTTAACTATTTTCTTCACTTTATAGCCCTTCTATTTGTCAGATCTTTTTCGGAGATTGTAGCAAAGCATTGCCATGGAAGGATAAGCAAAGATTTCAAATTAAGCTCTACTAGACAGCTTAAAAATACTTGTGCGTTTTGTAAGTTAGTAATCAATGGGATGTGATGATCAATACTTAAACGTCTAATATGAAACCCGTCTGTTGTAGGATTAGCTCCTGTGCCTTTAGGGATATTTATAATTAAATCAAAATATCTCTTTTTTATGAAGCTAGATAGATGGGGTTGTTGTTTTTGACTTCTCTTATAGATGCATTGGGATTTTACTTGATGGCTTTTAAGAAAGTCATGAGTTCCCTGGGTAGCAAAAATTTTCCACCCACAGCCTGCAAGTGCTCTAATCGATTCCAATAGCTTACTTTTTTTATCATCTCCAATGCTAAATAAGATTTTTTTTCCTTTAATTCTTGTCTGTGTAGCCATCCAAGAAAGAAAAAAAGCCTCTTGTAAATCCCTGCCTAAGCAAGCTACTTCTCCAGTTGAAGCCATTTCAACATGGGCAACAGGACTGGCTCCTTTTAAACGTTGATAGGAAAATTGAGGAGTCTTAACTCCTACATAATCAAACTCAAGCGTTTTAAAGACACCTGAAATAGATTGGTCTAAAAGTACTTTAGTGGCAATTTCAATAAAATTATGGCGTGTTACTTTACTGACAAAAGGAAAAGAACGAGAAGCTCTCAGGTTACATTCAATAACTTGAATAGCATTACCTTTAACGACAAATTGAATATTAAAAGGACCGGTAATTTCGAGCGCTTTGACAATTTGTCTTGTAATGAGTTTTGTACGTCGAATGGTTTCTAGATCTAAATTTTGAGGAGGTAAAACCACTGTAGCATCTCCTGAATGCACTCCCGCATTTTCAATATGCTCAGAAATAGCTTCAATGATAATTCTTCCTTCTTTAGCCACTCCATCAACTTCCAGCTCTTTAGCTTCTGTAATAAATTTGGATAAGACAACGGGATAATCAGGAGAAATTTTTGCTGCTTGAATAAGAAATTGAGCTAGATCGTCTTCAGAAAAGACAATATTCATCGCTGATCCTGAAAGCACGTAAGAGGGTCTAATGAGAACAGGATAACCCACTTGGCTTGCAAAGGATTTTGCTTGAGTAAGTGAAATGACAGTAGCCCATATCGGCTGGTCAATTTTTAATTTATGCAATAGACTGGAGAACTTGTGGCGGTTTTCTGCGCGATCAATTTGCCAAGCTTTTGTTCCCAAAAGGGGGTATCCATATTTATTAAGAGCCACACTTAAATTATTTGCGATTTGTCCTCCTACAGATACAATGATCCCTTTTGTACTTTCAAAGTCTGCAATATCTCGAACTCTCTCAAAGGTGAGCTCTTCAAAATACAGGCGATCTGATTCGTCATAATCTGTGGATACGGTTTCTGGATTGCAATTGATAATCAATGTTTTTTCTTCTAAAGAGCGAAGCTCTCTACATGTGTTCACTGCACACCAATCAAATTCAACAGATGAACCAATTGAATAAGGGCCAGAACCAAGTACAGTTATAGGGGGGGAGTTAAAAGGCTGAACATCGTGGCATATGCCATGATAACTTAAAAAAAGGTAATTGGTTTTGGCATCAAATTCTCCAGCTAACGTATCAATCTGTTTAATCATGGGCAAAATTTGATAACGATGACGTAGTTTTCGTACTTTTTCTTGAGAGATGTTTTTTATTTTCCCAATGGTTTGATCAGAAAATCCATATTGTTTAGCTTTTCGTAATAGATCTTTGGTTAGAGATTGTTTTTTTAAGAGAGCGGCAAACTGTGTAATAGATTGAATATGCAGTAAAAACCAAGGATCGATTTGACACAGTGCTTGTGCCTGTTTAAGGGTTGCCCCTTGTTCAAAAAAAAGAGCTAAAGCAAACAATCTTCTGTCAGTTGCTTCGTGAATTTCTTGGGAGAGATTTTCAATGGGATAGGGGTAACTGGTTAATCCATCGGCTCCAATGTTTAGCATGCGAATAGCTTTTTGCAGAGCTTCGGGAAAGCTTCTGCCCATTGCCATTACTTCACCTACGCTTTTCATTTCAGTGCCGATTCTACGCTCTGCTGAGCGTAGCTTATGTGTGTCCCATCTAGGGATTTTGACAACAATATAATCTAAAGCAGGTTCAAAAAAAGCTGTTGTTTTTTTTGTCACGCTGTTACGAATTTGGGCAAGAGAGAAACCTAAGCTAAGCTTTGCTGCAACAAAAGCAAGAGGATATCCAGTAGCTTTTGAGGCTAAAGCAGATGAGCGAGAGAGTCTAGCATTCATTTCAATGACTCTATAGCTACCATCTTTGGGATTTAAGGCATATTGTATATTACACTCGCCTACAATTTCAAAAGCTTCTGCTGCTTTTAATGCAATAGAACGTAGGAGGTGGTATTCTTGATTATTGAGTGTTTGTGAAGGCGCAACGACAATGCTCTCTCCTGTGTGAATCCCCATCGGATCCAAATTTTCCATATTACAAATTGTTAATGCATTTCCATATTGATCACGTACAATTTCATATTCAAGTTCTTTAAATCCGAATAAATACTCTTCGATGAGAATCTGCGAACAAGCATTTAGAGCTTCTTGCGCTTTTGTATGTAGTTCTTTAGGGTTGGTAATTTTCCCCGATCCTAGTCCTCCTAAAGAAAAACCTAAACGCAGCATAACGGGATAGCCTATTTCCTCTGCCGCTTTTAATGCTTGAGCAATAGATTTGACTGCTCTGCTTTTAGGAGTGCAAATGCCGATGCTTTCGAGTTTTTTTTTAAAAAGATGCCGATCTTCTGTTAACTGAATAGAAGAAATATTCGTGCCGAGTATTTCTACACCATATTTTTGGAAAATATTTTTGCTGGCAAGTTGAAGGCCTAAATTAAGAGCTGTTTGTCCTCCAAAGCCCAGCAAGACACCACTGGGTTTTGTTTTAGCAATAATCTGAGAGACAATTTCTACATCCAGTGGAAGCAAGTAGGTTTCGTCCGCTGTGTAAGGATCTGTTTGTACTGTTGCAATATTAGGGTTGATCAAAATCGTGTGAATCTTTTCTTCTTTTAGCGCTTTAATAGCTTGGGTTCCCGAGTAGTCAAATTCGCCGGCCTGGCCGATTTTTAAGCCTCCAGAACCTAGAATCAATACAGACTTTCCTTGGAAACGTTTATCATCTTTCATTTTCTATAACATATGGTAAAATGTTTCGAATAACCCTATCATATCAGTGGGACCAGGAGATGCTTCAGGATGAAATTGTACAGCAAAAAAGGGGAGTTCTCGATGTCGAATTCCTTCAACGGAGCCATCATTCACATTGCGAAATGTGACTTTCCAGTTTTTAGACAAACTGTTTTCTTCGATCGCAAAGCCATGGTTTTGCGATGTGAGAAAAAAACGCCCTGATTCTATACATTCACAAGGTTGATTTTGCCCTCGGTGCCCAAAGGGTAGTTTGTAGGTTTTTGCTTGAGCTGCCAACGCCATGAGTTGAGCTCCTAAACAAATGCCAAAAATCGGTTTTTTTTTGTCCAGAGCTTTTTTTAAAATGTCCACTGTTTGTCTACAGTCAAGAGGATCTCCTGGTCCATTAGACAAAAGAATTCCATCGTATTCTTGGTCTAAATAATCGTAGTCAAAAGGAACTCGTTTGATTTGAATAGGGAAGTTAAGTAAACAACGCAAGATGCTTTGTTTCATACCACAATCAACTAAAATGATGGTTTTCTTTCCTTTCCCATATTTCTTTAAAATAGGACAACTTACCTCTTTGACAAGAGAAGTAGGATTGACAAAACTTATCGTTTTTTTACCTTCTTGTGTAATTGCTCCAAGCATGCTGCCTTCTGTTCGAATTCTCTTTGTTAAAGCACGGGTATCTACACCAGAGAGAAAGGGAACTTTTTGTATATGTAGCCATTTGGCTAGGGAAGTTTTTGCTTGATAATGGCTGTAAAAAGGACAGATTTGATTAATAATAACGCCTTTGGCGTGAATTTTCAAAGACTCCCACAAGCAAGAATCAGGAACGCCATAATTGCCAATCAAAGGAAAAGTAAAAATTAAGATTTGTCCTGCATAAGAAGGATCTGTTAGCGATTCAACGTATCCTGTCATTCCCGTTGTGAAGACAACTTCGCCAAAAACCGTTTCTTTAAACCATTTTGGCGCATGCCCTTGATAGGTCATGCCATTTTGTAAAACAAGTTGCGCTGGAACCAGTTTCAAAAAATTCATATTGCATTCAAACCTAACAAAAGGAAAAGGAGAAGTAAATATATTTTTTTATTAATTTTACCCAAGAGCAGTTGTTTTGAAAAATACTTGCAACATCCTGTCATCATTTGCAATAGATTAAAATTCTTAATTCTCATTATAGTTTACTTTGCTACTTAAGAGGATGTCACAATGAAAAAAACCCGCAATCCCAATCTTCAGTTGATCTACGTATCCGACATTGAACGTTCAACGTCTTTCTACAAGACATTGTTTAATTCTGATCCAGTATTTTCAAGCCCTCGCTATGTAGCATTTTTTGCTGGTGGTGAAGCGCGATTTGCCCTTTGGACAGGTGGAACAAAGCCTGATTTTTCTGCACCACGTTTTTCTGAGATTGGTATTATGGTGCCTTCCAACGAAGGGGTAGATGCTCTCTTTCAGGAATGGCGAAAAAATTCCGATATCAAATTTTTGCGAGAACCTTATACGGAAGTCTTTGGCCGTACTTTCCTTGTTCAAGATCCCGATGGGCATATTATTCGGGTATCTCCTTTGGATTAAGAGGTTGTATATATCAATAGATTTGAGAGCTTAAGTTCCCAGGAAATTTTTTGCATTGCAATTTAATGAGTGAATACGATCGTGCGAACTTTAAAGGTATGTATAAGGGCAGGTTCTGATTGAGAGTGCTGAGATGACTGCTGTTCTTTAAATAAGGCAACAGCTTAATCTCGTTTCTGACGATGCGAGCTTTTAGAATGTTATTCCATTTACAAAAAACCATATACATCTAATTTTTTAAATATTTAATTTACATGAGTAACTCATTTAAATTTTTATTTTCTTTAATAAATCATTTTTGTAAGATCTTGCATTAAAAAAATATATAATTACAGAGGATTGTATAAATGGGTGGGGCACGCAAATCAATTAAAAAAGCAGCAGATAAAAACTTTAGCTTGACGGACAGTATTCTAAGAGATACGCTTCCAAGAGTTAA
>JBAUFS010000024.1:0-12993 GCA_049679255.1 Candidatus Rhabdochlamydia sp.
ACCTGCGATAACACCTAAATGATCTAATCGTTCTACTTGTGTATGTACGCTCATGATAACCCTCATCATACAAAATTAATAGGGGTTATAATAAATCAAAATTGCATTTTAGTAATCTGCTCAATCCGGGTTCTAAGGTAGCAAAAGAAGTATTTTAACATAAAGTTAAAAAAATCTATAAAAATCCTTCAAATAACAGGCAAGAGAGTACTCTAAGTAAGGAATGGGGTTTAAAGCTCTGATTTACAATTGGTACAAGGAGATCATTATCCTGGCAAAAATTCTGACATAACATTATTTTTGTTACAGAAACGGAGTTAGACAAAAATGAACATAGCTGAGAGGTATCTATGAACAAGAAAAAAATGGGATAGCGGCAGTCGGGCTCGAACCAACGACCTACGGATTATGATTCCGCCGCTCTAACCAGCTGAGCTATGCCGCCAGAAAAATAGCGGGGGAAGGATTCGAACCTCCGGCCTTTGGGTTATGAGCCCAACGAGCTAACCACTGCTCCACCCCGCGATAAAGAAAGTATGAGTTTAACGTGCTTGTGCTTTTAGCTCAACAACATTTTGCAAAAGGTCGATAGTTTTTTTAGCCGCTCCTTGCATGGGAGAGCTATTTTGAGAAGAAACAGATAAAGGGAAAGATAATAATTTGGAGATTGTTTCAACTAGGCTATCTAAGGTAATCTCTAGCCCTGATTGAGATTGTAGGATTTGTTGTTGTAAATCTTTTTGCGTATGCATGTACGGTCCAAAAAGCACAGGCGTCCCAACCGATACGGGTTCAAAAATATTATGCCCTCCGATATGGGTAACAAAACTTCCTCCTACAATGGCAAGGTCAACTATTTGATATAACTTGGTAAGCTGCCCCATTTGATCAATTAAAATCACCTGCTCTTCTCCTGTAATTTGGGAGGGATTAGATGAGAGAGCGTAAGAGTAGTTCTTTTTTTGTAACAGAGAGCTTACGTTTTGAAAGCGCTCAGGATGGCGAGGAGCTATGAGCACTTTTAAAGTGGGAAATAGCTGCCAAAGTATATCTATTTTTTCAAGTAACCACTTCTCTTCTGGATCATGCGTTGAAGCGATGATGATTGTCTTATTAGCTAGTTTTAGCTGGGCTTTTAAGTCGTTTTTTTGAGAAAGAGACAAAAGATCTGGCATAACATCCCATTTGAGATTACCTGTTATGTGAATTTTATGGGTATCAGCAAGATGGGAAAATCTCTTAAAATAGGTATCGTTTTGTACTAAAAAAAGGTCAAATAAAGAAAATAGCCTTCGTGTAAAATAGGAAAAAAACTGAAACCTTTTATAAGAGCGCTCTGATATTTTTCCATTCACTAGTACAACTTTTCCACCTATTTTTTTCACATGGTAAACTAGGTGAAACCAAAAATCACTTTCTACCAAGAAAAGAGCGCTAGGAGATATTTGCTTTACTAAGCGGCGCATAATCCATGAAAAATCCAAGGGAAGGAATAAGTGAGCTTTTGCTTGAGGTAAACTTTTTTTAGCTTCCATATGTCCTGTGCGAGTGGTATTGGAAATCACAATTTGTGCATCAGGAAAGGTTTGTTGCAGCTGAGCTACTAAAGCAGTAGCGGCTTTTGTCTCCCCTGCGGATACAGCGTGAATCCAAATTACAGGTGCAGAAGAGAGTTGTAGATTAGGAGATTTTAGTCCTAATCTGTATAAAGTCGTTCCCTTGTACTTATTCCAAGAGAGAAGGAACTTAGGCATGGCAAATAGCCCTAGTAACATAAGACAGGTGTTATAAAAAAAGCTAAACATCGCACACAAGATTTATCAATTTATTAGGAACAAAGATTACTTTAGTAATCGGTTTATGTAAATATTTTATGATCTGCGGTTGTGTTTGTAAAAAAGACAGCAGTTCTTCTTTGGTTTGTTCTTTAGGCAAAGACCATTTTCCTCTTACCTTACCATTTATTTGTACTACATACAACACTGTTTCTTCTATTAGATAGTTTGGATCAAAAATAGGAAATGGTTGATAGGTTAAACTTTTTGTTTCACCTAAATATTCCCATAGCTCTTCTGCAATATGAGGAGCAAAGGGATATAATACTTGAATAGCCATTTTCAACGCTTGTTTAGGATAAGAAGCAAGTGGTGAAAAAGCATTGATAAATTCCATCATTTTAGCAATAGCTGTATTGAACTGCATGGCTTCTATCTCTTTTTCAACCTGATAGACCAAGCGATGAGATAATTTCAATCCTTCCGCTGTATCTTCTTTACAAACCTTATCTGAAGTAACCAAGTCGTAAAAGCGATTTAAAAATCGGTAACACCCATTCACAGCATCGCTGTTCCAGAATTTTTCTTTATCAAATGGACCCATAAACATCTCATAAAGACGAAGGGAATCAGCTCCATATTCACAAATGATGTGATCTGGTGTTACCCCATTGAGTTTTGATTTGGACATCTTTTCTACTTGGGAGTGCAGCAGTTCTTTGGTACCTAGTTTAAAGAAGCTACCATTTTCTTCATAGACACCTTCTGGCGCTACATAACCACCTTGGTTTAACTGGTAAGATCTAGCTGAAACAAGACCTTGATTGCGCAGGGTTTGAAAAGGCTCAAGCGTGCTAACAAGGCCACAGTCATAAAATACTTTATGCCAAAAACGTGCATACAAAAGATGAAGCACTGCATGTTCTATTCCCCCAATATACAAATCCACTGGCATCCAATATTTCTCTGCTTCTTCACTCCATGGTTTATCTGGATTATGAGGATCGCAAAAACGTAAATAATACCAACAAGATCCTGCCCACTGCGGCATGGTATTGGTTTCTCTTTGAGCTTTTTGATGTGTTTTAGAATCTGTAATATATACCCACTCTTTAACTTTAGAAAGAGGACTCTCCCCAGTAGAAGCTGGCTTAAAATCTTTTAATTCAGGAGGACATAAAGGCAGTTCATCTAAATCTAGAACTCGCCTAGTACCGTCGGGGAAGTGAAGAATGGGAAAAGGCTCACCCCAATAACGCTGACGAGAAAATAGCCAATCACGCAATTTGTAGTTAACGGTTTTTTCCCCTTTCCCTTGGTCTTCTAACCAATGAATGACTGCTTGCTTTGCTGCTTGTAAATCTAAACCATGTAAATGTAAAGAACCTGAAGAGCTATTAATATATGTCCCTTCTTCTGTCCAACAAAGTTTGCCAGATTGTACATCTTGATCGGTTTCATTAGGAATGATAACAGCAGTAATGGGTAAATGAAAGGCTTTAGCAAAAGCAAAATCTCTTTCGTCATGAGCGGGAACCGCCATGACAGCTCCTGTTCCATATCCCACCAACACATAGTCTGAAACCCAAATGGGAATATCTTGGTCGGTAATAGGATGTTTAGCATACGCACCTGTCCATACACCTGTTTTCTCTTTGTTAAGCTCTGTCCTTTCCAAATCGCTTTTTCCAGAGATCTCTTTGCAATATTTTCGAACTTGCTTGCGGCAGGGCTCTGTTGTAATTAATGAAACAAGGGGATGCTCTGGAGATAGTACTAAGTAAGTAACACCAAATAGTGTATCTGGGCGAGTAGTAAACACAGTGATTGTTTGTTTTGTTTGTGCTTCTTCAAAGTGAATTTTTGCGCCTTCACTACGTCCAATCCAGTTAATTTGCAACTTTTTTAAGTGATCTGGCCAATCTACTAATTCTAAATCTTTAAGTAAACGATCCGCATAAGAGGTAATCTTGAGCATCCATTGGCGCAAAGGACGCCTCTCAATAGGATATCCCCCTTCTTTGGCTTTACCATTTTCTACTTCTTCATTAGCTAAAACAGTTCCTAAGGCAGGGCAGAAATTGACCAGAACCTCTGCTTCATAAGCTAGTCCTTTATTGTATAATTGAATAAAAAGCCATTGCGTCCATTTATAGTATTTAGGATCACTTGTGGTAATTTCTCTATTCCAATCATAGCTAAACCCCAGTTTTTTAAGTTGCCGTCTATAGGTATTGATATTATTTTGCGTAGTGCTTGCTGGATGAGTTCCTGTACGAATGGCGTATTGCTCTGCTGGAAGACCAAAGCTATCCCACCCCATAGGATGTAGTACATTAAACCCTTTTTGTCTTTTATAGCGCGCAATTGTATCTGTTGCTGTATATCCTGTTACATGACCTACATGGAGCCCTGAACCAGAGGGGTAGGGAAACATATCTAAGATATAGTACTTAGGCTTGCTAGTATCTATTTCGACCTGAAATAGTTGTTTTTCTTCCCAAATTTTTTGCCATTTTTCTTCAATTGCTTCATGGTCATAGTTTTTCTTTGTCATAGCCCTGCCCAATAATTTAACATATAAGCTTAACGCGAATCCTTATCTTTTGTCCAGTCTTTGGGCTTTTATACATAAGTTGTTTATTTTAAGTTTATTAAATATTAATATCCTTCCTTGCTACAAATCAAACAATCTAGTACTATCTTTGTTGTCTTTTCAAGACTTATACAATAGGTTCTAAAAGCATGTTAGAAATTAGTTTGATTAAAAAAAACAAAATTTGCTTGGAGGATTACAACTACAAGCAAGATATTGAAAACAGGCTGTTGATCTCTCAATTATCTGCCCGTGATCTAGAACTTTTACAGGAAATTCTATATAGTCCTTTAAAAATAGCTTTTCAAGATTTAAGCGAAGCTTTGAGCTGTGAAGAAAAAGAATTAATTCCTAGCATTAAGAAGTTTATTAAAAGCGGTTTGCTCTCTTTAAATGGCTCTGTAATTACCGTTGATAAGGAAAAACGCAAGTATTTTGCGGCTAGAATAACAGCATTTGACCCCGATTTTAAACCTGGTATGGAATTCCTACAAGGGTTATTGAAAAAAGTTCCTATTCACACTCTTCCTGTTTGGTATAATATCTCCCGAACTTCTGATCGTATTTTTGATTCTATTGTAGAAAAATATTTATTAACCCCCCAGATATTTCAACGCTATTTATCAGCTCTACAGCTTCCAGATCCTATTATGGAAGAAATCATAAAAGATCTTCTAGAAGCTCCTGAATATATGCTTTATGCAAGCGATCTAATGGATAAATACTCCCTTTCTCAGGAACAATTTCAAACCATTGCACTATTGCTAGAATTTCATCTCGTATGTTGTTTAACCTATAAAAAAATAGATTGTAAATGGGTGGAAGTAATTATGTTTTTTCAAGAATGGAAGGACTATTTACTCTTTTTACGCAAAACGCAGCCCCCCATACTTTGTGCAAGTTCTATTAAAAAAGAAAGCACACGAGATTTCTCTTTCCTTGAAGATGTTACTTTTCTTATATCTTTAGCAAAAAAACAACCTTTTTTTTATAAAGATATACTTGAACTGGCCAATTGTTTGCACTTAAATGCAACAAATAAAAGTCATGTAAAGTACATTAAACATTTATTAGAAAAAATAGAGTTATTGAATTTAGCTTCTGTTGCGGATAAAAGCCTTTCTTTATTAGATAAAGCTCATGAGTGGTTTACCTTAACTAATCCTCAAAAATCCCTATTGTTATATCGTCATTCTTATGCGCCAGAAATGATCGGTTCATTTAACGAAAGAGTCTTAAGAGATATAGAAAAAAGCGTTTTAAGAGTAGCTCATTCCGAATGGGTTTTATTTGAAGATTTTCTTAAAGGCATGACTACTACTTTAAGCGAAGAATCTAGTGTTATCTTAAAAAAACAAGGCAGAAACTGGAAATATACACTTCCTTTTTATAATTCTAGAGAACTTATTTTGATTGAAGCAATTATTTTAGAATGGTTATCTGAATTAGGGATTATAGAATTAGGTAGTTATCAAAATCATCGTTGTTTCCGTGTAACAGAATATGGAAAAGATTTCCTTGGATAAACATGTCAAAACATAAAGAATCAGAACTTGTTTCTAATAGACGCGCCTTTTATGACTATGAAATCATAGAAACATTTGAAGCTGGTATTGTTTTATCCGGTACAGAAGTAAAATCTTTGCGCAATCATGGAGGCAGTCTTCAAGAAGCTTATATCTTAATATCTCAACAAGGAAAAGTTCTTTTAAAAAATGCTTCCATTGCTCCCTATCGCTTTGGAAATATCTTTAACCACGAAGATAAACGAGATCGATTTTTGCTTTTACATAAAAGAGAAATCATAAGATTAAAAAACCTATCTCAAGAAAAAGGATTTACCTTAATCCCTCTTTCTATGTATCTGAAAAATGGATTTGTTAAAGTTAAAGTTGCCTGTGCGAAAGGTAAAAAGAATTATGATAAGAGACAAGCGCTAAAAGAAAAAGAACATGTAAAAACAATTCAACAAGCAATGCGCAATCGCATAGACTGATTTTCCCTTTTTGATTATGCTTGTATCTTAAGTTAAGGAGAAGTATATCATGAAAGTTGTCATTACCCGAATAGAGCTTGTCAATCTAGTTGGTAAGATTCAAAACATAGTCCCTGTAAAACCAACCATTTCTATTTTATCTAATATTTTGATAGAGGCTATCGATGACCAGCTCATCTTAAGCGTAACAGATCTTACTGTAAGTGTACGAGCTTATGTAGAAGCAAAAGTTTTAGAAGAAGGAGCTATTACACTTCCTGCTAAGAGGTTTTTTCAACTAATTCGCGAGTTGACCGCTGTGCAGGTAGAAATCCACGCTCTTTCCTCAGAAGTAGCTTTAGTAAATGCTGGGAGCTCTCATTTTAGAATTCAGGGAATGCATAAAGATGAATTCCCTAAATTTCCCAACCTATCAGAAGGAATACAGCTAACCCTACCGTCTTCTCAATTAAGTCACCTGTTGTCACGCACTTCTTTTGCAGCAGCTCGTGATGATAGCAAACATGCCCTTAATGGAATTCTTTTACAAAGCGTAGAAAATACGATTGTTTTTATTGGAACAGACGGAAAACGCTTAGCAAAAAACAAGGTAAAGATCGATAAAATCTCTTCTGATTCAAGCTCTTATATTATCCCTTTAAAAGCTATTGAAGAAATAATTCGCCTGCTTGATAGTAAAGAGGATGACCCTGTTATCTTAACTCTTATGTCTGATAAGATCGCTGTTGAGTTTAAATCGACTACTCTTATTAGTAAATTGCTCTCAGGTCAATACCCAGATGTTAGTCGCGTTATTCCTGAACAAATTGCAAACCCAATCGCTTTAAATCGCGATGAATTGATTTCTTTACTAAGGCAGGTTTCTTTATTTACTTCAGAAAATAGCAATTCCGTGCGTTTTACTTTTACAACAGGAGAATTGCATCTATCTGCTATGAGTGGGTCTATTGGTGAAGGCAAAGTGCATATGCCCGTCAATTACGGAGGAGAGAAACTGGAAGTAGCTTTTAACCCTAACTATTTTCTAGATATGCTGCGGCATAGTAAAGATGAGTCTGTGCATTTTAGCATTAGCGATCCCTATAACCCAGGACTAATTACGGACTCCACTTCTGCTCAGTTTGTTATTATGCCTATGCGCTTAGAAGTGTAATGTATCTTAAATACCTTATTCTACGTAATTTTCGTAACCATAAGGAAACAGATTTTCATTTTTCTGCTTTGGTTAATCTGATCTATGGAAATAACGGCCAGGGAAAAACAAGTATTTTAGAAGCCATTTACTTTTTAAGCACCGGTCGTTCCTTTAGAACCCATAATTTAAGCGACCTTATCAGAGAAGGTCAGCAGTACTTTTATCTCGAAGCTCATTTTATCAAAGACGAACTTCAACAAAAACTACAGGTCTATTACGATGAAACTACCAAACGCATCCAATACAATCACACAAACTACCCAAAACTGACAAATATTATAGGGATCCTCCCTTCTGTTTTATCCCACCCTAATGATCTTGCTTTAATCATTGGAACACCCCATGAAAGGAGGCGCTTTTTAGATATTTACCTCTCACAAGCAGATCCTTTATATCTACATCATTTGAGTAGATATTACAAAGCCATGAAGCAACGAAACCACGCCTTGCGTGCACAAGAGACGCAAACTCTATCAGCATGGGAGCAAATCATGTTTCCATCAGCTTTATACCTTATAGATAAAAGAACAGAGTTGAGTTCTTCTTTATTAGACCCAGCTACAGAATGGTTATCTTTACTTTCTAATAAAAAAGACCTTTTAGATATTCATTATCAATCTTCTCTTACAAAGAAAGATCCACTCAAGTGGGAAAAAAATCGACATAAAGACATGATTTTAAAAGCAACTTCTCTAGGACCTCACCGAGATGATCTTCTTTTTTTACTATCCGGCAAACAAGCCAAAAATTTCTCCAGCGAAGGACAAAAACGCTCTTTAATCTATGCCTTGAAACTCGCTCAATGGAATTGGCTGCAGGAAAAAATAGGCTACTCTCCCCTCTTGTGTATCGATGACTTTGGAATGCAACTAGACCCTGAGCGGCAAGAAAATCTAGTAACCTGTTTTAATCGATTTAAACAGGTATTTATCTGCTCAGCAAATGTGATTAAAGACAAATTTCCAGATACAACCCGCTCTTTTTGGATAGAACAAGGAGCTCTTTTATAGTCTTTGGCTTTAGTTAGACCTATAAAAGCGCAAAAGCAGCCCATATAGGGCTGCTTTTAAAGCCCATCTGTCATTCGAGGACATGAAGAAATAAGATATGGTTTTCTTTATGCACATGTTCACGCATGTCTTTTTCTAGAGCTGCGAGACTACTTAACATCACAATATGGGTTGCACAAGCACCTACTGGTGGCATATAACCATTGGTCAATTTATTCATTTTTTCAAGTGCTACTCCAGATTCAGTATGTTCTAACTCAAGAGAGCTCAGATGATTTCTCAAGTTTTCCTTTTTCTCTTTTGTAAAATCTGGTTTATCTGTTAAAAAATCTTCAATAACTGGGAATACAATTAACTCTTCTTTTTTAAGATGCTCTATTAGATTCTTCTTGAGCTCCTCAAATATACCGCGCAATTCAATCAGCTCTGGATAACAAAGCCCATGTTTGGTCATGACCTTATAGATAAGATTGCTCAGACGCGGTAACTCTTTTCTTAAATAATCATGATGTTTTTCTATAACATGGTTTATCAGATCTTTTATAGAGAGCTTGTTCCAATCCATAGATGGAGAGATCATTGATATCTTTCTTAACTCACCCAAAACATCTACAAGATGTAAATTCTTTTCAACACACAGTTCTTTTAGAGTCCTTTTGCCTTTGCAACAATAATCAATACCTACCCTCTCAAATAGAGAAGCACAAGCGGGTATCTTTGCAACTAAAGATCCGACCATCATATTTTCATCCAATATATTCATTTACATCCTCCATCATACATTTTTTATTAAAAAAGGATATTTGGATAAAATTATCCATTTTCAAAAAATGGTACTTTTAAGCATAATTAGATACAAGAAAAAATGAGGTAATATGCTTTCTAAAACTTCTGAATATGCTTTGAGAGCAATGGCATGGCTAGCAAAGCAAAAAACTCTTGTTTTTTTTAAAACAGAAAAAATCGCAGAAGCTATTAAAGCTCCTGAAGCTTATCTCTCTAAAATTCTCCAATCCCTAAATAAAGCAGGGCTAGTTCAAGCTCGGAAGGGACTTAAAGGCGGTTACGCTTTAAATAAAGCAGCTGAATTAATTTCCTTGCTTGATGTCATTATGGCTGTTGATCCTTGTCAACGGATTTTAAAATGCCCTCTTGGAGTTCCCAATCATGAAACTTTATGTCCCCTTCACCAAAAACTAGATAATGTTCATGCAGAAATGGAGAAAATGTTTGGAAATTGTTATTTAAGCGACTTGATTGGCGTAAAAACCTCTTCTTTGTGCGAAATTATATAAATATAAGAACCAGCTATGACCCAAAAGATAAATGCTCTAGATAAGCAACTCCTAGAGGGTAAGCGTCTAATCTACCCCATATTCACAAAGATTAAAGACCAAGTTAATATGAATGCTTTCAACTCAATTAAGGAAGTATTCTATGTCAACGGGAAAAAATAAACAGAACCAAAGAGAAGAATGGCAACAACGCATAACTCAATGGAAAGCTAGCAATATAGTAAGCGCTGCAGAATGGTGTCGCAAGCATGAGATCAATATAGATCAATTTTATTATTGGAAATCTCGACTAACTAAAAAATCATTAACCCCTAAAAATTTTGTAGAATTACCCCCAACAGAAGCTTCTGGCATACAACTAGAATGCAATGGTGTACGTATTCATTTAGGAACCCATTTCGATCCCATAATCCTAGCTCGATGTATAGCCTTATTAAAAGGATCCCTATGCTCCAAGTAACAGGTCAAACAAGATTCTTTTTTTGTACACAAATAATTAATATGCGTAAAAGCTTTGAAGGCTTAAGCGCACTTGTTGAAACTCTATTTCCCCATGAATTACTTAATGGGGCTTATTTTATCTTCCTAAATCGTAAGAGAGATCATTTAAAAGTCTTGTACTGGGATGTAGATGGCTTGTGCATTTGGTTTAAGCGTTTAGAAAAAGGTATTTTTTGTTGGAAAGAAGCAAGAACTAAACTTAATCGCAAAGATTTTTTACTATTATTAGAAGGCATAGAACCAAAGCGAATTCAATCCCGTTTTTCTCTATGAAAAACAGTGGTTTTTTTTGCTAATAATTGCTAATATCATTCCCATGACTTTAGAGAAATTACAAGACGAAAATAAAGAGTTGCGCTGTACTCTTGAACAAAAAGAAGAAACAATTCTTTCTCTAGAAGAACAACTTGCTTGGCTCAAACGCCATGTTTTCGGCAAACGCTCTGAAAGATGTCTTTCAGAGCTCAATAGCGAGCAATTGACCTTTGCAGGTTTTGAAACCCTTAATGTTGAAAATAAAGAACCTCAAAGTATAGCTAGCCATCAACGCCAAAAGCCCCAAAGAAAGGGGCAAGATTCTATAAAGCTCTCTCCGGATCTTCCTGTAAAAACAGTTATTCTAGATATTCCTGAAGAAGAAAAGCTCTGTAAAGAAACAGGAACTCTCTTAGTACAAATTGGAACAGAAGTAACACATAAATTAGCGCATGAGCCTGGTAGCTATTACATAAAAGAAATCATCCGTCCCAAATATGCTCATCCACAAAGACCAGAAGATGGGATAGTCAATGCCTTTCTACCCGATAGCATTATCTCTAAGTGCCGAGCGGATGATAGCCTATTAGCAGAAATCATTACTAAAAAGTTCTCTGATCACTTACCTCTCTATCGTATAGCTGAAGGGATGGGACGAGAAGGAGTTATCATCAGCCGTAAACTCCTCTCTCAATGGGTCATTCGCTGTGGAATGGCTCTCAAACCCCTCTATCAAGAAATGAAAAAACAGGTATTAAATAGTAAAACCATTTTTATCGATGAGAGCCCTGTTAAACTACAAGCAAAAGATAAATGTAAAACAGCCTTCATGTGGGTAGTTGTAGGAGGTAATGAAGCCAATCCTGCCTATCGCATTTATGATTTTCGTGAAAATCGTTGTCATCATAACGTACTTGACATACTAAAAGATTATAGAAATGTTCTTCACTCCGATAAATATGCTGCCTATCAAAGATTAGCCGAAAAGAAAATCATTACATGGTGTCCCTGTTTTAGTCATATTCGCAGAAATTTTTTCGAAGCAGAATCAGGAGATCCTTCTCTTCGCCAATGGATCTTACGAAAAATCCGTTATCTTTTTATGCTAGAAAGAGTCGCTTGGGCTCGATCTGCAGAAGAACGCTTGCGAATCAGACAAGAAATAGAAGCTCCTCTTATTGATGAATTGCAACAAAAGATCTCAAAAAGGCTCACTAAAGGTAGGCTATTACCTAAATCAAAATTCCGCGAAGCTCTAGGATATTTTTGTAGTCTTGCTCCCTATCTTAAAAACTACACCAAACATCCCTTTGCTAGGCTGGATAATAATATTGCAGAAAGAGCGGTTCGTCCTCTTGCCATAGGAAGAAAAAATTGGCTCTTTTTTGGTAGCTCAGATGGAGGAGAAGCTGGGTCTATTTTACTTTCATTTGTGCAAACCTGTCGTGGGCTTGGAATCAATCCCAGACAATACCTAGAAGACGTATTTCGCAGACTTATGGGACATAATTCTCAAAAACTCTATGAACTACTACCCGATCAGTGGCTTCTTGCTCAAAAATCTCAGCAGGCTAACTGATAGTTAACTGTCAACCTGGATTAGTTAGACGCTTACTTTAATTCAATGCTTTTAATATTTTGTCTTGTCAAAATTATTCCTTATAGAACTTGAAAGCTTTTAGTACTTCTTTTGCCATTTCCGTAATCTTTTCCCATTCTGGAGTATCTATAAATAGCTGTGGGAGATAATACTCCAGTGCGGGTCCTCGGCAAAAATCATTAAATTCATCTCGAAATTTGACTAAAAGGTGGTATTGTTTATCTGTAATTCCAAAATCTTTGTAATTTTGTATAATTCCATTTCCATCTTGAAAGAAATTACACACTGTCTCATCAAAGTCATCAACCTCTGGACCTTCTCCTCGAATCCAAACCCTTTCCTGGTATTCCTTATCAGAAATACCTTTAATAATTTTTAAACAACTAGTTAGTATTTGTTTTCTGTCTGTATCCATGGCTAATTACTCCTGTAAATAAATTCATCAAGAGGAATATGAGCTTCTGGAGCGTTTGGATCGACCATACATCCCTCTTTATTAAAAACTTTTCCATTTTTCTTTTGAATGACATATGGTCTTTGCTGGCTTGGATTCGGACTATGAGGTTTTCCAGGCATAACTCTTACAGAGATATGCGTATTTGTTGGGTGCATATATTCCATACCTGCCCCTTTATCTGTAACTCTAACTCTAAAATTATCTGGAATACCCTCTGGTCTAGGAAAAGTCCTAACTCTTGTTTGGTGGATAAGTTCTCTACATTGCATTTCTGGGAGGAATCCTTTACTATAAGGTTCTAAAAAAGCTTCCG
>JBAUFS010000025.1:0-23930 GCA_049679255.1 Candidatus Rhabdochlamydia sp.
GCTGTCAGGAATAGCAAATTATTGTCTCAATCCAGACAAGCCACGTTTGTTTTTTCATCGAAAAGAAATTGATCAAACAACTATTTCTGAATATGTATGATGGTTCCTTATGTTAAACTGGCGTTAAATATATGCCTTATTGAGTTGATTTAATATTAAATTATTGCTATATTTTTTAGTAATTTTAAATTAAATAAGGGGTTTTATGAAAATTACTGTTCCTGCATGTATTTCTGCTTCTTTGGAATATACCAAATCTACAAGGCCTTATCAGGCATTTGAGACTTTAGCATATAAGGTTATGGACTTTGTATGTCCTAAGAACGAATTAACTGAACGTAGAGGCTTTAAATTCATCCCGAATTTTGTAGTTAATGCTTTAGGGTATATGACATATGCTTTAGCATGCCCATCTTATAAAACACTAAAACCCACAGAATCAGATGCTAACCTCAAGGCTTTAGTAAAGGATGTTAATGAGGTCTTTAATAACTTAGTTGCAGAGGTAAAACAAAGATGCCCTTCAACAGAAAATATGTCATGGGAAATACGCGTGAAACAAGATGACACGGTTAATGCCTTTTGTTGCCCTGGAGGGAAAGTGGCTATTACAACAGGCATACTTGAAATGATGAAAGGAAAAGAAACAAATAACATTAAACGAAAAGATATGATTGCTGCTGTATTAGGTCATGAAATTGTGCATGCTGTAGCAGAACATGGTGCTAAGCGCATGCAAATCTCTATTTTTTCAAGTTTAGTCATAAAATGTGCTGCTTATGGTCTCTCTGTTTTGTTTGTTCGTAAACCAAATATAGATCAGGCTCTAATAGGAAACGAAAAGAAAAAAGCAGAAAAGGAAGCAACTGAAAAGTTTATAGAGAATAGAAATCGTTTTTGCAAAACCATTGAAAATATTTGCTCACTTCCTACCTTTTTCCTAGAAACAGGCCATAGTCAATCCAATGAATTTGAAGCAGATGAGTTTGGAATAGAAATTGCTCATAAGGCTAAATACAACATAAATGCTTCTGTAAGTCTGCAGCAAATGTTCTTAGGTATGAAAGGTCAAAGTGAAAATCAGCAGAAAGGGTGGTTTCAAAAAGCTGGAGATGCAATATCTTCACACCCACCCTCTGATGAGCGATTACAAAAGAATCGGGAAACAATTAATAGACTTAAAAATCCAGCTTAAAATCTCTAAAGGCTTATGATCATCTTCTTTTAAGGTTTTTTCATCTTTTTAGGACGCATCATAAGTCTTTTCCATCCTTCAGCTGTTAAAATTTTCTCAGTGGGTTTTTTGACACTTTCCTTAAGAGGAATGTGTTTTTTCTTAGGACTGGCAGCAGGCGTTTTTTTTTTCACTAAGGGCTTTTTACGTCTAAATAAGTTGCGGATCATAATCAAACCCTCTTTTCTATAGATAGAGGCCCCCTAAACCTAGGTTACTCTGATTTTCAAGATTTGTCAAATAAAAAATTTACATCCTTGATTTTTAGAAGGATATGAGTTAAAAAGAGCGTTTTTACTAAGGAGACCTATGGAAAAAGTTAAAATCCTCTTGGAAAAAGGCTTAAGAACTCGTGTGGACTCAGAGGTATCGCTAGTTATGGATGCCCCTAAAGCTATTTCGGGGTTGGGTGAGTTTTTTTCTCCAACAGATTTACTGGCAATTAGTGTAGCATCCTGTATGCTAACTATGATGGGATATAAAGCTAAAGAGTTAGAGATTGATCTAGAAGGGAGCTATCTACAATTAAGGAAAGAGATGCAAATAGCCCCTATTCGTAGACTGAAATTCATTGGTATTGAATTTTTTTGTCCGAGAGCTTTTTCTACTATAATCACAGAACAACTCATGCAAGCAGCAGAGAAATGTCCTGTAATTCATAGCTTGCACCCAGAAATACAAAAAAAAGTCATCTATCATTGGGGGGATAACAAGTGAAGTTCAATCGGGCAACTGCATTTGAAAAACACTTATTAGAAGCTAAAAAAGAGCATTTGGCGCCTGTATACTTATTGGCTATTCCTGATGCTTTTGAAAGAAAACGCATGGCAGAGCAAGTGGCTGCGCGGATTGGTTTTTTTTATCCCGATAGTACATTTATCACAAAAGAAGCTATATCCATAGTGCATTTACTAGATGAGCTTAATACCATTTCTCTTTTCGAAAAAAATCGTATTATTTTTTATGATTCTATCCAATCGATTAGAAAAGAGGACTTAAATAGCTTAACTCGCTATTTTGCAAATCCTGCAAGCTCTACTTTTTTATTACTAGGGATCTCCCACGCAAAGATTGCACAAGAAATATATATGGAAGGGAAAAAAGATCTTATTTCCTGCGATTTTACAGAAGAAAAACCTTGGGATCGTAAAGAAAGATTAAAAAATTATCTAAGAGGGTTTGTTGCATCTCGAAAAAAAAAATGCTCTTCCTCCTTAATAGAGCAGTTATTGGAAAAACAAGGAATGGACATTGCTATTTTGGAACAAGATCTTGAAAAGATCATTACTTTTATTGGAGAGCGTTTAACTATCCATGAGATGGATTTAGCAGCGATTTGTACCGATCAAAAATTAGCTAACTTATGGCAACTCTCTGATGGAATCCTGTTTTCTAAACAAAAAATTTCGCTGGACTCTGAGATAGATATTTCATGCCTGCTCTCTTTAATCGGACAGATGCGTCTTCAGCTACAGCGTAGTTTAGAGATACGCGTTTTATTAGAAAAAAAAATGCCTTATGCAGAGGTTTGCTTGAAGTTTCCCGCAATTAAAAAAAAACCATTAGAAAAACTAGTTTCCTTTGCACAAGAGAAAGAGGAAAAATGGCTTATACAAGCTTTGCATCATCTCTTTCAGATAGAGATGTTAGCAAAAAATAGCGCTGCTACTCCTGCTGTTTTATTACATATGTTAAATTGCCAATTATCTTTTTAAAATCATGCCTACTTTATATCTTTTACCTAATTTACTAGATAACTCTCAAGATCATCACGCTTTTTTCCCAAGTACTGTTGATACCATCGTGGTAACTCTTGGCGGGCTCATTGCAGAAACAGAAAAAGAAGCAAGGCGTTATTTAAAACGATTTGTATTTCCGTCACCTAAAACCTTTCGCGATGTTCCTATCCTGCTTTTAAATGAACACACTACAATTCTGCAAAAAGAGGAACTTATGGAGACAATTGTAAAAAGCCCTGCTCCTTGGGGGCTTATTTCAGATTGTGGACTCGCTTGCCTTGCAGATCCTGGTGCAGATATAGTTCTACAAGCAAAGAAAAAAGGAATACAAATAGAGGCATGTGTTGGTCCTTCAAGCATAGTTTTAGCTTTAATGTTATCAGGGCTGGGAGGACAGAGATTTATTTTCCATGGCTATTTGCCAAGAGAAGAAAAGTTGCTTATAGAAAAGTTACAGCAAATGACTACAAACCCTCAAAAAGAATATACCCATCTGTTTATTGAAACCCCTTATCGCAATCAAAAACTCTTTAAGCAAATCTGTACAACACTTTCCCATCAAAGTTGGTTGTCCATTGCTTGTGGGCTTACTTCTGATCATGAGTGGGTGAAAACAAAGAGAATTGCCCAATGGAAAAAAGAACAACCCTTGTTTGATAAACTTCCAGCTGTCTTTGTTGTAAGGAATGATTAGTTAGAGAAAAAATGGATTAACTATTTAGTAAGCATTTTTATTTTCCTTTTGTGTTCTACAAGCTTCGGAGGACATAGGTAATAACATTCGATCACCCCACCAGACAGGTATACTAAAAGGCAAGCGCGGATTTATCATATACACATAATCTTGATGGTATAAAGGGATAACTGGCATCTCACTTAAAAGGAGTTTTTCTGCTTCTTCTAAAGTTAGAAGCCGCTGGTCTCCTTGTTCATAGTAAGATCGATCTAATAATCGAATAAATTCAGGATGTTCCCAATTCGAAAAATTCATAGCATATTCTTTGTATTTATACTTTTCAAGAATACTCATTGGATCGGGATAAACTGCCTGTCTACATAAAAAAGATAGAGAGTAGTCTTTGTTAAATAGCCTATCTAGCATGATTTTAAAATCTAAACACTCAAGCTTAATCAAAACACCTAAAGCCTTTAACCATTGCTGTTGGATTACTTGCACCAATGCGCTTCTTTCAGCTGGATAGTTACTATAATAGAGAACCACAGAGTCAAATGCCTCTTTAGTGATCCCTAATTCGCTTAATCCCTCTTCTAGTAAAATGCATGCTTGGGTTTCATCATTGTCTTGAAAAAACGAAGGACAGCGGTCTTCTTTCAAACAGGGTAGTACAAGGTTTGTTGCTGAACAAGCTGCCTGATAAGCTAAATTAATGCACTCCGTTGTAATATTTTTCTTCACATTTTTTCCATATAAACCGATCAATTCTTGCCGATTAAGGGCAATACTAAAGGCTGTACGGATTTTAGGATGGTTAAACGGAGGTTTATCAGTGTTGATACTAATGAGAACAGTACAATTATTTGGTTCGCAAGAAATTGTCCATTTTTTTTCTAAACTAGGGATAGATTCTATAGGGATATCTGTCAAAGCATCTCCAATGATATCTACCAAGCCTTTTTCGAACATTTCTAGTGTTACTGCATCATTTTCTACTATATTAAAAATAATTTTTTCCGAATGTAGATCTTCTGTCTTACGGTAGCTAGGATTGCACACAGCAATAATTTGATTTCCAGGCTCCCATTTTTCTAATACATAAGGACCATTACATAAGAAAGCAGGACCTGCTTTGTGAGACCAATTAGGGTTTTTTCGGTCATTTTTAATATTTACAGGAGAGAAACCACAAAAAGAAAGAAGTTTTAAAAAATATGGAATTGGTTTTTCTAAAGTAATCACTAGGGTTTTTGCATCTATTGCTTTGATTCCTACTTCATCAAGAGAAACAAGCCCTTTTTTTGCGGCATCTGCATTTTTTATAGGGGAAAACAGTTGTGATCTTAGAGAAGGAAAATCGGGCCTAAGAATATCTTTCCAAGATTGTTCAAAATCATAAGCAGAGACTGGAGTGCCGTTGGACCAAACAGTATCTCTTAAGATAAAGGTATAAGTAAGACGATCATCTGATACCTCATAAGACTTTGCTTGAGCAAGCTTAAACGACTGGTCTGGATACATTTTTACAAGTCCCTCAAAAAATAGAGACTGCATTTGCATGGAACATGTATCTCCTCCTTTACGCGGATCCATTGACTTAGGATCTGCTTTCATATTCAACCGAAGAACCTCTATTGTTCTTGTAGGTTTAACTCCAGAGAAAAAGAAAAATGTAACCGCAATGATAAGTATAAAAAATATAAAATATTTCATGTAAAAATTACATAATATGAAAGTTGAGATGCTGAGTTAAGTGCTTTAGAATGAGATTAAGTTCAAGAAAAAAATTTAAAATAGCCGTTCTTGCTTAAATATACTTTACTACCTATTAATAATTTATGAATAGGGTAAATTCTATAATGTTTTCTTAGCAAGGTATAAAAAAATAATCTATAAATTACTCCAGTCATTAAAACCACGATTTTAAGCAGCTATTTTTTAATACATAATAATAATTTGAGATTATTAATACAATATTAATAATCCACATCTAAAGAAAATGTTTTAATAGTGTGTTTTATTATTATTATGTATAATAAAGTCAGATGTCTAATTTCTTGTTAATGTTTGAATTGTCTATAAAATATAAAAAATTTTAAAAAAACATTTAATCTTCCTTAGAAGGAAGGGGTAATACAAAATGGACAAGACAGATCATCAACTCAGAGCTCGCTTGGCAAGATTAGAAAGTCAGGTTGATCAGCTCGAAACAGAGTATACTCAAATTAATGAGATGCTTATACGTTGCGGATTTCTAGAAGGAATAAGCACCTTAAAGTTTGCTATGGAAGAGCTTTTAGTAGAATATCCAGACGAGAGTTCTTTAAACTAAAGCTTTTTTATTTACTTCATTTAAGGGAAGAGTTCTCTTCCCTTAATTTCTTTACAAGCTCTTGTATCTTGTGCTATATTTCTTGTCTTACAAGGAAAGGAAAAAATGGCTAAATTACTTTTCGAAAACACAAAAGAGGAAAAAATTCTTGAAGATGGTTCATCCATTCAAGAAGCATGTGAGGATGCAGGGGTTCCTTTTGCTTGCACCGAAGGCGTATGCGGAACTTGTGTGATTGAGGTAACTGAAGGTATGGAAAATTTATCAGAGTTTACTCAAGAAGAACAAGATTTTTTAGGAGAATTGCATTGCGAGCGTCTGGCTTGTCAGTGTAAGATAATAAGTGGCTCTGTAAAGATTAAACATTAAAAAAAGTGTATTTATGTCTCAAGAAAAAAAGATTATAAAGGAAATGACGATTGAAGAAATTCTATCCTCTTTTCCTCATAAAAGCCAAAAGTTAGCCCAAGAAATGACCAATATTGGTTTGCATTGTGTTGGGTGTGGTGCTGCTACATGGGAAACCCTTGAAGGTGGGATGCTAGGTCATGGTTTTGTGGAAGAACAGATTGAACAATTAGTCGAAAGGTTAAATAGCGTTTTAGCAGAAAAACTCGACCCTACAACAATTACACTTACCAAACGTGCTGCTGAGAAGTTTTGCCAGATTTTAAAAGAAGAGGGCAAAGATAACTGGGGCTTACGTTTTGCAGATCGTGCAGCGGGATGTAATGGATTTGAGTATGTTTTAGACTATTCTCAAACAGCAGAAGAGGATGATCAAATATTTACATCTCATGGCGTGCAAATTCATGTAAAAAAAACCATTGCAGATCGTCTAATCGGATCTGAAATCGATTATACAGAAGGCTTGAACGGCGCTGGATTTAAAATCAGCAACCCCAATGCAAAAACATCGTGTGGTTGCGGCAAGTCGCAAAGTTATTAATGTATAAAATGAGCGCTTGGCTTATTTATGAAGCGCTCGCTTTTCTACATCTAAAGCAGCTTCTCTTATTGCTTCTGATAAAGTAGGATGAGCGTGAGTATTAGTCAGGTCTTTTACAAGTAAGTTTTTTTGTATAGCAAGAGCTGCTTCTGGAATTAACTCAGAGGCATGTGCTCCTATAATGTGTACTCCTAGAATCCTTTCACTTTTTTCCTCAGCAATAATCTTTACAAACCCTTGTGTTTCTCCTGTGCACCTTGCTCTTGAATTGGCTTTGAAGGGAAAACTTCCTATTTTTAGGTCAAGATGATATTTCTTAGCTTCCTCTTCTGTTAACCCTACCGATGCCATTTCTGGGTGGGTATAGACAACATTGGGAATAGCCATGTAGTTAAGTTGAGGCTTATGTCCTGCCATAATTTCAACAGCTGCAGTCCCTTCTTCAGATGCTTTATGTGCAAGCATAGGGCCTTCAATGACATCTCCAATGGCAAAAATATTCGAGATATTGCTGCGAAAGATTCCATCGGTTTCAATGAACCCTTTTGAAGAGATTTTTACTCCTACCTTTTCAAGACCAAGTTCTTGGGTATAAGGCCTTCTTCCAATAGCGACCAAAACTTTTTCTGCTGAAAAAGACTGTGTATTTTGAGTTTGTTCTACTTGCAAAGAAATTTGATTGAGCGCAATTTTTGCATCTATTACTTTAGAAGAGAGATGAAACTCAATTCCTTGTTTTTCTAGGTCTTTTTTAAGCTCTAGACTCAGTTGATGATCAAATCCTGTACAAATTTGATCGAGGAATTCAATGATTTGTACCTTGGTTCCTAATCTATTGTAGACAGATCCTAACTCTACCCCAATTACACCTGCCCCTATTATGAGTAGATCTTTAGGAATTACTTCAAGAGACAATGCTCCGGTAGAGGAAAGCACTTGTTTTTCATCAAAAGGCAAAAAGGGAAGTCCAATAGGCTCTGAGCCTGTAGCGATAAGAATGAATCGAGCTTGTAATTGCGTTGTTTCGCTTGCATTTTTAACTAAGACCTCAGTAGGAGATAGAAAACTAGCTTCTCCTACATAGGAGCTAATCTTGTGTTTTTTAAATAAGCTGGCAATCCCTTGGCTAAAAGATTGGATAATTTGTGTTTTATGAGCCATCATTTGCTTAAAATCAATTGATGGTTGAGCAATGATAATTCCATTTTCAGCGCTCGTTTCTTTTATATTCCACAGTAATTCAGAGGAAGATAAAAGCGATTTAGAAGGAATGCAACCTACATGTAGACAAGTTCCTCCTAGCTCTTTTCGTTTATCGATGCAGGCTGTTTTTAATCCTAATTGAGCAGCTCTTATTGCAGCTACATACCCGCCAGGCCCAGCACCAATGACAATCAGATCAAATGAGTCCATAGCTTCCTTATAAGTCGAGGAGTAAACGGGAAGGTTCTTCTAGCGTTTGCTTAATATGCTTTAAAAAAAGCACGGCTTGTTTGCCATCAATTAGTCGATGATCATAGCTAAGCGCTAAATACATCATAGGACGGATAACGATCTCATCATTGACAACAACAGGGCGTTTAACAATGGAGTGCATTCCTAAAATTGCGCTTTGAGGGGGATTGAGAATAGGTGTTGATAAAAGAGATCCAAAAACACCCCCATTGGTAATTGTGAAGCTGCCTCCTTTTAAATCATCTACGCTAATGGAACCATCTCGTGCTTTTTTAGCAAAAGCGCTCAGTTGTATTTCAATTTCTCCAAAACTATGCTGCTGACAAGATCTAATGACAGGAACCATTAAACCACGATCTGTGGAAACAGCAACACAGATATCATAGCTTTGGATAAGAACTATATCTTCCTTATCAATATAGGCATTAACTTCAGGAATCTCTTTTAAAGCCGCAACACAGGCTTTGATAAAAAAAGACATGAAACCCAGTTTAATCCCATATTTTTTTTGAAAAGATTCCTGCTCTTTTTGTCTGATAGCCATTACACTGCTCATATCCACCTCGTTAAAGGTAGTTAACATGGCTGTTGTGTTCTTAACTTCTACCAGCTTTTGCGCAATGATTTTGCGTAAAGAGCTCATCTTTTTACGAGAGGTGTTTGTTTCTTTTTCTACCATAGGAGTTGGCTGAGTAGAAGCTGCTGGTTGTTGCAAGCTAGAAACAAAATCAGCTGTGGTAAATTTGGCTTTCCCATTTGAAGAAGAAGGAGGAGGAAAAGCTGGTTCTGGTGGTTTAGGTGGTTCTTTATCAGAAGATTTGGGTGTTTGATCCACAGCTTGAGGATTGATTGTGCCGATCACTTGCCCTATTTTGACAGTATCTCCTTTTTTTACTTGCAAAGTTAATTCTCCGATTTCAGGGGCATATAAAACCTGATTTACTTTATCTGTTTCTAATTCTAAGATCTCATCACCTTGTTTGACGAAGCTACCAGATGACTTAAGGATGTTGCTAATGGTTGCCTCAGAAACAGACTCACCCATATTAGGGACTTTAATCTCGCTTGACATGGATTACCTTAATTTAAGCAAAAGCTTTTTTTAGTAGCTCTTCTAATTCTTGTTTATGTACGGCATACGAGCCTACAGCAGGCGATGCACTTCTTTGTCTTCCGATATACTCGATTGAGCTTTTTGTTCCAAGTAGCTCATCAAATGCAAAGCGCAAAGATTCCCAAGCACCCATGTTGCTAGGCTCTTCCTGCACAAAACGACAGCTAGCATTAGGGTGTTTGGCTAAAATTTTTTGGATGATATTTTTAGGGAAAGGATATAGTTGCTCTAAACGTATGATTGCGCATTGTCGATTTTGTTTTTTTCTCATCTGAGCGAGATCGTAATAGACTTTTCCGCTGCAAAACAATAGTAACTTAGCATCTTTTTCTAACAGGGGATCTTCTAGAACTTCATAAAATCTTTCTTCTGCAAGATCATTTAAGCTAGATCTACATTCAGCATTGCGCAATAAAGCTTTAGGAGTAAAAAGAACCAAAGGTTTTTTTATAGGACATAGAGCCTGTGCTCGCAAAAGATGAAAAAGCTGTGCAGGGGTGGAGCAATTAGCCACTCTTAAATTATCTTGAGCAGCTAATTGCAAAAAACGCTCTACACGCGCTGAGGAATGCTCCGGACCTTGGCCTTCATAACCATGGGGAAGCATCAAAACCAGATTAGATATTATCCCCCATTTCTGTTCTGAGGGGGCTAAATACTGATCAAGAATAATCTGAGCGCCATTTGCAAAATCGCCAAATTGTGCCTCCCAAATCACTAATGCTTTAGAAGCTAAACTAAATCCAAACTCAAACCCTAGAACAGCATATTCTGATAAAGGGGAATTGAGAAATGCACACTTAGCTTGGGATTCTGTAATATGATCGAGTGGAAAGTAGCGTTTTTCATTGAGTTGATCAATAAGTACAGCATGTCTATGAGAAAATGTTCCCCGGCAAGCATCCTGGCCCGAAAAGCGCAAGGCGATTTTCTGAGCTAGTAGGCTTGCATAGGCAAGTTGTTCTACTGCTCCCCAATTTAAAGAAGGCAATTTAGGATCACTTTGCAACATTTGCTCTCTTTCTTGAAGAAGTCGTTTAATTTTAGGATTAAGATTTAAGTCCTTTGGATAGATGTAAAGCCCTTTACCAATCTCTCCTAACACTTTTAAAGGGACCTTAGTGTCTATCTCTGATAAAGAAATAGGCTCTTGCGGTTTTTTCTTAGCAATAAGAGGAGATGTTTTTTGAAAAGCTTCTTGGAGTTGTTTTTTAAAGCCCTCTTCTAAACTTTTTATATCCTTTTCTTGGATCATGTTTTCTTGAAGCAAGCTTTGAGCAAATACAGTGCGAATAGATTTTTTCTCTTTAATTTTAGCATAGAGAAGTGGTTGTGAAAAAAGAGGTTCATCGCTTTCATTATGACCGTATTTACGATAACAATTAAGATCGATAAATACATCGCATCCAAACTTAAGCCGTATTTCCATGCTAAGAATAATAGATCGTATACATCCTTCAGGGTCTTCTGCATTTACATGAAAAACAGGGCAATTAAATGTTTTTGCAAGATCTGAACAATAAGGAGTAGAGCGCGCTTCTTCGGGATTTGTAGTAAAGCCAATTTGATTATTGACAATAAGATGAATGGTACCCCTTGTTTGATAACCATCTAATTTACAAAGTTGCATGGTTTCATAAACCACACCCTGTCCACTGAAAGAAGCATCTCCGTGAATAAGGACAGGAATTACATCTTTTTTACTAATTGCTGCTTTAGCGTAACTCATGCCTTCTACTACAGGGTCTACCGATTCAAGATGGCTAGGATTTGCAACAAGAGTAACTGAGATATTTTTTCCTAAAGAGGTAATAAAGGTTCCTTGTGCGCCTTGATGGTATTTTACATCCCCGGAACCTTCAAACTCCTCATTGGTATAATTTTCATCAAACTCTCTAAAAATAGAGGCATAATCTTTATGAATAATATTAGCTAGCACATTAAGCCTACCTCTGTGCGCCATGCCAAGGACTACTTCTTCTACATTGCTTGAAGAGGCTTGTTCCATTAAAAAAGATAACATGGGAATCAGGGTTTCTGCTCCTTCTAGAGAGAACCGTTTTTGCCCTACATATTTTGTATTCAAAAAAGATTCAAATAGCTCTGTTTTGTTTAAATCTTTTAAAATAAGTAGCTTCTGCTGTTTATCTAGTTTAAATGAAGACTCAAATCTATTTTGGATCCATGTTTCTAGTTCGTGGTTTCTTAGGTTCATATATTCTATACCGATCTGAGAGCAGTAGATCTTTTTGAGTAGATCAAGGATGTCTTTTAAAGGGGCTTGTTCTTCTTTCAAAAGGCTACAAGTGGGGAAAGACTCATTTAGCTCACTTGCCGTAAATCCAAGCGTCTTGAGATCTAATTCATAAATAGGTTCAGGAGGGGGCTTAAGAGGGTTAAAACAAGCCAGTAAATATCCATATTTACGATAAGAGTCTATTAAATGCTGAATCCTTTGCTCCCGGTCTAACCCTGTAGTAGATTGGCTTAATCCTAGATGCATTCCCTGAAAAAAAGCACACCAGGAAGATTCTATTTGAGAGGGGTCTTCTATGAATTTTTGATAAAGGTCATCTATGAAGCATAGGTTGGGGATGGAAAGAGAAGAAAAAGCCATATAAGATCCTAAAAAAAATCAAAACAGTTGATAAGCTTATTCATAGCAAATCAGTGATTTAATTCAACTAATAGCAATTATTATACTTTTTTTTATTAGATTATGAAATAATTAAAAAGGAAACCTTTCTTAAATTTAAAAGAAAGGTTATGCAAAAAGGATTTATTTTAGTTTTTTAACTAAATTAAGAACCTTCATTCCAATTTTTATTGAGGATGAATTGAATGTGGGAGAGGATGAATTGAATGTGGGAGAGGATGAATTGAATGTGGGAGTAGTCGTTATTAATCCTTGATCTTCAGAGTTTCTACCTAGCTTAGGTAAAACAATTTTAGGCATTTTACCAATAGGAAGTACAGGTGATTGGTATTGGTTTTGAGATTGCTGAAAGGATGGGTAATTAAGTTTAATTTGAGAGGATTTACTAGAAAGGTCTACACTTTCAGTAGTGTAGTTTAATTGCTGAAAGGATGGGTAATTAGCCTCTTTTGCAAACCTAGAAACAGCACAAAGTTGCTCAAACTTAGAAAGAATTTCTGATTTTTTGGCTTTTTTTTCTGTTTCAGGAATTTCTTTTTGTGGAGGGGCAAATGTAACTATTTGGATATCCTCTTGAATTTGAGGGGCTTCTTCAATACTAGCAGTAAGAGCTGCACTTTTTTCAAGAGCTACGGAGGATTGAGCAATTAGATTAGGAACAATAAAATAGGAGATAGCTTCTTCAGTAAAAGGCTCATTATCAGTAATTACAGCATAATTAATGGGCAATTTCTTATCAAAAGAAAGAACTTTGTCTTTTAAATGAATTGCTTGCAGGGCAAAAGAGCCGATAACTGCACAAATTGTTTCAAAAATATCACTAATTACTTGAGCAATTCTTGTAAGATACTCTCTACCTTTTTCAGCAAGTGCCTTTATAGCTTCTTTTATACTGTTTATTACAAGGTTCTTAAAGCTTGTAAAAGCTATTAAAGCAAGGCATATAGGGAATGATGTACTAAGTGAAATGCCACAAACAGCTTTAAGAGTTAGTGATGCAAAAAGCGTTTGTGAGCCAATAGAAAAGATATAGCTTTCGCTAAGTTCTTTAACCTTTTGAGTGAAAACATTTTCATTAGCTATGTTAATAAGACCACTGATTTTGTTGTAATAACTTTGATTAATTACTTCAACCATTATTCTTCCTCTTTTTGTTAATTAAATGTAAATTATATATTAACATTATATTAATGTATATAATAAATAATAATTTAATATTAATAATCAAGTGGTTTGTTAATATAAACTGAATCTATTTTATAATATTAATAACAGATAGATATTATAAACCTTTATAATCTAATAAATTAGAAAAACCTAATCGATGGGATTTATTGTTAATTATTTTTAGAAGAAAAGGTAAGCGATACCTCTTATCAAATGAAATAATGATAGGGCAAAGAGTAGCATTAACTGATTTTAAGAAAATTCCCTATTTATCGGGCTCATCAAAGCTTTAAGAAGCCTTTCATTTAAATCACTAAAAGCTCCTTTCAAAGCATTACATTTTTAGTATTTCGAGCTTTTTGAGTTGATTTTTATGTTTTTATAAACAAAATTTGTTAATAAGGATTGCATTTAATTATCTAAATCTTTCATACTGCGGCCGGCTTAAAGATTGGGTTTTTCCAAGAAATGAGTTTTCTATATTTCCATGTATTAAATCTTTGTGTTTTAGCTGATGTTTTTAAAATTTTTGCAAATGTTCTTGTAAGATCATTGCATTAAAAAAAGAGCTAAAGTAAATAGTCACTCTATAACCGGATAGAGTGAAATAGGTATGATTCCCGGCCATAATGAGGAAAGAACATGAATATTAAAAGTGAGCGATTAAAAAAACTGGAAACGGAACTTCACGATTTGGAGCATTGGCTAAAGCTGGGTTTAGTTCCTAAAAAAGATTTAGATAAACACAAAGAAGAAATTAAAATGCTCCAGGATAAGGTTGAGGAAGAAAAACAAAGGTTACGCTTTCTTAAAGAAAGTGGAGAAATGGAAGAATTTACTCTACCAAAGCGTCAAACCGGGCGTCAAAATGCGCATGAGCCTCATAGTTTGCCTGATGTAGATATTGGAGATGAAGGGTTTACTGAAACCGGTTTTGATATGGAAACAGAGCCTTTTGATCTTGATACTACCGCGTCTGGAGAAGATGCCAGTAGTGCGGATGAATATGGTGATGATGCTGGCGTAGAAGAAGAAGAAGATCCATTTTCTGATCGTAATCGTTGGAAAAGAGGAGTTTTTGAAGATCCTGATGCTAATGACTGGTAATCAGGTTAGTCTTTATATACATGTTCCTTTTTGTTCTAAAAAATGCCCTTATTGTCATTTTTTTGTTATTCCGGACAAGGAATCTTTTCAGGAAAAATTTTTGGCTGCCTTCTTGCAAGAATGGCAGCTTAAAAGCCCTCTTCTAAAGGATAAACAGATTATTTCTATTTACTTTGGAGGAGGTACGCCTACTCGGTTATCTTTAGCGTATTTAGCTAAAATGGTCACAGTTATTTTATCTAGTAAAGTAGTTGCTAATTGTGAAATGACTATTGAAGCAAATCCAGAGGATATAAATTCTGAACTTTTGCAAGCACTCAAGGATTTATCATTTAATCGAATCAGTTTTGGAGCGCAGTCTTTTAATGACAGTGAATTGATTTCTTTAGGTAGAGGCCATACAGCAAAGCAATCAATGAATGCTATTCAAGCAGCTTACCTAGCAGGTTTTGATAATCTTTCTATTGATTTAATGTTTGAGCTGCCTAATCAGACACGATCTTCTTGGAAAAAAACTCTAAATCAATTACGCGATTTGCCTATCAAGCATCTATCTCTTTATAATCTTACCTTTGAGCCACACACGGTTTTTTATCAAAAAAAACAACAACTACAAAAATTAGTTCCTTCTCCAGAAGAATGCCTTCCTATGCTACAAGAAGCTGTTGAGAACTTAAAAGAAATGGGCTTTGAGCGTTATGAAATCTCTGCTTTTGCAAAATCAAAAGCTTATTCTCTACACAACACAGGCTATTGGCTTGGACGTTCTTTTTTGGGTTATGGACCGTCTGCTTTTAGCTATTGGGAAAAAAGACGGTTTTCAAATCTTTCTCATTTCAATCAATATTGTAGCTTACTCGAGGCTCAGCAAGACCCGGTTGGTTTTTCTGAACAATTAGCTTTCCCTCATAATCTCTATGAGCTTTTTGTCATTCAGTTGCGTCTTTGTAAAGGAGTAAATATAGCTGTTTTTGAACAAATGCACGGATCTTTACCAAGTGATTTTTTAGAAATTTGTGAAAGGTTAATAGCAAAAGAAAAATGGCTATCTCGTGATAAAGATCGTTTATTTTTAACAGATAAAGGGATGCTATTCTACGATAGTGTTGCTGCAGAGCTCATTTAATGTTTCTAGGTAACAGCTTATCTTAAGATAAACTGTTACCAGAAAGCACACAGAATTCTCTTAAAAATGATTGAAAACACAAGGTCATTACTTTTTTAAATTATTATTTTTCGTGTTTCTCAAAATTTAAAATATTTTCTGTTATCTACAGTTCTAATCAGGCAATAAAACAACCGAAACCACTTCTGATAGCATTTTAAGAGCCTTTTAATCAACTATGATATTTTAAGAGGATATAAATTAATTATTTAGAAACTGTATTTAAAGACTTTTAGCTATAAAAGCAGAATGAGGGCTCATGATGTAAAGTGAAGAAGTTTGCTCTGGGTGCTCGGAAAACTCCTCGGGAGATATGAGAGAGGTATCAATGATACGATGCCATTTTTTGCCTGGGGGAGCTAAAGGTAGTTTGATAGAAGCAGGTTCAAAATGGGCATTGAAAGCAATATAGAGATCTTCACTATTTTTACTTTTTAATGTATAAGCAATAAAGCGACTCTCAGAGCTCCAGTTGGGATGTAGGGGTTGATGACCATGCCACTCCATGTCATCTGAAGTTAAAAAAGAGCTGCGTTGTAGAAGAGAAGCATGAGCCCTGCGGAAGGCAATCATGAGTTTATAAAAACGATAGAATTCTTGATTTTCTATTAACTTATCCCATAAGAACCAGTTCAGTTCATTATCTTGGCAATAAGCATTATTATTTCCGAAACGGGTATGAGCGTATTCATCACCCATTAGAAGCATAGGAGTACCAAGAGAGACAAGAAGAGCTGTAACTAAATTACGCATTTGTTTTAGACGCAAAAAAAGAATTTCCGGATCATCAGTTGCTCCTTCTATGCCACAGTTCCAACTATCATTATTAGAGTTTCCATCACGGTTTTTTTCCTTGTTATCCAGATTGTGTTTTTCTTGATAACTGACCAAATCGTGCAGGGTAAAGCCGTCGTGTGAAGTGATAAAATTGATGCTACAATAAGGATTTTTAGAGTTTCCATATAAATCTTCAGATCCACAGATGGCGTTAGCAAACTCTCCAGCTACATCATCGGTTCCTTTAATAAAGCGTCTGACGACATCGCGATATTTCCCATTCCATTCAGCCCAGCTATTGGGGAAAGCCCCTACTTGGTATAACCCACCTGCATCCCAAGGTTCTGCAATCAGTTTTACATGTGAGAGAATAGGGTCTTTTGTAATAGCGCGGATAGATAAAGGATCTGTAAGAAGAGAGCCTTCTTCATCTCGGGTAAAACATGAAGCTAAATCAAATCTAAAGCCATCGACATGCATTTCTGTTACAAAGTAACGCAATGAATCAATGATAAACTCCATGACAACAGGGTTGTTTGCATTAAACGTGTTACCAGTACCTGAAAAATTTAAGTATTCGGCATTTGACGTTAGCATGTAATAGGTATTATTATCGATTCCTGCAAAAGAAAAACAAGGATCTCTTGTACCTCCTTCAGCTGTGTGATTATATACTACATCTAAAATCACTTCGATTCCTTCCTTGTGAAGAGCTTTTACCAGATCCTTAAACTCATCGGAAGACTGTCTTGCTTCTTTACTATAGCGATTCATAAGGGAGAAAAAACTACAGGTAGAATAACCCCAAACGTTATAAAGAGGTTTTTCTGTTGCAGGTTGGTTTCGATGCAATTCACATTCATCAAACTCAAAGATAGGCATTAACTCAACAGCATTGATTCCTAATTCTTTGAAATGTTTGATTTTCTCTTTGATGGCTGAGAAAGTGCCAGGTGCCTTACTAGAGCTCGAAGGGTGTCTTGTAAAAGAGCGGACGTGCATTTCATAAATAATTAATTGTTCTATGGGAATTTTAGGAAAAGTGTCTTGCTCCCAATCAAAAGAAGAAGAAGGGTAGAGTTTACCTCTTAAAGGTTTTTGTTTTATGCCCCACTGATTATTCGTGTTCAAATATTTGCTATAGGGATCTAGTAAAATTAGGTCAGGACAAAAATGATTTTTGGGGTCTTGGTTATTTCCATCTAATTGATAACCGTATTCCCATTCTATATCTTCTGCTAGGTTTTTAATGAGTACATGCCAAATAGATCCGGTTTTATTTTTTTGGGGATCAAATGTAATTTGATAAGTAGAATCTGATGCATCTGGGAGAAATATGTGTAAAATGACTTGAGTAACTGTTGATGAAAAAAGAGAAAAATTTATTCCTTCTATGCATCGATTTGCGCCCAGGGGATAAGCAGAGCCTTTTTCAAGCACAAGACGGTTCATCTTATAATCTCACTTAAAATTTGTAGATTAGCCTAAAAATCATTTCAAAGCAATTTGTTAATTAATTTTTTTATTTGCTTTTTTTGAGGGAATTTGCAAAAATCAAGTGGCTTTTTATAAGCAGACAACTCTTGACGTAAAAGATCTATTATCAATAAATTAAAGCTATAGATCTTGTGCTGTCATTTTTCCCAAAATAGTAGTATTATTTTTTAAGGTTGTGCTCGTTTTAAAAGCGAAGGCGATTTATAATTAAGGATGAACATTAGAGAACAGTAGGAGGATGATTCATGTCATTGGAAAATGCCAAGGCAAATTTAAAGGAATTCGGGAAAGAACTCAATCTAGAGTTGGCATTTGATGAAAATCACACATGTATACTTGGGATTGATAATACTTTTTCTCTTCATCTTACATATGAGCCAAATTCTGATCGTTTGTACTTGTACTCACCGATCTTAGATGGCCTACCTAAGGATCCCGCGATTCGATCAAACCTATACGAAGCTCTTCTTGAAGGAGCTATGTTAGGAGGTCAAATGGCAGGAGGAGGAGTAGGAGTTGCTGTTCCTGAAGAATTGATTTTAATGCATGCTGTTATAGAAATGGGGATAGGGGCTGATGCATCTGCGTTATGCCGTTACGCTCCTTTATTTGTTGAGTCTGTAGAGAAATGGAGGACTCGTGCAAAAGATATTTGCGAGGGTCGAGATACCAAGAAAGATCTTCCACCTCCAACAAATCCTTTAGGGGGAAAGCCTGGAGAAAGGTTTATTAAGATTTAATAAAATAGTGGTCACTATTCCGATCGTTTGTTAAAACGCCCGGAATAGCGACTTCTTTATCTAAAGACACCACTGCAATGACTTCAATTTGTTTTAGAGCTTCTTGTAATTCTTTATCTCTATTTTCCAATCTAATTTTAATTTGCTTTACTGCTGTAACTGCTGTTGAATGATCGCGGGAAAATATCTTTCCAATCTGCGTAAAAGATAATTTAAGTAAGGTTCTACATAAATATATAGAAATTTGCCTAGGAAAGGTATGTCGTTGGCTTTGTGATTTCCCTATAATTTCTGCAGAGTCTATATCAAAGTAAGAAGCTACTGCTGATAGAATAGTATCTTTATTTAAGGTTCTTTTCTGCTCAAATTGAATGAGATCAGTAAGAATTGTTTCTACTTGTCCCAGCTGTAACTTGTCTGGCTTAAAATTTTTATCTTTTAGATAGATGCGCAATAATAAAGCTTCAAAAGCGCGCAACAAAGAATGATTATTGGAAAATGTATGGACCAGAAAAGAACATATTTTTTCCGTTAGAGGAAAATTTCTTATTTTACAACAATGCGCAAGTAACTTCTTACGCTCTATTTCTGTAAGTTCATTTAATTGTAATACAATACCCCACTCAAATCTTGAAATAAGCCGCGGTTCGATTTCTTCTAGTTGAGAAGGAGGAGTGTTAGAACTTAAAATGATTTGTTTACTGGATAAGTGCAGCGTATTAAAGAGATGAAAAAGTTCTTCTTGTGTTGCATCTTTACGCATAAAAACATGAACATCATCTATTAATAAGGCATCTACATGGCGATAGATCGCTCTAAACTTTTGCATTTCTGAAGAGCGAATAGCAGAGATAACATGTTCAGTAAATGTTTCAGCGCGGACAAATAAGGCTTTAAGACCTCTTTGACAGAAAAGATGGGTTAGAGCCATTAATAAATGGGTTTTACCTGTACCGGCCTTTCCCCAAAGAAAAATCGGATTACAGGCGGCTAGATTAGGAGCAGAAGTGGTAAAGCGTAAAGAAATAGGATCTACTCCTGTTAATTCACAGCATAGACGCATAACTACTTCATTGGCTTTGGCTGGAACAAAATTTGCTAGGGTGGCTATAGGATCTAATTTATCTGCAACAGGAGAAAATGCAGCGGGTTGCTGAATTTTATCCTTTTTTTTATTCACAGCATTATCTGGAACATGAATATGAACTTTGATTGTTCGAGAGTTATTATTCAGCAAGTGTGTTTTAATCAAAGGGCGCATATGTTCTTCAAACCACAACATATGAAATGCATCAGCAGCTTCAAGATAGAGATTCGTTGCATCAAAATGTAAGATTTTAAGGGATCGTAGCCATTGATTTACCGTTTGTTTTCCTAATAGATCTTCTTGCTTTTTTAAAAACTCTTCCCAAGCTTGCATGGATACCACATGTGAGGTGAAACTTAAAAGTAGCAGGAGGCACATTTTTTGGCCTACTGCTGCTAAAGTATTTTACACCTTTTTCATTTTACGCATCATAAACCATTGCTGCAATATGCCAAGTCCCATTGAAGATAACCAGTAAAGATTTAATCCTGAAGGGAAATGATAAAACATCACAGTAAAAACAACAGTCATGATATTACCCATCATTTTTTGTTGTTTCTGTTGGTCTGTAAGAGGAGCGGTGGTTTTTGTATTCATAGAGGTAAAACGTTGTTGTACCCACATGATGAAACCTAATAGAAAAGGCAGAAGATGGAAACTAGAGCCAAAAAAAGGAATAGGATAGCTCCAGCTAAAAAGCACATCTGGTGCTGTTAAGTTATCAATCCATCCAGGGATAAAACTTGCGCCCCTTAGCTCAAAAGTAGATTTTAATAAATCAAACATTCCAATTAAGAAAGGCAATTGAATTAATAAAGGAAAGCAACCCATTAATGGATTAACCCCTTTTTCTCGATAGAGGCTCATGACTTCCATTTGAGCACGCTTAGGATCTTTTTTGTATTTCTCTTGAATAGCGGTTACTTGGGGAGCTATTTGGCTCATCTTTAAAGAAGAATTAATAGACCAAGCATTAAGTGGATAGAGCATAATGCGCAATACAAGAGTTAATAAAATAATCGAAATCCCCCAAGATGAGGTCATTTTGTAAAAAAACTTCATTACTAAGAATAAAAATTTAGCAAAAGGCTCTGAAATGAATGTAAACCATCCATGAAAACTTAAAGCTCCGATATAACCCGGATTATATCCTTTAGCAGGATTAGCATATGTTTGATCGACCTTATTCAAGAGGTCATCTTCAAAAGGACCTGCATACAAACGGAAATGACTTGTCTGTTCATGTAGAGGTATCTGCATTTCATATCCTGGATATTTTTCAGGAGGATAGGGTTGATACTCTGGATTAATTAAAGAAAGACGAGTGGGGATTTGCATTCCAGGGACCATCTGTGCGCGAAACGAGCTACCATCTGTTGTTAAAGGGTCAAGGATCAATCCTAAAAATCCATTAGAGTTACAAACCCAATCCGCTGGTATAGCATTCATCGTTCCATTTTTAGGTAAAGATAGTTGTTCTACTTGCGCTTTTTGAGAGCCTCTAAGCATCCGATATTTTAAAGTAGGGGCAGCATTTCCTGAAATAAGCTCTACCTCTGGAACTCCCGTAGTCAACCATAAACCACGTGTATCTCCATCTATTTTAATCGTTACCTCAATACAGTAAGGGGATAGGCTTGGATCTTTAGAAAAGGAAAATACCTTTGTGATCCTGCGATTGGGTTGAACGAGTTCAAACTCAATAAGATCCTTTTCGATTTTTTTTAAACGGTAGGGTTGTGTAGCTAAATTCGTATCTGAAGATACAATATTCAAAGCATAAAATTTGGGATCTACAAAAGAAATAGGAACGTCTTGTGCATTGAACAGGGTGCGTCTTAATAAAGGATAATATCCACCTGTTGCGGGCTTGTGGGTTTTTTCTCCAGCTGCCTCATAAGGAAAAGCAGGAAAATGACTATTTTGCGGAAAGTCTTTTTCAATAATGCGATCAAAAGCAATAGGACGCACAGGTGTTTGAGAATCTTTTTTATTATACAAAGCAAGATTAATCTCAGAAATAGCTCCACCTATATTAGAAAATACCAACTGTTGGTAAGCATTTTCTATAACAAAGAACTGTTGCTGTTGTTGGTTAAGAGCATCGATTGCAATTGGTTTTGCTTCAATTACTGGCTCTACATAAACTCTTTGAGTCTCAGTAGGGGTGATAGAAGGTTTTTTAGGTGGGAAAAGCCATTGATTAAGGAAAAAAAATCCCACTGTTAAAATCAATACAAAAAGAAAAGAACGTTTATTCATGAAACAATAACCTTAATTTGCATAGGAATGAGTGTTTACTAACCAGTTAGAGTAACACAGAAAAAGATTTAAGCTAAAGATAAACTAAGGCTGCAATTCTTTAACCAAGAGAAAACATTATACCAAAACAGGTGTAATGCCGTACTTTTGCAGCAGACTAATTTTTTGCTCTTCTGAAAGATTAAACTTATTAATATTATCAGCTATATAGGTTTTTCCAACAGATGTCTTTGTTAAGATATCCGCAAGCTCTTGTGTATGATTAAATAGACCAATATTACTCATCAAAAATGCAGGACCTCTAGAATACCTTTCTATAATTGTATGAACAATCGCTATCTGCATTTGATCTGAAGAGGAACGCATTTGATAAAGAAGTTCCTTAATAACCTCTGTTTGAGAATTCGCATTAAGTTGTAAATGATCAAATATATGAATAATAAATCCCCTGTCAGTAGGGACAATTTCAAGTATTTGCTTGGCGAGATGCTGCTTAATCTCTTTTGGTATCGGATTTTTCTGAAATAATTTTCGAGTAAAGACTGTATCTTGAAAAAGTTTTATACTGCTGATATTAGCAATTACAAGATTACAGCCCTTTTCACTGCTTAGTAAAATATCTGCTAAGGCTATATTGATAGCACCATCTGTTAGAAGCTGTTTAATAAAGTCATCAGTTGTACGGTTGTTTAGAACATGAATAATTGCTGCTTGCATTTGATGTGAAAGCTTGACTTCTTTTGCTTGTAAAATGATTTCTTTAATGACTTTTTTTGCCGAGTCTTCGTTAAGATTTAAGGAATCAAACAAAGTAGTAATAAATTTACAATCTGTAGGATTTCTTTGTAGTATTTGCTTAGCAAAATGGCTTTTAATTTGTTCTAATATCTCTGGATTTTGTTGAATAATTTTTTTAGTAGGTTCGATACCCTTAGATATGATTTTTCGGGTAAGTTTGATATCCTTGATAGGATCTAGCTGGTCGATATTATCGATCACGAGATTTAACCCATCTTCATCATTAGCTAAGATGTTTGCTAATGCTAGGCGGGTGGCTTCGTTTATCACTTCTGGTCTATCTGCATAAATGCATTTAGCAATTTCAAGTTTTTGTTCAGGGGAACATTTTATAGCAAAGTCTAAAGGCATCTCAGGAAAGATAGAGGAAGAGAAGGAGCGTAGAGCAATACTTGTAATATGCCCAATAAGTGGAAGGCAAAGGGCAATCCCTTTGATAAGCATACTAACTCTGCCCTGCCAAGAAAGCAGGCTGTTATCCGATTGTAGATTGTATTTATAGTGGTTATCTTCGAAGATGCGTTTTATAGCGATTAGTTCTCTGGGCTTGCCAGAAGCTGTAATGATATTTTCATAACCGGCTTGAAAAGGGAGAAGTATTGAATTCAATAATGTCATAAAAACCCTATTTTTTTATAAAAAGATAAAACAAATAGGGTTTTTTCTCAATTAAATATATTAATATGACTTATCTTAATACTCTTCTAAATTACGGCTGTTTTCTAGATGAGATAAAAATTCATAGTTAGTAAATATTGAATATTCAATTCGGTAACCTAATTTTTCTGAATGAGAGATAGGGGTAGACATTGCGCATCAATCCTCATTTTCTTCTTGCCAGTCAATTAGCTTTTCTTTGGCTATTCCCTTAGCTCTTTGTGATTCAGTTTCGTAGGCTGGAGTTCCAATTGTTCCTGCTTCTAGATGACGCCGATTTACTTTCATGTACTCACTGTTGCTCAGTATATAAAACTTTGGCTCTCTAGCAATGATAACGGCATTCATTATCGATGCTACTGGAAAAGCAATGACTAGCCCCGCAACCTGTAAAGGAATTCGTTTAAGAAGGGCCCGTCCGCGTAGACTCCATTCTGAAGATGGATAAGAGGTAAGGACTAGTCCAAGGCCATGAATTGTTAATTCTGCAACAGAAGCAGTTCCAGTAGTAAGGTGTG